>NZ_CP090981.1:2733404-3066809 GCF_021513135.1 Vibrio sp. SS-MA-C1-2
ATATCTTACTAATAAGGGTTCCGTCTCCTATTAGTAAGGTATCTGCTGTTAAATCATATCTATTACTTCGTAACAAATGTATCAACAGTAATTATATTCTTTTACTGCTCGCTAGCGATCACATCTTCCAACGTTGCTGTATGCAATTTAATGCATACACCCTGCCATTTAAACGCAATCGTTGGATTTGGCAGTCTTTCATTTTCGCCTTTTGGTGAACTCATTTTCACCTTCAAGCCAAACTCGCCAGACATCAATGAAGGCCACTTTTCAGAGAGGATAGGAAATTGTAACTTGGCCGCCACGATAAGCTCTTCAACCGTTGTTGCTGAGCATTTCACAACACATTCAATATGTTCCCAACCTTGCTCGGGATAACTCTTCTTACCTGGATAAGGAAGTTCTACACATGAAATATTCTGATCACCATATGGGATTGCGTCATTAAGTTTAATCACAACAATCGGACGACCATTAATCTGATTATTAGATATCTCTTCACCATAAGCTAACCATTGTTGGTGGCTCTCTTTTGCTACATCTAAATCATTAATTCTAACCGCGATATGGTCAACTTCTGATTGAGAAATTGGCACACCGATTAAAGTTGCTAATTTATCCACTTTACTTTTAAACTCAGGAAGTTGCTTTAATAACTGAGTTGGGGAGAGTTGCCCCTGTTGTTCTGCCATAAAAAACCTACTTATCATAAGAGCGAATTGATGGAATATTCATCAATCTTCATTATATATTATTTTGATCTATTCTATGAATTATTCTTATCAATAGTAAATAATTTTTGTGGCCTGTTTTGCCAATAGAAGTACCCAGCAATAATAAAGGTAACGGCTTCAGCCATAAAAATCGCGGCAAAGAGCCCATCATCGCCCATAAACCACGGCAATATCACTAGAAAAGCAACAGGCAGCACCAAGCTTCGACTACTTGCAATAATGGCAGATGGGATCGGCTTATGGATCGCGGTTAAATAACCTGAAATCAATAAATTTATGCCGTTAAAAATAAATGCTGGCCAATAATAACTGACAAAGCGTAATGTAATATCCATAACATCCCCAGCATCTTCTCTCAGAAATAGGTTGACGAATAGATCTGGTGCCTTAATCAATAAAAAGATGATCATCATAGAGACCAATAAGATGCAACTCACCGCCATCATTAATAAATATCTAATTCTTATCGATTGCTTTGCCCCTAAATTCATTGCGATAACGGGCTGCAAACCTTCACTGATCGCATAAGAAGTTAATAAACCGATAAAAGAGAAATAACCAATAATAGCAAAGGCAGCAACACCATCAGAACCAAACTTTAATACCATGACCCAATTAAAGATAAAAATCGTCAAACCCGCAGAGGCCTCATTAATAAACTCAGAAAACCCATTAAACGCTGATTTCAGCACAGAAAGCCACTGCTTCTGATACAGGTAGAACGTTAATTTAGAACGCGTACTAATAAAATAAAATAGGCCAAACAGCATACCAATAAAGAAAGAAGCTCCTGTCGCACAAATTGCACCCTCAATCCCCCACCCGAATAGACTAATAAACAACCAATCGAGAAATATATTCACCATTGCCGCTAAGATCATAATAAAAGCAGCATATCGAGGAGAACCATCAACTCGAATAAAATAACTTAAACCCACCACCACCATTAACATCGGCTGAAAAATAAAGTAGAGCCACAAGTATCGATACGCATAATCAAATAACTCACCATTGGCACCTAACACCGCCAATAAAGGCTTAATAAAAAACAGACCTAACACACCAAGAAACAGTGAGATAAAAATGATTGCAATCATGGTACGACTAAAAACGTTATTGGCTTCTTTTCTCTCTCCCTGTCCAATTAATTTTCCTACCACCACTGAACCACCGATCGCAAACATCGCCGCAATACCAAAAAATAGTGATCCCAAAGGTAAAATTAGGTTAATCCCAGCAATAGCAAGTTTACCGACATAACGACCAACAAAAATCCCATCGACAATACTTGCCGATGAGATGGCTAATAATCCTAAAATAGCGGGAATAACAAAACGGAAAAAAAGTGGGATAATAGGCTGAGTTAAAATTTGGTTGTCTCTATTGGTCATAAATACCGAACACTCTTATCATAGAAAGAACGCACCATATTATTCGATCTAATCTGGCTCATTTGTTTTATAACTAAGATTCGATCAATTTATTAACGTATGATAGATACTCCTCATACTATGCATAAAATTTCTCTTTTTACCTTCGATTACGCTGTGGTATGAAGAAAAAGTGAGATTTAACGCAATTAACTATTGCCAGCATAGGGGGAATTGATATCATGCTAAACTTTATTCTGTAATCGTTATACCCAAAGTAATTGGAGTTGCTAGTAGGCGACAAGTGAATGAGACCCCATGAGTATAGATGTTCTATATGATTGGGGCGAATGAACGCCATCAACAACCTAGCAGCTTCAAGTAAGAAGGGTATATATCTAAGTAGAAAACCCCTTAGACAACCAAGGATACCCCAGTGAATATTCAAGCCTTAATTAATGACAAAGTATCAAAAGCACTCGAAGCTGCGGGCGCACCAGCCGGAAGTCCTGCTGCTGTACGTCAATCTGCAAAAGCACAGTTTGGTGATTACCAAGCGAATGGCGTAATGGGTGTCGCAAAAAAACTTGGTTGTAATCCTCGTGAGTTTGCGCAGAAAGTAATTGATTGTTTAGATCTCGATGGCATTGCAGATAAAGTAGAAATCGCCGGTCCTGGTTTCATCAATATTTTCTTAAGCTCTGCATGGTTAGCTGAACAAGCAGATAAAGCACTGGCTGATTCTCGCATCGGTGTAAGCAGTGAAACACAACAAAATATCGTCGTTGATTACTCAGCACCAAACGTAGCAAAAGAGATGCACGTTGGTCACCTACGTTCAACCATCATTGGTGATGCTGTTGTTCGTACTTTAGAGTTTTTAGGTCACAATGTTATCCGCGCTAACCATCTTGGTGATTGGGGTACTCAATTTGGTATGCTAATCGCAAACCTTGAACGTGTTGAAAATACCAATGCATCAAGCAACGATTTAGAACTTTCTGATCTAGAGGCTTTTTATCGTGAATCTAAAAAGCTTTATGATGAAGATGAAAATTTTGCAGAAACAGCACGTAACTACGTGGTTAAACTGCAAGGCGGCGACCCGTTCTGCTTGAAAATGTGGAAAAAACTGGTTGACGTCACAATGGTACAAAACCAGATCAACTATGACCGTCTAAATGTCTCTCTAACTAATGACAACATCATGGGCGAAAGCATGTATAACGATATGCTTCCTGGTATTGTTGCCGATCTAAAAGAGAAAGGGATCGCAGTCGAAGACCAAGGCGCACAAGTTGTCTACTTAGATGAGTACAAGAACAAAGATGGCGATCCAATGGGTGTTATCGTTCAGAAAAAAGATGGCGGTTTCCTCTACACCACCACAGATATTGCCTGTGCAAAATACCGTTACGAAACATTAAACGCTGACCGTGTTCTTTATTTCATCGACTCACGTCAACACCAGCATCTAATGCAAGCATGGACCATTGTTCGTAAAGCCGGTTATGTTCCAGAAGAGATCTCTTTAGAGCATCATGCATTTGGTATGATGTTAGGTAAAGATGGTCGTCCATTTAAAACTCGTGCAGGTGGTACCGTTCGTCTAGCCTCTCTTCTGGATGAAGCAGAAGTTCGTGCAAACAAACTGATCGACGAGAAAAACAAAGATATGCCAGCAGAAGAAAAAGCGGTTGTGGCAAAAACAGTCGCCATGGCAGCGGTTAAGTATGCGGATCTATCAAAGAACCGTACCACTGACTACATCTTTGATTGGGACAACATGCTAGCATTTGAAGGTAACACCGCACCTTACATGCAATATGCTTATACACGTGTAGCTTCGATCTTCAAACGTGCCGATATTGATCCAGCAACATTAACGGGCGATATCATCATCAATGAGGAAAAAGAGAAGACGTTAGCAGCAAAACTTATTCAGTTCGAAGAAGCAGTACAATCTGTTGCTCGTGAAGGTCAGCCACACTTAATGTGTAACTACCTATTTGAATTAGCAGGCCAGTTCTCTAGTTTCTACGAAGCGTGCCCAATTCTTAATGCAGAAGATGACATTAAACAGAGTCGTCTAAAGCTTGCAGCATTAACAGCAAATACACTGAAACAAGGCTTAGACCTGCTAGGCATTGAAACACTAGAAAGAATGTAATTTATTCCTTTTTATTTAGGTCGTCACTTAAAATAAAGAGATAAGTTTAGATTATCATCAATCATAGAAAGCACCGAGTCTGAGCTAAACGACTCAGGTGCTTTTTTTCACTTTAAGTTTAAGGATTTAAGATATGAGTTTTTCTCTCCACTCTCGCTTAGCTCAAGATACCGTTCATTTAGGTGATCTCCCTCTAAGCCAAGTGCTATTAATCAATGAAGATCTTCCTTGGATCATTCTTGTTCCTCGTATTGAAAACTTAACCGAAATCCATCATTTACCCCGCGAACAGCAGATCCAATTGATGGATGAATCTTGCGCGATTGCGAATATGATGGAGATGCTCTTCCAGCCGAAAAAAATGAATATTGGTGCATTAGGCAATATGGTTCCTCAACTCCACCTTCATCATATTGCTCGCTTTGAAAATGATATTGCATGGCCGGGACCGGTTTGGGGCAATAGTTCAGGTATCGCTAGAACCACTGAGAAACAGCAGAAGCTAGTTGATTCATTGGTTGAAGGGTTATCAGATATCACTGGTTTTAAAGAAAATAAGAGTCAATAACTATTGTCATTAATAAAAAAGAACGACTGTAATTAATAGAAAATAACCACTGCAGTTAATAGAAAAAATAGCGTTAAGCTGGAAAGATAGTACAAGCTTTGGTGAAGTGGCTTTAATAATAAGCTTAGACAAAGACAAAAAAGACCTAACAGTGCTTCTTAACGAAGGTGTTATACCTAAAATAATTGGAGTCGCTAGTAGGCAGCAAATGAGTGAGGCCCCATGAGTATAGGTGTACTATATGATTGGGGCGAACGAGTGCAGCCAACAACCTAGCGACTTCAAGTATGAAGAGTATAGGTCTTTCTTTTATCAGTTATAGAGAATTAACGCAGTACCGTAATATTTAGCTCATTACTCGCTAATGGTCGATACCACACCTCATCGGCATCTTGACAGCAACTGCTCTCTTGGCTGCCTCGAAGTTCTCGACCAATTTCCCCTTTTTTGACCCAATGAGCAAGCATTGCATCGACACCATCGGGGCTTATCGCAAACTGCTTTGCTAATTGTGTACGGCTTGCCCTGCCTTGTTGTTCAATGTAATCCTTTAGCTCTTTAAGAATCATAATATTGAAACCTGTTGTTGTGCTTGTAGCTTTTTACCGCGATGCTTTAATCCAAAGTAACTCGCCACAAGCAGTAGTAGAGAACCAATAATCCAGCTAAGTGCACTCAGCGGTGAAACTAATAACTCGCCAAACTGATAGCAAATAGTCGAAGTAATAACCGCTAATAGCATTGTCCAGCTTGCAATAAATGCCGAGTATGGACGACCAAATTCACGAACATAGGCGCCCATGGCAGCAACACAAGGAGTATAAAGTAAGATAAACACAAGGTAAGCAAACGCCGCTGCGGGTGTCACAAACTTAGCTTGAATATTACCAAATACGGTTTCATCTACGCCCTGCTCTGCCGCAGCTTCATGCATGTCAGAAACTTCACCCACATTTAACCCTAATGGATCGGAGTAATTAATTGCCGCTAAGTTATCAGGGATAGTCTGAACAGCTTCCGTTAAACCACCCATTAAGCTGTATTCACTCTGATCTAACTCGCTGCTTGGTGAATAAAGATTATTTAACGTCCCTACTACCGCTTCTTTTGCAAAGATCCCAGTAATAATACCCACAGTAGCCTGCCAGTTATCTTCTTGAATACCAATTGGCTTCAGAACAGGTGTCACAATCATTGCCGCTTTTGATAATACAGAATTATGGCTATCTTCATTACCAAATGAGCCATCAGTTCCCATCGAATTGAAGAAACTTAAGATAGTCACAACGATAACAATCGTTTTACCTGCACCAGTCACAAACTTGTTTAGTTTCTGCCACGTTTTAATTAATACATTACGCATGGTGGGTAATTCGTAATCTGGCATCTCCATAATTAAGCTGTCACTTGAACCAGGATAAAGCGTTTTACGAAGAATAAAACCGGTAAATACTGCCGCAAGAATACCTAATAGATAAAGACCAAATACCACATTCTGACCACTTGAAGGGAAGAACGCCGCAGCAAATAACGCATAAACAGGGAGACGTGCACCACATGACATAAATGGTGCCATTGATGCTGCCAATTTACGTTCACGCTCTTGATCTAAGGTTCGCGTTGCCATGATTGCCGGAACATTACACCCAAAACCAAGAACTAACGGAACAAATGCTTTACCCGGAAGACCTATTTTCTGCATCACTTTATCAAGAACAAACGCAGCACGTGCCATGTAACCTGAGCTTTCTAATACCGCTAAAAACAGATATAAACAACCAATCACAGGAATAAAGGTTGCAACAGTCTGAATACCTCCACCAATACCATCTGCAAGTACCGTCACTAACCAAATTGGAAGATGATTATCAAAAAGGTAATGAGTACCATCAACAAAGATAGTCGCTGCACCAATATCAAAGAAATCAATAAATGCACTGCCGATATTAATCGCAAATAAGAACATGCTGTACATAACAACGAAGAAGAAAGGAATACCTACCCACTTGTTTAATAATACGCTATCAATCTTATCACTTAAAGTACGGCTAAACTTACCTTCTTGACGACGAACTGATTTACATAAGCCATGTAAAAAAGTAAAACGAACATCAGCAACTTGCATATCAGGATCGATATCGACAGCCACTCGATTTCTGACATTAATTGCACTTGCACGATCAGCATCATCTAAGGTATTTAAAATCAGAACATCATTTTCTATTGCTCTAATTGCATGAGCACGAGGTGAAATCGTATCATCATTAAATAGCGGTGACAGTTCAGTTAAGGCATCTTCAATGTCTTGACCATAATCAAGGTTAATGGGTGAAGTCGTAATACCTTGAACTAAAAGCTTATGGAGTTTGTTTTTAAACTCTTGGACTTGTTGTTTATTATTTGCAGAAAGAGCGAAAACGGGGCAACCTAACTGTTTCTCTAACTGTTTAATATCAATTTTTTGACGTTGACGCTCAAGCACATCCATCTTATTAAGGATGATCACCATTGGACGGCCTAATTCACGTAACTGAAGTGTCGTATAAAGGCTACGCTCAAGACATGAAGCATCGACAACATTAATAATCACATCAGCAGGGTAAGTAATCACTGCACGAGAGGCGATAGATTCATCGAGGCTGTTTTCGTCATTACCGCTATCTAATGCATAAATACCCGGCAAATCCGTTAATGAAAAGTTGTCACCCGAGCAGCTATATTTACCGGTTTTTTTCTCAACCGTTACACCCGCCCAGTTGCCTACATACTGTTTTGCACCGGTTAATGCATTAAAAAGGGTTGTTTTACCGCTGTTTGGGTTACCAACCGTTAATACTTGATATTCCATTCTTAAGCCTCCACATCAATCATTTCGGCCATCTTTTTGCGAATAGCGATATCAACACCACGCACTCGAACTTGTAATGGATCACCTAAAGGCGCACGGCGTACAACAGAAATCTCTGTTGCTGGTAACAATCCCATAACCATCAATTTTTTACGTGTAGCAACTGGTAGACGGTTAAGCCCGGTAACTCGGGCGGATTTCCCATGTGCTAATTCAGATAGAACCATAACAAAACCTCTAATGATAATTATTTTCATTCGTAATTTGTCTCTATTCTAGTCATTTAAAACAAATACTCAAATGATCTATATCAATAAAGAAAAATATTATGGTTACCCCTAACTCACTTATTGTAGAAAATGTTACATAAGCCAATATAAATCAAAAAGGTAGAGGTATATTAAAAACACACCATCTACCTTTAATTTTTGAAAAATAAATTATCACTTAAGACAACGGTTAAACTCATCGGCTAAAGATTGTAAAAAGTTTAAATAAGCCCCTTCTCCACGCGGAATATCAATACCTAATGGATCAAGTACCCCCACCTTTACATCCGTCCCAGAAACAACTGAAGTAACCAGTGCTGGTTCAAACTGAGGTTCGCGGAAAACACATTTTGCATTATTATTTAAGATCTGGCTTTTAATTTTAGCTAATGTTCTCGCTCCGGGTTTACGGCTAGGATCAACAGTAAAATGACCTAAATTGTTTAAGTGGTAATAGTCTTCAAAATAACCATAGGCATCATGAAAAACAAAATAACCTCTTTGATCGATCGGCTTTAACTGCTTTGCAAGTTGTTGGTCTTTTTTGTCAACTGAGGCAATAAAGTGTTGATAGTTCTGTTGATACGTAACTTCATTTTCCGGGTCAATTTCAATCAATTGATTTTTAACAGATAACGCTATCTCTTTAGCTTGCGGGATCCCCAACCATAGGTGCGCATTAATAGTATGATTATGCCCATCATGTTGATGATGATCATGGTGCTCACCCTCTTTCTCACCAAAATACTCAATATCAATATTTTTTTGATTTTGTAGAGTTAATACGCCTTGAGTTCGGCCTTTCAATGCCGAAGAGATAAAGCCTTCTAGATCAGGGCCAACCCAAACAATCATATCGGCTTGAGTTAATTTTTTAATGTCTGACGGTTTTAACGCATAATCATGGGGAGAGGCATTAGTACCAATTAATACTTGGTTAGTTCCCTTATCTCCAACAATTTCATCGACAATAAAAGCCAGTGGTTTTACTGATGTGATTACCTTCAATGGCTCAGCTTTCGCAATGGGTAATAATAAAAACCAACTCGATAAAAAAACAATTAAGACTCTCAACATATTCACTCTCTCCATAAAGACATTATTGATGAAAGATGTTACATTATAACAATTGAAGATTGCAAACGATAATTATTCTCTTAAGAGCTCCAAATCATGAACCATTTAATTGAATTAAAAAATGTCACGGTGACTTATCATCAAAGAGATGTCTTAGATAAGGTCTCTTTTACCTTAGATCGAAAAGAGATTGCCACCGTAGTGGGACCAAATGGTGCAGGGAAATCAACCTTAATCAAAACAATTTTAGGTTTAGTCAAACCCACCAGCGGAAAAGTCATTAAAGACAAAAAACTAAAAATTGGTTATGTCCCTCAAAAGTTGCAACTTAATGAATCTTTACCACTTCGAACCGACCGCTTCTTACAGCTAGCTGGACGTTATAATAAACAACAACGACTAGATGCTTTAAAAGCAGTCAAAGCCGAACACTTAATGGACTCAAACCTTCATGGGTTATCTGGTGGTGAGATGCAACGTGTCCTATTAGCAAGGGCATTATTACGTCAGCCTGATCTGCTTGTATTGGATGAACCCGTTCAAGGGGTCGACGTTAATGGTCAAGTTGAAATGTACCAACTCATTAGTGATCTGAGAGATATTTTTAACTGCGGCATTATGATGGTTTCACATGATCTCCATTTAGTGATGGCGAAAACAGATAAAGTATTATGTCTTCATCATCATATATGTTGCCAAGGTGCACCTGAGTTAATCTCTAATGACCCTTCATATTTAGCTCTTTTTGGCAAAAACAATGCTGAACAGCTCGCTCTTTATCAACATCATCATACTCATCAGCACGATCTGGCTGGTGATGAAGTGACGTCTTCAACAAACCACTGCAACCATAAGTAAATAATCACATGATCGAATTTCTTCTTCCTGCTTTATTGGCTGGTCTTGCAATTACTCTTCTTGCTGGCCCCCTTGGCTCTTTCGTTGTTTGGCGAAAAATGTCCTATTTTGGTGACACTCTTGCCCATGCCTCTCTACTTGGTATTGCGATGGGACTCCTGTTTGATATCAATCTAAACCTTGCATTAGTTCTCTGCTGTTTAATATTAGCGGTGCTCTTAGTCACGCTTCAACAACAGAAACTCGTGGCGACTGATACTTTATTAGGTATTTTAGCTCATAGCGCCCTCTCTCTTGGTTTGGTTGCAGTCAGCTTTTTAGATAATGTTAGGGTTGATTTGATGAGTTATCTTTTTGGTGACTTATTGGCTGTCAGCTATCACGACTTAATCTGGCTCTACTTAGGTTGTGGCATTACCTTGTTACTACTCATTTTATTTTGGCGTCCTTTACTGTCAATGACCGTCAGTGAAGAATTAGCAGAGGTTGAAGGCATCAATATTAACTTTATGCGCTTGCTATTAATGGTCTTAATAGGGTTAGTCATTGCCGTTGCCATGAAATATGTTGGGGCATTAATTATCACCTCGATGTTGATCATTCCTGCTGCAACTGCTCGCCGTTTCGCTTATACACCTGAACAAATGGCAGTTATCGCCTCTCTATTGGGTATGTTATCGATGGTATTAGGGCTAAGCCTTTCTTGGTTCTACGACACACCAGCAGGACCCTCGGTCGTCGTCTCTGCGGCTTCCCTATTTTTACTCAGCCAATTAAAGCGCGCCCAGTAAGTCATCATTGTCTATGCTTGTGGGCGCTTGCTCACTTGCCGTCGACTAGCAACTCTAATTATTTTAGCTATACATTAGCCACCCTCTTCAATTTCATTTCCAGAGATGAGAATAAATAGACTACTCAACATCCTATATACCCTTCTTACTTGAAGTTGCTAGGTTGTTGGCGATATTCATTCGCCCCAGTCATATAGAAAATCTATACTCATGGGGCCTCATTCATTTGCCGCCTACTAGCAGCTCCAATTACTTTGGGTATAGCATAAATCAAATCAGCAAAGCTAAAGTCATACACCTTCTCCCATTTGACGTTAAGCAATTAACCCTATACTTCTTTTCAACTATCTCAAGCAATCAATAGCCTTCTACATGGCAAATTCGAGCATAAACAAACCTAAAATAAAGCTAAAAGAACTAAAAAAGAGCTAAAAAACAACTAAATCACGCCTAAAAAACCAACAGAGCCAATCTTAAAATCAAGTTTATTCTCATTTAATGTAAATAATTCCAATTAATTAAAAACAACTCTAAAATTAAAACTTTCAATCCAAAAATAAAACATTGACCATTTAAAATCGAACATTTCACTTAATTAATAACTCAAACGAAAAAGATAAAACAAATAAAAAAAGAAAAAAGAAAAACAAGTAATATATACAGTTGATACAATTCCAAATATGAGATATTAAATTCCATATTTATTATTTGATTTTATAATAACTAAATTTCCATTAACATATGAAATAAACTTAGGCACATTGATTAAAACCTAAAGTATAACTATGCATGAATTACCAATGAAAAATATTCACGCCAAAACAAGCACTTAAGCTTACCCATGACATTTCAAGTAGTATTAAAATTAAAAATTAGACTATCAATACTGTTTATTTAATTAATTTCACCAAGTAAAATAAAAAGAAAATACAGCTAAAATATAGATAACTGTGACTGAAATCACCTTAAGCGATTAATTAAATTTCTTTTTGTGATTTCAATCTAATTATTAATTATCGCATTTGAACTAATTCATTTAAATACGTTAAATTCTTCCTCGTCGAAATATTAAATAAAAACAAATAAAAATATTAGACACGTTAAATATCTAATAAAAATTTAATTACATATAATAATTAGCACAGGAATTTATTGCATGAAGCTTAATAATAAAAAAATCTCACTTTCATTAGCCATTGTTGCTGCTCTCTCTTCTGGTGCCGCTTTTGCAGACAAAGGTGATGTCGATTTTGACTTCTACGGCTATGGTCGTATGGGTATTGGTTACTCAAACCAAGGTGACCTTTACGGTACAGATGATAACAACGATTCAAAAGTAAATGGTCAGAATATTATCAAAACAGCCGGATCTCAATTCCAAAGCACCGGCCGTCTTGGTAATGAAGGTATGGGTTTTGAGTTTGGCTTAAAGAGCAGCTACGATCGTGGTAATGGCCATAAAGCAGAAGTTGTTGTTTATGCGGATGATTACTATGCAGGTGGTAACAGCTACGATAACACTGATGGCCAATTAAACTGGGCTCAGGTTTATGTCGGTGCAGATGGTCTTATTCAAGGTCAAGAAGATGCGTATGTTTGGGCTGGTAAGCGTTGGAACCGTGAATATGTTGGCTTGAACGATTACTACTGGATGAATAACAGTGGTACCGGTTTTGGTATCGATGATTTAACCGTAGCTAACATGAAGTTAAACCTTGGCTTAACTGCGGGTGATAACGGTAACAATGGTTTATATGCTGTAACCGCTAAACTTCATGACCTTAAAGTAGGTAACTCTGGTACTTTAGCGGTAAATGCAGGTTACGGCTTTGATACTAATGATGAACATACAACAGATGCTAAATTATACGATGCTAATGGTAACCCTTTAGTTGAATCGAGCACTGATTCGTTAGGTAATACAACTAATGTTCAACAAACTAAGACTGAAAAATACGATAACGATAACGCTTGGCAGTTAGCGTTAACTTATAAGCAAGATTATGCAATGGGTTGGACGCAAGTTACTTACCGTTTAGGTGATAATGCACGTACGACATTAACTGACTCATCAAATGATGGTATGGGCATGACTAATGCTGTATTACTTTCTGGTGACGTAGTGCTTTCTAGCAAAATTCATGTTGAGTACTCAGCTAACTACGAGTACATCAACATGGTTCAAGATAACAACTTTGCTGGTGACCAAGCTTGGACTCAAGCGATTGTTCGCCCAACGTATACTTGGAATAAGTACACCAATACTCAACTAGATATGGCATATGACCAAGTTGACTTTAAAGATGTGGGTGAAACTAACTCATCTTGGAAGACAACGGTGGCACAAAACATTAACCTAGGTACTTATGATAGCTTCAGCCCTGTACTGCGCTTATTCACCACTTACGGTAAGCTAGATACAAACTATGATGGTCAAGGTAATAGCTTCGGTACTAAAGGCGCAGATGATTACGCACTAACATTCGGTGCAATGTTTGAAGCAAGCTGGTAATCCCTACTTTAGCTAAATCTCACTCAAGGTAAAACGGAGTAAGAAGCTAAAAGTAAAGGCTAAAAATTAAAGTTAAAAAGTCCAAATAAACCCGATAAAGTACATTCGCTTTATCGGGTTTTCTTGATCTGGATATTCCTTCAATTCAAACCATGCAGATTAGGTTATTCAGTAACCCAATATAAAGTGACAAATAAAAAAGAGCACTCAACAGAAGCACTCTTGTTATTTAGAAGATAATAATCTGACTTGTTCTCTTTTATTTCTTCACCGCATCAATAAATGTTTGTTTGGCGTCAGAAATCCCTAATCGTTGCGCTTCATCCACCAGCGACATCGCTTTTTCTATTTGATTGTCGGCAACGGCTTGTTGAATCGCCGAGGTGTAAAAAAGCTTAGTCTCATTTTGCACTGGCTTTGGTGGGGTCACTTTCACAGGCTCAGCTTGTTGAATAATCACTTTATTTAAGGGATCTGCCGATAAATAGAGTTTACCTGTTTCCACATGATGAGCCGTTAATGAGGCTTTAGATGGCATCGGTAAATTACCGTAATTTCTGTCTGTATCTTCACGAGGATTAAATAATTGAGTCGTTGTTGCTAAATCTTGTTTGGTGGTATAAATCAGGACTTTTAGCTCAGTCATGTCTGTTGTCGGCGTAAAGGTAAAGTCACCACTTAAGCGATTAGAGTTAAATAACTTGGCTTTTTTATATTCGAAATTTTTAGAGTCTATCGTTTCTAACACTTTATTATTTTGATCGAGAATCACAACATTTGGAACATAAACCGTTGACAGATCAAGATCTTCTGTCACCACATAGCTATCTAAGCGAAACTTAATGGCGCCAATATTAGCTGGGAAGCTATATGCAACGACAGTGCTTTGAATTGAATCACTATTTAAACGTTGATTTTGATTATTAATATTAAAGTCAAGTTCTTGAGGAACACTAACAGGTTGCCAAGTTAATGCCGATAAATGGGTTAGCGGTGCTTTTTGTACTACCGTTTTTTGTGCGTCAGCCGTTTGTTGTTGAGACGATGGAGCACTGCTGCAACCAACAAGAAAACTGGTTGCAATAACAAGAGAGAGTAACGTTTTTTTCATTGGGTAGCCTCTAATATTGAGATACAAATTTTTATTAAAAAGCGGACGATTTAATCGCTAAAGAGAATATATTTTTCTTGCCACGAATTTTACACCTATATAGACGAAACTCTAAATTTTATTATCTATAAAAACAAGTATAGCCAGACATAATGACTGGCTATAAACTTCTTCTATCAATATAAATCAGTAACTCAATTAATTATTTATTTTCATTTACCGCATCAATAAATGTTTGTTTGGCATCTTTAATTCCGAGCTGTTCAGCTTCATTCATTAACGTTATCGCTTTATCCAATTGATCATCTTTAACCGCTTTTTCAATCGCATTCGTATAGTAAGCTTTTGTTTCATCTAAGGTTGGGGCTTGATCAGCCTTAATTGGCGTTTGATTAATCACTGGTTGCTGACCAACCTGACTAATTTTCAAGCGGAACTTACCATCTGTTGTGTGTTTGGCGATGGGATCTGGAATCGCTGGCGGAACATTACCATGAGCAATGGCATACGCTTTTGCTGGGTGTAAAAGTTCCGTTGTTTTGTTTAGATCAGATTCAGTTGTGTAGATAAGGACTTTTATGGTCTGCATATTATTAACAGGGATATAAGTAAACTCCCCTTCTAACAAATCAGAATCTAATAGTTTTGCTGGCTTATATTTAAATTCACTGGCATTGAACGTTTCTAATACTTGATTATCTTCATTCAAGATTGCAATATTAGGTGAAAAAACAGACGCTTTTTTCATATTACTGGCATTAGCAAAGCTATCTAAACTAAAATTAATCGATCCTTTATTTGCTGGTAATGTAAAAGAAGCCACGGGACCCTGACTCAAATCTGAGTGTAAGGTTTGACTGCTCTCATCCAAAGTAAAAGTCATCGATGATGGAAATTTAGCTTGCTGCCAGTTTAAGTTTGATAATTGAGTATTTTGAGCAAGCAGTTGTTGAGACGTTGTATCGGTATCTAATACTTGAACATTGCTCGCACACCCTGACAATAAAGCCGCTGTGATACAGAGAGGAAGTAGAACTTTTTTCATCTTTTACACCTTTTAGTTGGCTATTTTTATGGGAGGAGAAACATCCCTTACTCTATTATTTTATATTTTTCTTGCTTATTCTTGTTATCAAAAATATAAAATAATAGAGCCAGCCTTAAAGACTGGCTATCATATTCGAGTCAATTATACCTTTGTTATTTCAGGTATCTATTGTTTACCACCAAGCCTCAACTTGGATACCGAAGTTCCATTCAGTCGCATCACCCGCTTTAAAATCGCCGCCTTTAAATGCATTGGCATTGTCGTTATCCATTAGGTAACTTGCATATAGACGGAATTCAGGACGTGCCCAGAAGCTATCTCCTGCAGACCAAGCTTGTGCTAAAGTGAATTTCTGACCTGAAGAGTCTTGAGCTGTTTCTGTAGTGTATTCAGCAGGAACCCAGTCATCGTCTGCATCATGCGTTCCAGTATTAGCTACTTGTTTAGTGGATTCAATATCACCACTATCATTATTATAATAGCCAGCTTCAAAAATTGTCTTATGGTGTGCATCCCACTTAAATTCTGGGCGAATTACTGCAGAGAAGTTAGTCACATCACCATCTTGAGTTTTATCAAGATCATTCATGGTTGAAGCCCAAAGTAGTTGATGAGAGATATCCCAACGCTCATTTAGGCTAATTACACCATGGTTAATTAAACGGTAAGCTGATGCATCATCTTTATCAGCAACGCCATACCAACTACCCGCACCGCCATAAACCATTGGTGCAGCATAACCTTCTGTACCAAATTGAACAACCGTCTTGTTAAAGCCACCCAATAATGATTGGGTCATTTCTGCAGTAAACATCAAACCATTATTGGTATTTAGATCATTTTGTGAAGAGGTAGGGTTAGTAATTGCGTAATCTAAACCTAGTTCTAGTTGTGCACCAGACCATAAGTTAATACCTGCATAACGAACATCAACAATATTAACATTGATGCTTTGATCATTCGGTCCATCAGCAGCCCCAGCAGAGTTGAAATCACCTGAATTATCAGAACGAACCCACGCTACAGCTAGCTTACCAGGACCTACTTCGATATTTTCAACACCTGCACCCGCACCAGAGATATCCCAGTAGTAACGGTCAGTAATGTGAATGTCGTGACGTTGGTAGTAACGCTTACCTGCCCACAATGTCGCTTCTGGCGCAAAGTTTAAAATGCCTTGAGATTCAACATTAAACTGACGAAGTGCAAACTGAGCATCATCACCTTCAGTGCCTTCCCAGTCATTCGAACCGTTAGAAGTAACAGCAATCATTGAGTTAACACGGAACTTTAGGTCATCTTCCTGAAAAACATCCTTGCCAATACCGATTTCACCATAGACATCATTTTCATTACCAAGACGGCCTACGTTATTTTTTTCATATTGGGTTTGACCGCCATTTGCGCCACTCACACCAACACCAGCACGCATGTAACCAAAGAAGTCAGTTGGGCCCGCAGCAGCAAAAGAAGATGCAGACATAAGTGCTGCAGAAACTGCTGCAGCGGTTAAACAAATTTTTCCGAATTTCATTTACAAATCCCTAATGGAGTATCCATACAATATCGAGTAAGTGAATATCAAATAGATAACGGTATCATTACCTACTTTTTAGTTTGAGTTAAAATCAATAACAAATTTACGGGAAATAAATTCTTTCATTTCAATAACTAATTTTAGCCATTTTATTTTCGCAATATTTGTATAACAAACCATCCTCCTTAATTAGGGGGGGGATGAAAGGATGAGTGAGGGATGAGTGACAGAGATCACGGTATGAGGATTAAAATCGTCATTTAGAAAGCAGTTAAGAAGATAGGTTCACTGATAATTTAATGAAAAGTATGATAAAGATCACATTTAACTTACCTAATTAATCAATAAAATTTCATGACTTGGTCTAAATAGAAAAAGTTACCCTTAATAATCCTATTTATATAAAAATAATGTAAAAAATTAAAAATGAGATGAAACTCACAATTGTATTTATGCTGCTATTTTGCTAAGTACAAAAAAAAGCACTTACATTCAGAATATAAGTGCTTATCTAAAACAAAAAGTAAAACTTAACTGATCGCTTGGCGTAGTGCTTGACCGATATCCGCTAAACTTTTCACAGTACGAACACCTGCCGCTTCTAGTGCAGCAAACTTATCTTCAGCTGTGCCTTTACCGCCAGAGATAATTGCACCCGCGTGTCCCATACGCTTGCCTGCAGGCGCAGTCACACCCGCAATATAAGAGACAACAGGCTTCGTCACATTGGCTTTAATGTATTCAGCTGCTTCTTCTTCTGCTGTGCCACCAATTTCACCAATCATCACAATCGCTTCAGTTGCAGGATCGTTTTGGAATAACTCTAAAATATCGATGAAACTTGCACCCGGGATTGGGTCGCCACCAATACCAACACAGGTTGACTGGCCAAAACCTTCATCCGTTGTCTGCTTAACCGCTTCATAAGTTAAGGTTCCAGAGCGAGATACAATCCCGATCTTACCGGGTTGATGAATATGACCCGGCATAATACCGATCTTGCACTCTCCAGGAGTAATGACTCCAGGGCAGTTAGGGCCAATCATTCGTACACCAGCTTGATCTAACTTGATTTTCACTTCAAGCATATCTAATGTTGGAATACCTTCAGTGATACAAACAATCAGCTTAATACCACCAGAAATCGCTTCCAAGATTGCATCTTTACAGAATGGAGCTGGAACGTAGATTACCGAAGCCGTTGCGCCGGTCTCTTTCACCGCATCTTCAACGGTATTAAAGACTGGCAGACCTAAATGCTTTGTTCCACCTTTACCCGGAGACACACCACCGACCATTTTTGTGCCATACGCGATAGCTTGCTCAGAGTGGAAAGTACCTTGACCACCGGTAAAACCCTGACAGATAACTTTGGTCTCTTTATTAATAAGCACTGACATTATTTAGCCTCCGATGCTGCAACAACTTTCTCTGCTGCTTCTGTTAATGATGTAGCTGCAATGATGTTTAAACCACTTTCTGCAAGTTTCTCTGTTCCTTTTTCTGCATTGTTACCTTCAAGGCGAACAACAACGGGAACTTCAACACCCACTTCTTCAACCGCACCGATAATACCCTCAGCAATCAGATCACAACGTACGATGCCACCAAAGATATTAACTAATACCGCCTTAACGTTGTTATCAGATAAGATGATCTTAAATGCTTCAGTTACACGCTCTTTTGTCGCACCGCCACCAACATCAAGGAAGTTTGCCGGTTTACCACCGTGCAAATTAACGATATCCATGGTTCCCATCGCAAGGCCTGCGCCATTAACCATACAACCAATAGAGCCATCAAGTGCAACGTAGTTTAATTCCCACTGTGCTGCATGAGCTTCACGCGCATCTTCTTGGCTTGGATCGTGCATTTCACGTAGTTTAGGCTGACGATAAAGTGCATTACTGTCGATCACTAACTTTGCATCAAGACAAAGTAGATCTTGGTCTTCAGTGATCACTAATGGATTCACTTCAACCAATGCAACATCACGTTCAACAATTAACGTTGCTAGACCTAAATAGATCTTAGTAAACTGTTTGATTTGATCGCCTTTAAGACCTAACTTAAACGCTAATTCACGACCTTGAAAAGGTTGCGGACCCACTAATGGATCAAGCGCAACTTTATGAATTCTTTCTGGTGTCTCTTCTGCAACTTTTTCAATTTCCATGCCGCCTTCAGTCGATGCCATGAAAACAACACGCTGAGTACTACGGTCAACAACCGCACCTAAGTAAAGTTCTTGAGCAATTGGTGAGCACGCTTCAACAAGGATTTTACTCACTGGCTGACCTTTCTCATCCGTTTGGTAGGTCACTAAGTTTTTACCTAACCACTGCTGAGAGAACTCACGGATCTCATCTTTTGTTGTTACAACTTTAACGCCACCCGCTTTACCGCGACCGCCAGCGTGTACTTGACATTTTACAACCCACTTATCGCCACCGATTTTGTTGATTGCTTCTGCGGCTTCTTGAGGTGTATCACATGCGAAACCTTCTGAAACAGGTAACCCATATTCAGCGAACAGCTGTTTTGACTGATATTCATGTAGATTCATGGTATTACATCCGTTTTAATATCCATTGACTAATAGATACATTGACTTTTCCCATCTATAGTTTGCTCTCTATTTTTCTAGAATAACTTGGAGCGAAACCAGTACTTGGAATAAAACCAGTACTTGGGGCGAAACTGACTTTAATAAGTCAAATATAATGTCTGTATATTCATTGGTAGTAAGCTATCCATTTTGTATGAGAAAATATCTCAGTATGGGCATCACTCACTACCAATTTTTTAATTGTTATTAAACATCTAACAGTAGACGTGTTGGATCTTCTAGCAACTCTTTAATCGTGACTAAGAAACCAACAGACTCTCGACCATCCACTAAACGGTGGTCATAAGAGAGAGCTAAATACATCATTGGTAAAATTTCAACTTTACCATCTACCGCCATTGGACGATCTTGGATTTTATGCATTCCTAAGATTGCCGCTTGTGGTGGATTGATGATTGGCGTTGACATTAATGAGCCAAAAACACCGCCATTAGTAATGGTGAAGTTACCACCAATTAATTCATCGACGGTTAGTTTGCCATCTTTACCTTTGATGGCTAACTCTTTGATGCCTTTCTCGATATCCGCTAAACCTAAAAGGTCACAATCTTTTAAGACTGGAGTTACTAAGCCACGAGGCGTCGAAACGGCCATGCTGATATCAAAGAAATTGTGATAAACAATCTCATCACCATCAATAGACGCATTGATTTCTGGATAACGTTTTAGCGCTTCAACAACCGCTTTCACATAGAAAGACATAAAACCAAGACGAACACCGTGACGCTTCTCAAATGTCTCTTGATACTGCTTACGGATCTCCATAATTGGTTTCATGTTAACTTCATTAAAGGTCGTTAACATTGCTGTGCTATTTTTTGCTTCAAGTAGACGCTCAGCCACACGTTTACGAAGACGTGTCATTGGTACACGCTTTTCACTACGATGTGAAACAGGTGCTAGATCAGCTTGTTCCGCAACAGGTGCCGTTTTTGCTTGCGCTTTTACTTGGGCTAAATGGGCATCAACATCTTCACGAGTGATACGACCACCAACACCTGACCCTGTAATTGCAGTAGCATCTAAATCATGCTCTGCCAATAGGCGACGAATCGCCGGTGTTAATGCATCATTGCTCTCTTCAGATAAATTCGCTTTATGACGCTTATCTGGTGAGGATTCTTGACCTTCCGCTTTCTCTTTTGTTGGCTCGCCGGCAACAACATCAGTGACAATACGCCCAAGCAATTGTTTACTTAGTACCGTTGCACCATCTTCTTCTAAGATAGATTCCAAGACACCATCAGCAGCGGATGGAACTTCTAAAACGACTTTATCTGTCTCGATATCGACTAAGACTTCATCGCGAGTTACGGCATCACCCGGTTTTTTGTGCCAGATTGCAACCGTTGCATCAGCTACAGATTCAGGTAAATCTGGAACCAGAATTTCAATTGTCATTTTAATGTTCCTTATTTTCTAATTCTAAATTCAAGGTTAATGCGTCATTAACTAGCGCTTTTTGTTGTTTAATATGCACTGACATATAACCTACAGCAGGTGATGCTGAGGCTGGACGACCGGCATAACGTAACTCAGAACCTTTTGGTAAGACTGAGCGGAAGTTATGTTGGCTTGAGTACCAAACACCTTGGTTTTGTGGTTCTTCTTGGCACCAAACAAAGTCGGTAACTTGTGGATAATCAGCAATCGCAGCTTTTACATCATCATATGGGAATGGGTAAAGCTGTTCGACACGAATAATCGCGACATCTTGCTGTTCATCTTTTCTGCGCTGCTCTAATAGGTCGAAATAAACCTTACCAGAACAGAAGACAACACGTTTAACTTGGGTTGGATCTAATTCATCAATCTCAGGAATAGCAGGCTGGAAATTCCCTTCCGCTAAATCATCAATCGTTGAAATACATAACGGATGACGAAGCAATGATTTTGGTGACATCACAATCAATGGACGACGAATTGGACGGAAGACCTGTCGACGTAACATGTGATAAACCTGAGCAGGTGTTGATGGGATGACCACCTGGATATTCTGCTCTGCACAAAGCTGTAAATAACGTTCAAGACGTGCTGATGAATGCTCAGGTCCTTGACCTTCATAACCATGAGGAAGCAACATGGTTAAACCACATAAGCGTCCCCACTTCTGTTCACCCGAACTAATAAACTGATCAATAACAACTTGCGCACCATTTGCGAAATCACCAAACTGTGCTTCCCAAATAGTTAAGCCTTGAGGTTCTGTTGTCGCATAACCATATTCAAAGGCTAATACCGCCTCTTCAGATAACACCGAATCAAAAACTTGGAAGGTTCCTTGATTTTGATGAATATTGGCAAGGGGCATATAAGTGCTGGCATCGGTTTGATTATGCAATACCGCATGACGATGGAAGAAAGTGCCACGACCAGAATCTTGCCCCGATAAACGGATACGGCGTCCTTCGTCTAAGGTGGTTGCATAAGCAAGGATTTCTGCCATTCCCCAATCAATGGCTTTTTCATCTGCCATCATTGAGCGGCGATCTTTATAAAGCTTATTGACTCGGCTTTGTAACTGATGAGTTTCAGGATATTGACAAATCTTTTCACCCAGATCAACGAGACGTTCACGACCAAAGCGATTTGGCCACTCCATCGTCCAATCATCATTCGCATAAGAGAGCCAATCACCAGAGAAACTTTGAACTTCACGCCATTCTGGAACCACACACTCACCGCGATCGAGCTGATCACGATACTCATTGATCATTCCCGTAGCAACATCAATGGTCGTATCATTGCGCTCAATCAGTACATCAGCATAAAGCTTTCTTGGTGTCGGGTGCTGTTTAATCTTCTTATACATCAATGGCTGAGTCGCACTTGGCTCATCGGCTTCATTATGACCGTGGCGGCGATAACAAACCAAATCAATCACCACATCGCGTTTAAACTCATTGCGGTAATCAAGTGCTAAGCGAGAAACGAAAATAACCGCTTCAGGATCATCGGCATTAACATGGAAGATAGGCGCCTGAACCATCTTAGCAATATCAGTACAATATTGTGTAGAACGAGTATCAATAGGGTTTGATGTGGTAAAACCAATTTGGTTATTGACGACGATACGAACCGTTCCACCAACACGATAACCTCGTGCTTGAGACATATTAAAGGTTTCAGCAACGACACCTTGACCCGCAATCGCCGAATCACCATGAATAGAGATAGGAACGACTCTTTCACCGGTATTATCATCTAAGCGATCTTGACGCGCACGAACAGAACCGATAACAACAGGGTTAACAATCTCTAAGTGTGAAGGGTTAAACGCCAAAGCTAAGTGAACATTGCCACCCGGTGTGGCAAAATCAGCTGAGAAGCCTTGGTGATATTTAACGTCACCTGTTCCACAACTTTCACCATATTTACCCGCAAACTCATCAAACAGATCTTGAGTTTTTTTACCCAAGACATTAATCAGCATGTTAAGACGACCACGGTGAGCCATACCAACAACAACTTCTTTAGCATTATTGCTTCCCGCATGGCGAACAAGTTCTTTCACCATTGGGATAAGTGCATCACCACCTTCCAAAGAGAAACGTTTAGCACCAGGGAATCGCGCCCCCAGGTAACGTTCAATACCTTCAGCGGCAGTTAATTCTTGTAGGAAGGTTAATTTCTCTTCTTTAGAGAATGAAGGCTGGCCGACGACAGATTCAAGACGCTGTTGGATCCAACGTTTCTCTTCCGTATCAGTAATATGCATATACTCAGCACCAATCGAACCACAATAGCTCTGTTTTAATGCTTTGAGCAAATCGGCTAATTTCATAGTCTCTTGACCACAAGCAAATGAACCGACATTAAATGTTTCGTGAAGATCATCTTTGGTTAAACTGTGGAACTCAAGTTCAAGATCGGCAACAGTATCACGCTGCCATAGTCCAAGAGGATCTAAATTTGCTTGTTGATGTCCTCTAAAACGGTAGGCATTAATTAACTGTAATACCTTAACCTGTTTTATTTCAACATCAGGATCAGTCACTGACGCACTCAGATGAGTTGTCTCTTTTGCCAGTTTACGGAAGTATTCACGAACACGAGAGTGAGGCTGCTCATTAGCATCACTTACTTGTGGTAACTGTTCAAATACTTCACGCCAACTACTATCAACAGAGTCTGGATCACTGAGAAACTGCTCGTAGAATTCTTCTACATAGGTTGCATTTGCGCCAGCAAGATGTGAAGTTTCAAACCATTCCCTCATCATGCGGTTCTGCATTCTATTCCCTTACCTTTGAAAAAGTCATAATGATTCCTGATAGATTGTCAGGATCTCAACATTAGCTTGATTATCGCTCTCCCCTTTTTACGTGAGAGGATGAGATTTCCGCTAAATTTTTAATTCTTTTATATTACGGCTTACTATTTAACAATTAATGGTAATAATCAGCGATAATAATTAACACTATACTACCTAATATTACGTCAATAGAAAGCCGTTTTTATTTATAAACCGATAACTTAAATTGAACAACTTATACCGAACGGTTAAGTAGCATCGATTTTATGTTACCAATTGCTTTTGTTGGATTTAATTTCTTTGGACAAGAGCTTACGCAGTTCATGATTCCATGACAACGATAGACACTAAATGCATCATCAAGTTCAGATAATCGCTCCTCAGTTGCCGTATCTCGACTGTCTGCTAACCAACGATAAGAGGCCAATAAACCGGCTGGACCGATAAACTTATCAGGGTTCCACCAGAAAGAAGGACAAGACGTCGAGCAACAAGCACACATGATACATTCATATAAGCCATCTAAATCAGCTCGCTGCTCAGGTGTTTGGATATTTCCTTTCGCGGTGGTATTCGCATCATCTGAAATTAGGTAAGGCTTCACCTTCTCATAATTTTCATAAAACTGTGCCATATCGATAATTAAATCACGAATAACGGGTAATCCCGGCAGTGGACGAATCACTATTTTTCCACTTTTCTCACCCATTAAGTCAGAAAGAGGTGTTACACAAGCAAGTCCATTCTTGCCATTCATATTGATGCCATCTGAACCACACACCCCTTCTCGACATGAGCGGCGGAATGATAACGTTGGATCTTGCTCTTTTAATAAAATAAGGGCATCCAACACCATCATATCTGAGCCAGCTTCAACCTCAAGGTTGTACTCTTTCATATACGGTGCGTTATCAACATCTGGATTGTAACGATATACTGAAAATACGACATTCATCTTTATCATCCTCTCCGATTAGTAAGTACGAGCTTTTGGTGGAAATGCTTCACGAGTAACGGGTTCCATGTTGACATCACGCGTCGTCATTGCTTCATTTCTTGGATGATAAAGCGTATGTACTAACCAGTTCTGGTCATCACGATCTGGGAAGTCAAAACGAGTATGTGCGCCACGACTCTCGGTACGATAGTTTGCAGCCACTGCTGTTGCATAAGCCGTTTCAATTAAGTTATCTAGCTCTAAACACTCAATACGCTGAGTATTAAATTCACTTGAAGTATCGTCAAGACGTGCTGATTTCACTCGTTCTCTAATCACTTTAAGCTCTTCAAGACCGGCTGCCATCGCATCGCCATCTCTGAATACAGAGAAATTTCGTTGCATACAGTCTTGTAGGTCTTTACGAATCACAACAGGGTCTTCCCCTTCTTGCGTTGAATTCCAACGATTCAAGCGAGCTAGAGCTGCATCAAGATCTTCAGTTGTTGCTTCTTTCATTGCCGGTTTATTTGGCAGTGTCTCACCTAAATGTAAGCCAATCGCACGACCAAACACCACTAAATCAAGTAGTGAGTTACCACCTAAACGGTTTGCTCCATGAACAGAAACACAGGCAATTTCACCACAAGCATATAAACCGGTCACTTCTTGATCGTTACCATTTTCATCTTGAGTTAAGGCTTGACCAGAAACCTGAGTTGGGATTCCTCCCATCATATAATGACAAGTTGGAATGACTGGAATTGGCTCTTTTACCGGATCAACGTGAGCAAAAGTACGAGAAAGCTCACAAATACCCGGAAGGCGTGATTCGAGTACGTCTTTACCTAGATGGTCTAGTTTCAGTTTGATATGAGGTCCCCAAGGGCCATCGCAACCACGGCCTTCACGAATTTCAATCATCATTGAACGAGCAACAACATCGCGACCCGCTAGATCTTTAGCATTAGGAGCATAACGTTCCATAAAGCGTTCACCATCTTTATTTAGAAGATATCCCCCTTCACCACGACAACCCTCTGTTACTAATACACCAGCACCGGCAATACCTGTTGGATGGAACTGCCACATTTCGATATCTTGCACAGGAACACCAGCACGTAGTGCCATGCCAACACCATCACCCGTATTAATATGAGCATTGGTTGTTGATGCATAAATTCGACCTGCCCCCCTGTTGCTAATACCGTTGCCTTAGCTTTGAAATAACAAACTTCACCTGTTTCCATGCAGATCGCAGTTGTACCGACAATCTCACCATCACTATTCTTAACAAGGTCTAGTGCGTACCATTCAGAAAAGATTTCGGTTTTATTTTTAATATTCTGCTGGTATAAGGTATGAAGAAGCGCATGGCCAGTACGGTCAGCTGCTGCTGCTGTTCTCGCCGCTTGCTCACCGCCATAGGCTTTGGATTGACCACCAAATGGACGCTGATAAATTGAGCCATCGTCAAAACGAGAAAAAGGTAATCCCATTTTTTCTAGCTCAACCACAGATTTAGGACCATTTTGACACATATATTCAATCGCATCCTGATCACCAATGTAATCAGAACCTTTTACTGTGTCATACATATGCCACTGCCAATCATCTTCATGCGAATTACCTAGTGCAACGGTAATACCACCTTGTGCAGAAACAGTATGAGATCGGGTTGGAAAAACTTTAGATAACAGGGCACAGCTTAAGCCTTGCTCTGTAATTTGCAGTGCCGCTCGCATCCCAGCACCGCCAGCACCAATAACAATGGCGTCAAATTCACGAACAGTAATACTCACTTACATACCCCACAAAATAGAAAAACCAGACAATAAATAAATAGCTAACAACACAACAGAGCCCGCTAATAGCAGTCCTCTAAGTAAACTTGATTTAATATAATCAGTGAATACTTGCCACATTCCAATCCATCCATGAATAAAGAGTGCAGCTAGTGCTAGTAGTGTAAAAACCTGTGTCGTTAATTGAGAAAAGAAGGTTTTCCATGAGTGGTAAGTGATCTCTGGGCCAAACATGAAGAACCCAGTCATATAAAGAAGATAAAATAGGATAACAAGGGCACTAACTCTAATTAGAATAAAGTCATGCACACCATTACGTCCTAATGCTGTAATATTTTTTACCATATCCATACCCCTGCAATTAGAATTAACACAACGCTAATAATAAAAGAGACTTTTGCACTCTTTGCGCCACTCTCCAACTCTTCAAAGTACCCCATATCCATACATAGATGGCGGATACCCACAACCAAGTGATAAATAAGAGCAGAAACAATTCCCCAAATTATGAGTTTGACAAAAAAGCCACTCATAATATCTTCAGCACGAGAAAAACCTTCAGCAGAAGAGAGAGAAAGATTAAGTAGCCATAAAAGGATAGCAATCGATATAAATACAATAACTCCTGAAACGCGATGCAAAATTGATGCAATCGCAGTAATAGGAAAGCGAACAGTCTGTAAATCTAAATTTACTGGTCTATTTTTTTTCACGTAACAACCCACTCAGCTCCATTGAGCGAAAATAATGAAAGATCCTATACTTTAGCAACCATTTTTATTACATAAATGCAACGTTACGATTCATTTAAAAATTCAAGTTTTGGGGCAGATCACAAAATAAAGTGAAACATCGCCTGTAAACAAAAATAATCACATAAATACAGCTGGTTACTACAGCAATATATCCAGTATAACCAGTGCAACATTCAATTACAATTACCACTACATGATTAAAACATAAAAAATAAAAACATTAAAAATTATCACTTTATTAACAATTAATGTAAGATTGGTGATGAAATTTGACATTTGTCGGTGGTAAGAGTAAAAATTACAGTCGCAATGTTTAGGATAAAAAATAAACAAAGGAGAGTGTTATGGCAGATAAGAAAGCCACCTTACATATTGAAGGTCTTGATCCCATCGAACTGCCAATTTTAGATGGAGTTATTGGTCCCAAGGTCATTGAAGTTAAATCACTTAATGCCAATGGATATTTTACATTTGATCCTGGTTTCTTAGCGACGGCCTCTTGTGAGTCTCAAATCACTTATATTGACGGTGATGAAGGTATTCTGCTGCACAGAGGTTATCCAATTGATCAATTAGCAAACAAAGCTAATTACTTAGAAGTTTGTTATATTTTACTTTACGGTCAGCCACCGACTAGCGAAGAGTATCAAGACTTCGTACACACGGTTCGTAAACACACCATGGTGCATGAGCAGATTGCAACTTTCTACCGTGGATTCCGTCGTGACGCCCACCCAATGGCTATCATGGTTGGTGTTGTTGGCGCATTAGCTGCGTTTTATCATGACTCATTAGATATCAATAACGAAGAGCATCGTAAAATCACGGCTTTCCGCCTGTTATCAAAAATGCCGACATTGGCATCGATGTGTTACAAGTATTCTATCGGTCAACCATTCGTCTATCCACGCAATGACTTAAGTTATGCTGAAAACTTCTTACACATGATGTTTTCAAATCCTTGTGAGAAGTATGATGTTAACCCGGTTGTCGCAAGAGCCATGGATAAAATCCTAACTCTTCATGCTGATCATGAACAAAATGCTTCAACATCAACCGTTCGTCTTGCAGGTTCATCAGGTGCAAACCCATTTGCTTGTATTGCAGCAGGTATCGCATCATTATGGGGACCAGCTCATGGTGGTGCAAATGAAGCATGTTTGAAGATGTTGGAAGAGATCGGTAGCGTAGATAATATCCCAGAATTTATCGCTCGAGCTAAAGATAAAAATGATCCATTCCGCCTAATGGGCTTTGGTCATCGTGTCTATAAGAACCACGATCCACGTGCAACAGTAATGCGTCAATCTTGTCATGATGTATTAAATGAATTGAACATTGACGATCCATTGCTAGATGTTGCCATGGAGCTAGAACGTATCGCTTTATCCGATGAGTATTTCATCCAGCGTAAGCTTTACCCTAACGTTGATTTCTATTCTGGTATCATTTTAAAAGCAATCGGTATTCCCGTCTCAATGTTTACGGTTATTTTTGCGATGTCTCGTACCATTGGTTGGATTGCTCACTGGAATGAGATGCATGAAGACAAGTACAACCGTATTGGTCGCCCTCGTCAGCTTTACACCGGTGAAGCGATGCGTGAGTTTAAAGCACTTCATGAACGTGAATAGCGATTAATGATTGCCACATCATTTTAACTTATCAGCCTTCAGTTAATCGAGCTTACGTTTCGAAACAACTGAAGGCTTTTTTGTATCAAAAACGAAATAAACAAGATGATTGAAAAAATAGTGCTCGGTCTTCTAATATTTAACCCTTCTTCATCTGCTTAATTACCCTTTATTTATTGATTGATAAATTATTACTGCGCTAGGATTTATTTTAATTAATCATTCTCTTTCATATAAAATATACCAATGTGATCATGATCACACTTATTAACCCGATAAAATCTAACCATTTAAAATACGATTTAAGTCCACATGAAAATAAAAAATAATAATTGAACAATATTTAACCTTTATTATTTCTAATTTATAAAAATCACTTTGTTAATTTAAAAAATAAAACAAGAAAAACGAAAAATAACAATATAAAAGACACAATTTGGAAACACACAATTAACAAAATAATCAATTCCAAAAATGGGAGTTAGGATTTCATTATTAAATTGAACATTTAATATCATTATATTTCAGCATCTTGCTGGAATTAAAATATTAAAAATTGATTTATATTAAATTACACTCATTTGATACAGTTGCATATATTCAGTGCTTATATATTATTTCTTCCAACAAAAATGAGGTTAATAAAAATCTCGAAATAAATATATTTTATGTTTCTTATTTGTAGTAGTAATAAATCAAAGGTGCTTAAACCCATGAAACTTTCTTATTTAGCAACAGCTCTAGCAGCTGCAATCGTAATTCCAGCAACAGCGTCAGCAGCAACAGTTTATAAAAATGATACAACCACTTTAAAAATTGGCGGCCGAGTTGAAGTACGTGGTAATTTATCTGATAACAACCAAGACAATGGTCAAGGCAGCCGTTATAACGATGCATCTCGTGTCCGTTTAAGCTTTGAAGGTACACAAAAGCTAAATGATGATGTGACTTTCGTTGGTAAATACGAAAACGAAATCACCCAAAAGACAGATGCGGGTTCAGACGATACAGCAATCAACACTCGTTACCTATTCGCCGGTGTTGATACTACGTATGGTAACATCACTTATGGTAACCAAGATAACGCAACAACCTATCTAACTAACTTCTCAGATATGGCTGAAACCTTCTCTGGTTACAACAATGAATACAACAACGCGACTAAAGACCGTTCTAAAAACACCCTTCGTTACGAATTTGCTACAGGCAAATTGAACGTTCAAGTTTCTGGTAACTTCAATGCTAACAACAACGCCTCTGGCGCTGGCGCAATGGCAGCATATAAGCTGACTGATAACCTAGAACTAGCTATTGCAGGCGCATACAGTGACCAAGGTTACGGTAAAACAAATACTTCTATCACAAATACACCAACTTATGATTTAAATGGTGTAGAGAATGGTTATACATCAACATCAACAACTACTTCTACAGGTGATACAGCTAACAACACTGCTGGCTTAATGGGTGTTAAGTATACCAATGGTGGCTTATGGTTAGCAGCGACTTACCAAGGTGGCCAAATGGCTGGTACTAATGGTAATGGTCAAACATTTACTGATGTAAACTATAATGCAACAGATGCATACGCAGGTTATGCGTTCGGTAAGAACAACGTTGATATGACTTACAGCTACTACAATGCTGACGGTAGCGACTTAAGCAACTACGATATCAACTTCATCGGTGTTGAGTATGCGCGTTATGTTGGTAATGCGGCATTCTATACTTCATACAAGTTCAACCTATTAGATGACTCATCTCACAGTGATTCAACTCAAATGGGTGACAACACAGATAACGAATTCCAGTTCGGTATGCGTTATAGCTTCTAATTATCGACTCTTCTTATCTGGATTTAGATCAGAAGCGTAGTGATAAAATTAGAATAGAGCGTTACAGCTTCAAATATTAAAAATCGCGTCGATAACTGTTTATTCAGCTATCGGCGCTTTTTTTTAAGTCTAAAATATACATTAATTGATGACAGAGTAAATCGAGATATCATAAAACTATCATTTTTGAATAAATGCATACCTAAAATAATTGGCGTTGCTAGTAGGCGGCAAGTGAGTGAGGCCCCATGAGTATAGGTGTACTATATGATTGGGGCGAACGAATACAGCCAACAACCTAGCGACTTCAAATATGAAGGGTATATAAAAAAATTATTTTTAGTGAACTTATTCAGATTAATCGCGTCTTACTGTACATAAATAGATTAATGTATTAAGCACACATCAATTTATCCGTTACTGCTAATTTTTATTTTATTTCGGTTGAGGCTTTAACTTATATTGGTTAATGTACTCAGCCATTTTTTTATCTTATTTCTTAATACATACCTATTGAAATAACCCAGCCACTTTAAGTAAGAGGCACTTCAAGTAAGAGCAACCTCAAGTAATAAGAGAATAGTATCAAAAGGTTAAACTGGATTATTAATCTCAATATATTCCACAATGAGACCTTGAGTTTCAGCTAACCACTCTCCTAACGCTTTAACCCCATAACGTTCTGTCGCATGATGACCTGCAGCAAAATAGTGAATACCATTTTCGCGTGCTGTATGAACCGTACGTTCTGATACCTCACCAGAGATAAATGCATCTAACCCATGTTCGATTGCCAGATCGATATAATCTTGCCCTCCTCCGGTACACCAACCAACCGTTTTAATTTCAGTTGGCGCATTATCACCAATATGTAGAGGTTGACGTTGTAGCTGTTGTTCGATCTTATCCGCGAATCGAGCGGCTGATATTGCCGTTGTTAATTCACCATAAATCGCGACTGAATTAGGGTTTCCTCGTTCTAACCCACCAAGGATATTAAGATCTAAACGTTGAGCTAGTTGAGCATTGTTTCCTAGCTCAGGATGAACATCAAGTGGCAGGTGGTAAGCATAAAGATTAATATTATTATCCATTAACGCTTTAATTCGGCGATACTTCATGCCCACTAAAGGTTGAGGTTCTCCTTTCCAAAAATAGCCATGATGAACAATAATTGCATCGGCTTGTTGCTCAATCGCAGCATCGACTAAAGCTTGGCTGGCCGTGACTCCGGTGATCACTTTTTTGATCTCTTTTTTGCCTTCAACTTGTAAGCCGTTTGGACAGTAGTCTTTAATTAAGTGAGGTTTTAGTTTTTCGTTTAAGTAACGCTCTAGTTCAAAATTATTCATTATTTATCTCTATTAATCTACTAACAACAATTATCACAACAGATAATTAAGTATATACCTTTCTTCACTCAACAAGATCAATAAAAGCGACCATAAAAAAAGCCCAATCGACTTAATTAGTAATACCTTTCTGCTTTAGGTATATCGTACTAACCAATCATTGGGCTTATTTCCACACTTCGCAATAACGTTAACAATTACGGTGTGTTATCACTTAATTTTGTGATCTATCTTGCAATCGAATCAACTGTTAGAGGCCAGCATCTGCAAATACGCGACTCACAATCTGTTCTGCTTCTTGTTCAATCAATTTAAGATGCTCAGCACCTTTAAAGCTTTCACAGTAGATCTTATAGATATCTTCTGTACCTGATGGACGCGCAGCAAACCAACCGTTTTCAGTGGTGACTTTTAGACCACCAATCGCCTCACCATTACCTGGCGCATGGGTTAAACGTGCTGTGATTTTATCTCCAGCTAACGTTTCAGCTGAGACCATTTCAGGCGACAGTTTCTTTAATACATTCTTCTGTGCGGTATTTGCCACCGCTTGAATACGATTGTATTGAGACTCACCATGCTTATCTGCCAGCTTTTGATAATACTGCTGTGGATTCATTCCCGTTACCGCGGTGATCTCAGCAGCAAGAAGGCAAAGCAAAATGCCATCTTTATCTGTTGACCAAGGCGTACCATCTTTACGTAAGAAAGAAGCCCCTGCACTCTCTTCACCACCAAAACCGAGTTTGCTCGTGAACAGACCATCAACAAACCATTTGAAACCCACTGGCACTTCACACAGATCACGTCCAAGATCGGCAACCACTTTATCAATAATGGCACTAGACACTAACGTTTTACCCACCGCAATTTCAGCAGACCAGTCGCGATGACGGTAAAGATAATCAATACACACTGCTAAGTAGTGGTTTGGATTCATCAAGCCAGCAGGGGTTACAATACCATGACGGTCAAAATCAGGATCATTACCAAAGGCTAAATCATAGCTATCTTTATGTTCAAGTAGACCCGCCATTGCAAACGGTGATGAACAATCCATACGGATCGCACCATCTTTATCTAATGACATAAAACGGAATGAAGGATCGACAGACTCATTAACCAACTTAAGATCTAGCTGATACTGCTCGCCAATTTGACGCCAGTACTCAATGCCTGAACCTCCTAATGGATCAACACCAATCTTTAGGTTCGCTTTTTGAATTGCGTCCATATCAATGACATTAACAAGATCAGCAATATAAGGGGCAACCAAATCTTTTTCTGTCACCAGATCTGAACTCATTGCGTCACCAAAAGGCAAATGCTTGATCTCTTTTAAACCATTCTCAATGATTTCATTGGCACGTGCTTCAATCGCATCCGTAAATGCAGCTTCTGCTGGCCCGCCATGAGGAGGATTATATTTAATACCGCCATCTTGTGGTGGATTATGAGAAGGAGTAATCACAATACCATCAGAAAGTGCATCATGACTTTTGTTAAAGGTTAAAATCGCATGAGACACACCTGGAGTTGGCGTGTAACCTTGATTTTCTTGAATGATAACTTCAACACCGTTTGCAACAAGAACTTCAACCGTAGAGCAAAATGCAGGCTCAGAAAGCGCATGGGTATCTTTGCCAATAAACAGAGGCCCAGTAATATTGTGTGCTGCTCTTACTTCAGCCACTGCTTGTGCAATCGCCCAAATATGATGTTGGTTAAATGTCGACTTATCAGCACAACCTCGGTGTCCTGAAGTACCAAAAAGGACGCGATGACTTGGTTCTCCAGCGATAGGTTGTAATTGAAAGTAGTTCGCAACTAAAAGCGGAATATTATACATGTCTTGTTGTTGAGCTTGTTGACCCGCTCTCGGATGTTGAGCCATTAATCTTGTTTCCTTTTATAAATAAACTTAATAAGGCCGCCCAATTGGCAGCCTACAAACAATTATAGCCACAAAATTATTTTTAGATGGATTTGCAAACGCGATCGGTGAAATCAGCCGTAAAGCCCATTCTTAGCATTAACTGTTCAACCATTTGGCGCTTACGTCCTGTATTGGTATTTGTGATCACCCAGTACGGTGTCGATGGTATTGACTTTGGTTTTGTTGTTTTACCACTTGCCAATAATGTATCTGGATTATCCGCAAAGTAGAGTCGTGTACGACCTTTCAATGCAGCCGCTGAACCAAAACCTTGATTATCAATACGGTAAAGTGTTGATAAGATCGTCATAAAACGACCAATAGCTTTATCTTGTGCAGCGAATTTATCAGAAATCAAAAGCTCACGGATTTCACGGACACGATCAAGTTGTTGATCCTTAGCCGCATCCCTACTGACCACGACAGATTTCGCAGCTTGAGGCTTTTTAACTTCTACTGTTTTAGCTGATACCGTTGATGGTTGATCCCCATCGACTTGTAACAAGCGGCGTAATATATCTGAAGCACTTTCACCGATATGCTGAGTCTGCCCAGCAATAAAACGATAGAGTTCTTCATCAACTTCAATTGTCTTCATCGTGTTCTTCATTCTTTTTCCATTTGCAAATTACTATACCAGTATACCCTGATCCAGCGTTATACTCTACGTTCTACTAACACAACTGAGAGAGAAATCGCATTGGATCTTAATTATCGCATAAAAGGAGAAGGCAAAACGATCGTTTTGTTACATGGATTATTTGGTAGCCATGATAATTTAGCTATGATCGCTAAAGTGTTAACTCCTCAATATCAAGTTATTATGATCGATCTTCGTAATCATGGTCGATCTCCACACGCTCCTCGTATGAGTTATGCTGCAATGGCAGAAGATGTTGTTGCCGTATTAGACAAACTCAATATAGACCAGACAACGATCATCGGTCATTCAATGGGTGGCAAAGTAGCGATGAAAGTTGCTCATGATTGGCCAGATCGTGTTAATGGTTTGGTCGTTTTGGATATTGCTCCGATAGACTATAAAGTCGATCGTCATCAAGAGGTTTTTGCCGGTTTACGTGCGGTTGCAGGTACAACGCCATCATCAAGATCAGAAGCAGACAGTTTACTGGCCTTACATATTGATGAGCCAGGAGTCCGCCAATTCTTGCTCAAATCATTAGTCAAAAAGCCGGGAGAAAACCATTATCAATGGCGTTTTAATTTATCCGCCTTAATTGATAATTATCGTTCGGTGATGGGGTGGGTAGAAGCAAATGACTATCAAGGGCCAACCCTATTTGTGAAAGGTCAATATTCCGAATACATTCTGCCAGAACATAAAGAAAAAATTGAGCAACAATTCCCCCAAGCTAAAGCACGAATTATTGCCAATACCACTCATTGGTTGCATATTGAGAAGCCCGATTCGGTTAATCGAACAATTATACAATTTTTAGCAGAATTAGATAAATAGTCTATTGTTAACCTAATGAAGCCGTTAACAGGATATCAATGAATGTGGTATAGTTAGCGGCAAACTCAATGAGGATGAGTGAGTATGTTATACGAAAATATGGCACTGCTTGAGTCAATTGGTTTAGATTTTCTCTTTGCTGCAATATTTTTCTTTATTGCGATGGCAATTAGAGATGTACTCAAAGAAGGAAATGTTCCACCATTTGGTCGTAAGATCGTCTGGTTAGTGTTATTTTTAGGGTGTAGCGGTTTTATTATTAAAGGCGTCATCCAACTAATTTGGGAAGGGATTGGAGTCGGCTGATTTCGTCACTTTATCCAAGATAATTGCAGAATTTGATACAGGTACTTTTTATATGGCAAGCGTAGGTCTATTTTTTGGTAGTGATACTGGTAACACTGAAGCTATCGCAAAAATGATTCAAAAACAGTTAGGCAAACAACTTATTGATGTTCAAGATATTGCTAAAAGCAGCAAAGAAGATATCGATAACTATGATCTACTTCTAATTGGTATCCCAACTTGGTACTACGGTGAAGCTCAATGTGATTGGGATGACTTCTTCCCAGATCTTGAGCAGATTGATTTCTCAACTAAACTTGTTGCTATTTTTGGCTGTGGAGATCAAGAAGACTACGCTGAATACTTCTGTGATGCGATGGGCACTGTCCGCGATATCGTTGAAGCAAAAGGCGGAACTATTGTGGGTAATACTTCAACTGAAAGTTATGAGTTTGAAGCATCAAAAGCACTCGTTGATGACTCAACATTTGTTGGTCTATGCATTGATGAAGATCGCCAGCCTGAATTAACTGATGATCGTGTAACTAGCTGGGTAAACCAGTTAAATGAAGAGATGTGTCTTGCTGAGTTAGCAGACTAATACTTTTCAATCCTAACGAATATTACTAAGCGATACTGATATCAATCAGTAATATTCGTTTGCTTTCTTTCTTGTATATTAAAAAAGTCCTTTTAAAATATTTTGTTACTCTTTTTCATCCTACCCGTTAATTACTCTGCTTTTTCTCGATATTTAGGCTTCTTTCTCACATAAAGCGTTCGCTGAACTTGTGCTACCACTGTATTTTCTGCATTTTTAATATTAGTGATGAATTCAGGAAAAACCTTATCTCCATGTTGAGTTTGTTTGATAATCTCATCAATTTTCTGTTGAGATATAATAAATTCCGCCGTCAACTTTGTTGTCCCAGGCTTAATGAAATCAATCGATGCTTGTTTATCCCAAACAAAATATTTTTCACCTAAAATTCCCATGAGCATCAATGAGTAAACAGGATCGGTCATAGAAAAAATACTGCCTCCATATTGTGAACGATTGGCGTTTTTATTCCACCAGCGAAAGGTCAATCCCATTCTCACATAACGAAAGTCCGAGCTAATTTCAATAATTTTAATTCCTGCTCCCCAAAATGGCGGCCATAGATTCAATGCAAGCTTTACGATACTAGGCTTATAAATCCAATTTAACATACCTTCCCCTTATCTCTTTGTTCTCACATCTAAACTTGCTTTTCGTTAACTTAACCATAATCTAATCGATAAGAATTCTCAATTATCTTACTGATTTGGTTTATTGTTAGCGTTAACTCGCCTATAATCAATGATAGAAAAATATTCTCCTCATCACTGATGATAAGCTAAAGGAAGTACCCATGTCAGATAATAACCAGGCATTAAAAAAAGCTGGTCTGAAAATTACACTACCTCGTCTAAAAATCTTAGAGGTTTTACAACAAAGTGATGTATCTCATATCAGTGCTGAAGATCTCTACAAAATTTTAATCGATTTGGGTGAAGAGATTGGTTTAGCGACGGTTTATCGCGTATTAAACCAATTTGATGATGCAGGAATTGTGACTCGTCACCACTTTGAAGGTGGAAAATCAGTATTTGAACTGGCGACTCAAGAGCACCATGATCATCTCGTTTGTCTTGATTGTGGGCGTGTTATCGAGTTTACCGATCATGTGATTGAACAACGTCAAAATGAGATTGCTGAGCGTTTTAATGTTCGTCTGACTAACCATAGCTTATATCTTTATGGTCATTGCCTAACCGATGATTGTCAAACAAATGAAAATGCACATACCCCTAAGAGTTAATTGTTCCTTATTTTGAAAGCAATAACGACCAAACAATAAAAAACCCAGCTTAATCGCTGGGTTTTTTTTATTGTATCTTTCGTTTATCAAGATAATTTAAACAGGCTTATCCTGCCCACGTATCTCGTAAACCAACCGTGCGGTTAAAGACTAAGTTGTCCACGGTGGAATCTTTGTTATCTGCACAAAAATAACCGGTACGCTCAAACTGAAAACCTTGCTCCGCCGCTGCTTTTACTAGGCTTGGCTCTACAACACCATTTAATAGCTGTAAAGAGTCAGCATTTAACACAGTGGTAAAATCATCTTCAGCCGCTGGATTTGCTACCGTAAATAGACGATCATACAGGCGGAATTCCGCAGGCACTGCAGTTTCAGCAGCAACCCAATGGATAACACCTTTCACTTTACGACCATCTGCAGGATTTTTGCCCAACGTTTCTGGATCATAACTACAGTAAATAGTGGTAATGTTGTCTGCGTCATCTTTCTCTACACGTTCAGCTTTAATCACATACGCATTACGAAGACGAACTTCTTTACCTAAAACCAAACGCTTATATTTTTTGTTCGCTTCTTCACGGAAATCTTCACGTTCAATAAAGATTTCACGACCGAACGGCAGTTCACGAGTGCCCATTTCTGGTTTATTCGGGTGATTAGGGGCGTTTAAGATTTCAATATCCGCATCTTTGTTTTCGAACACTAATTTAATCGGATCTAAGACTGCCATGGCACGAGGTGCGTTCTCATTCAGATCATCACGAATACATGACTCTAATGAACCCATCTCGATAGTATTTTCTTGTTTAGTCACACCGATACGTTTACAGAATTCACGCATTGACGCAGGCGTATAACCACGACGACGTAGACCAGAGATGGTCGGCATACGTGGATCATCCCAACCAGAGACTAAGTTCTCAGTGACTAATTGGTTAAGTTTACGCTTAGACATTAACGTATATTCAAGGTTTAAGCGGCTAAACTCATACTGATGAGGTTGTGGTTCAGTCGGCAACGTAATGTTATCCAATACCCAATCATATAAGCGACGATTGTCTTGGAACTCAAGAGTACAAATAGAGTGGCTAATCCCTTCCAGCGCATCCGAAATACAGTGAGTAAAGTCATACATCGGGTAGATGCACCACTTATCTGCAGTTTGGTGATGATGAGCAAATTTAATACGATAGATAACCGGATCACGCATTACGATAAATGATGACGCCATATCAATCTTAGCACGCAGACACGCTTTACCTTCTGCAATCTCGCCATTTTTCATTTTAGCGAATAGCTCAAGGTTCTCTTCAACAGAACGATTTCGGTAAGGGCTCTCTTTACCCGGCTCTTTTAATGAACCACGGTATTCACGGATCTCGTCAGCACTTAGCTCATCAACGAAAGCAAGACCTTTATTGATAAGCTCAATCGCATAGTCATGCAGTTGATCAAAGTAATTTGATGAGTAACGAACCTCACCACTCCAATCAAACCCTAACCATTTGACATCTTGCTTGATAGACTCAACATATTCGATGTCTTCTTTAACTGGGTTAGTATCATCAAAACGTAGGTTACACAGGCCTTGATAATCTTGAGCAATTCCAAAGTTCAGACAAATAGATTTAGCATGACCGATATGCAAGTAGCCGTTTGGCTCTGGCGGGAATCGGGTTTGAATTGCATTGTATTTACCACTCGCAAGATCTTTATCAATTATCTGGCGGATAAAGTTAGTCGGTCGAACTTCAGACTCACTCATCAATAACACCCCTGTGTCTCTGAATTAAAATTAGTTAATATGGCTGATAGTACCAGAGATCATAAGATCTCACCCTACTTTTGTCGTCCATATTTTTAGTTAACAGCTATGATCCACAATTTTATGACTTTATACAATATATAGCCAAAGAAAGTCGCGCTGTTTGGATAAAAAAAGCCGGATCATTAACGATCATATCAAGTTTAATCGCTTTTATATCGCTTTGCTTTCTCTATTTAACATTCTCATTTCTCACTTCTCGATAATGATTAACTTAACCGATCCAACGAGCAATGAAAAAAGCCGCCAGATATCGCTATCTGGCGGCTTACTTTTTCAACAAATTAATCGAGTGAATAAGTCACATTGATTAATCGCTCTGGATTAGATTTTAACTTCAGTTAAATCTACAGATGCTGGGATATTCTTCATCTCGCCAGCCATAATTTCAGCTAGAGGACCAAGGATAACCTGTAGGTTATTATCACCTAGTTTGATAACGCCTGCTGCACCTAAGTTTTTAATTGCAGCTTCATTAACAATGCTACGATCTTTTAGTGTTAGGCGTAGACGTGTAATACATGCATCAATCACTTCTAGGTTATCGTGTCCACCTAATGCTTTTAGGTATTGTTTCGCTAGCTCTGTACGGTCAGTTGAGGCAACTGATTCAACAACAACAGCTTCTGCTTCTTCACGACCCGGTGACTTAAGGTTGAACTTGATGATGACTGCACGGAAGATAGTGTAGTAAAGACCGAAGAATACGATACCTTGTAGAATTAGCATGTACCAGTTAACCGCTAGTGGGTTACGCGTAGATAGTACTAAATCGACTAGACCAGCTGAGAAACCGAAACCTGCAATCCAATGCATTGATGCCGCGATATAAACAGAGATACCCGTTAATAGTGCATGAATAACATACAATGGTGGCGCAACGAACATGAATGCGAATTCTAGCGGCTCAGTCACACCCGTAAAGAATGATGCGAAACCAGCTGCGATCATGATAGATGCCACTTTTTCTTTATTTTCTGGCTTAGCCGTATGGTAGATAGCAAGTGCCGCACCCGGTAGACCAAACATCATGATTGGGAAGAAACCAGCTTGGTACATACCTGTAACACCAGGGATACCAACACCTTCAGCGATTGATTTAGCACCGCCAAGGAAGTTAGGAATATCGTTAATACCCGCAACGTCAAACCAGAATACTGAGTTTAGTGCGTGGTGAAGACCAACAGGGATCAATAGACGGTTAAAGAATGCATAGATACCTGCACCTGTTGCGCCAAGACCTTGAATACTTTCACCAAAATGTACTAGACCATTATAGATAGAAGGCCAGATGTACATTAGAACGAATGCTAAAAGGATACCTGCAAAAGAGGTTAAAATTGGAACTAAACGTTTACCACTGAAGAAAGAAAGGGCTTTATGAAGCTCAACTTGTGAGAAACGGTTATAAATTTCAGCCGAGATAATACCAACAATGATACCAACAAATTGATTCTGGATTTTACCGAATGCAGCTGGAACTTCAGATGCCGCGATTGCTTGAATTTGAGCAACAGCGCCTGGAGAAAGTAGGGTTGTCACAACATACATCATGACTAAACCAGCCAGTGCCGCTGCACCATCTTTATCTTTAGATAGACCATAAGCAACACCCACAGCAAATAGCCATGACATGTTATCGATGATAGCCGCACCAGATTTAATTAAGAACGCAGCTAATGCACTATCGCCACCCCATGCTACCGGATCAATCCAGTAACCAATACCCATTAATATTGCTGCTGCAGGAAGTGTAGCAACTGGCACCATTAATGCGCGACCAACTCGTTGTAAGTACCCAAGAATATTCACCGTAAATCCCCCTTTTGGCTTTCTTAGATTATTTGTATTTCTATAAATTATGTCTATTTGTTAAATGTATTAAGCTTTATTAGATTCAGAGCTAGTGTAAATGGTTTAATTATCATCGCAAATTAAATCACCTGTAAATGTGATTTTAGTCACCAAAAAAAGTGAAATAGGAAAAAAAACCTAGTCATAAAGGGAAACTTATTTTATCATTAAAAATAACATTGCGACATCAGAATACTTTTATTGAAACTTTTTTTAAATGATAAAAAAGCACTGCCCTTGATGATTTAACACTTTGACCTCATCAATGAATTACTTACTAAACAGTGTGTTAATAAAGGGGTTTACAGAGTTCTATTTCACGATAATGTTCGCATACCTAATTTAATCTAGTTGATTCACAGCGACTCTTTACGCTTCAGTAGCCAGTAAATTTGAATCAGCTAATAACAAATATTTAGTAACAGCCCAATTTTGAGGAAATGATACTTATGAGTCATTCAACACATTATGCACTGACCAATGGACGCATCTATACCGGCTATGACGTACTTGATGATCATGCCGTTATTATTAACAATGAATTAATCGAAGCCATTGTTCCTGTAGCCGAACTTTCTGCCGAATTAGCCACTGTTGATGTACAGGGTGCAAATATTACTCCGGGGTTTATTGATCTGCAGCTCAATGGTTGTGGTGGTGTGATGTTTAATAATGATATTAGCCCTGACACATTAGCAACCATGCACCAAGCTAACTTGAAATCAGGTTGTACAAGCTTCTTACCGACATTTATCACCTCTTCTGATGATGGAATGAAAGCCGCGATTAAAGCAACCCATCAATATCAAGCGCAACATAAAAATCATACGTTAGGTGTTCATTTAGAAGGCCCGTACCTCAATATAGAGAAAAAAGGGATTCACAGCGTAGATTATATTCGTGAACCTGATGCGGAGATGATCCAATATATTTGTGATCATGCTGATGTCGTGGCTAAAATCACTCTTGCGCCAGAAAAATGCCCAACAAAATACATTAAACAGTTAGCTGATGCTGGTATTGTGGTTTCTGCTGGTCACTCAAATGCAACCTATCAAGAAGCTCGCATCGGGTTTAGTGCAGGGATTACCTTTACCACTCACCTATTTAATGCCATGACCTCTATTGCGGGTCGAGATCCAGGTTTAGTCGGTGCCATTTATGACAGCAGTGAAGTTTATAGTGGTGTGATTGCCGATGGCTTTCATGTCTCTTATGCAAACATTCGTCTAGCCCATCGAGTTAAAGGTGAAAAATTAGTGCTTGTTTCTGATGCCACGGCTCCCGCAGGTGCAAATATTGACTCTTTTGATTTTGTAGGAAAAACGGTTTATTACAAAGATGGCAAATGTTTTGGTGAAGATGGCACCTTAGGTGGTTCAGCGGTGACCATGATTGAATCAGTGGAAAACACGGTTAAGCATGTGGGTATCGCTCTTGATGAAACATTGCGTATGGCATCACTTTATCCAGCCAAAGCCATTAACGTTGCTGATCGTTTAGGTGCACTTAAAGCGGGCTATATCGCTAACATTACTATTTTTGATAACAGCTTTAACGTAAAAGCAACCGTCGTTAATGGTCAATATCATTAATAATATGATTTTCAACAAATAATTTGTTAAATCGCCTTACATATTAAGTGTTAAGGCGATATGCTAACACTCTTGATAACGGATATTTCATCATGGAATATCCGTTATCTATTATATATAAATAGATATATGCAATTAAGCACTATGCGAGTAAAGACCTTACTACAAGGATAGCGTTTAATGTCGCTCATAGATTGATGATAAGGAGCCAGAGCAATGGCAACAGAAAAAATAGGTAATATCGACCTTGTAAAGCAACTTAACAGTGCCGTTGTCTATCGCCTGATTGATCGTAAAGGTCCGATATCTCGAATTCAAATCGCAGAAATTAGCCAGCTAGCTCCGGCAAGTATTACTAAAATCACTCGTCAACTAATCGAACGAGGATTAATAAAAGAAGTTGCACAACAAGCATCAACCGGTGGCAGAAGACCGATATCTTTAACCTGTGAGTATCAACCCTTTCAAGCGATTGCGATTCGTATTGGTCGCGATAATATCGAATTAAGCTTATATGACTTATCGGGTCATGAACTCGCCAATATGAAGGCGGACTTCCCATATACTAGCCAAGATAGCTTAGTCAAAGGGTTAATTAATCATATCACTGCATTTATCGCCAAAAATAACACCATTATTACAGAGTTATTAGCCATCGGTATTTCATTACCTGGTCTATTAGATCCAGATACAGGTCGTGTCAGTTATATCCCAAATATTGAAGTCGAAGATTTACACCTAACTGAAATTATCGAACTACAATTTAAAATAAGCTGTTTTATTGGAAATGATATTCGCTCTCTCGCCCTTGCTGAACATTACTTTGGTGTCAGTACCGACGTACAAGATTCAATCGTTATTAGTGTTCATAATGGTACCGGTGCAGGAATTATGGTGAATGGCAGCATCTTTTTAGGTCATAACCGTAATGTCGGTGAAATCGGTCATATTCAAGTGGATCCTTTAGGTGAGCACTGCCAATGCGGTAACTTTGGTTGTCTAGAGACAGTCGCCTCAAATCCAGCATTAATTAACCATGTAAAAACTCGCATGGCACAAGGTTATCCAAGTATCTTACAAGATAAAGAACAGATCACCGTTAAAGATATTTGTGAGGCCGCTCTAAATTACGATGAGTTAGCCAAACAAGCAATCTTGCAGCTTGGTAATCACCTAGGCAAAGTGATCGCAATGACCATCAATCTATTTAATCCAGAGAAAATTATTATTGCTGGTGATATCACTCAAGCAAAACAAGTTCTCTTCCCCATTATTCAACGCTGCATTGATAGTCAGTCACTGCCGACATTTAGGCAAGAGTTACCCATTGTAGAATCCACGCTATTCCACCAGCCAACTATTGGAGCATTTGCAACCATCAAGCGCTCAATGTTAGATGGGATTCTGTTGCAACGCATTTTAGAGAAAAAATAAACGTCGTAAAATTCAACGTTAAATTTATTTCTCTCCATAACGCTTCCCACTCCTTAGCTGTACACTTTTCATCCGGCTAAGGAGTTTTTTACTCTATCTATATTGTTAAACTTTACTTTAGATCTGCAATACCAATAACTTACTCCATCAATAATCAATGAACCAAAATTGATTAAAACCCAACTAACTCCATATAAAATTCACTATTTCACCTCTAAACTGAATAATATTCATCATCATTGCTTTTTAATTTAATAATTTGATAATTATGTTGCTTTTTCGTGTAAAAAAGGCAAATTAAAGGTATAGAAATTATAACAACTAAGCGACAAGCGAAATATAAGAGGGAATTTATGTGTTCGATCTTCGGTATTCTTGATATTAAATCCGATCCAAAAGCTCTGCGTACATCTGCTTTAGAGATGTCAAAAAAAATGCGTCACCGAGGCCCAGACTGGTCTGGTATCTACGCATCAGACAAAGCAATATTAAGCCATGAACGTCTATCTATTGTTGGTTTAAATAGTGGTGCACAGCCTTTATACTCAACCGACAAAAAACAGATCCTAGCTGTTAATGGTGAAATCTATAACCACCATGAACTAAAAGCATCTCAAACACCTGATTACCCTTTCCAGACTGAATCAGATTGTGAAATCATTCTTGCGCTATATAAAGAGAAAGGTGAAAAATTACTGGAAGATCTAAATGGTATATTTGCCTTTATTCTTTATGATGAAGAGCAAGATGCTTACTTAATCGGTCGTGACCATATTGGTATAATTCCTCTTTATCAAGGTTATGATGAGCACGGTAACTACTACGTTGCTTCAGAGATGAAAGCATTAGTGCCTGTTTGTAAAACAATTAGCGAATTTCCTCCGGGTAGCTTCTTATGGAGCAAGACCGGTCAGCCAGTACGTTACTACAAGCGTGATTGGATGGAATATGATTCAGTAAAAGACGCTGAAACAAATAAAGTGGCATTAAAAGATGCATTAGAAAATGCGGTTAAGCGTCAATTAATGACGGATGTTCCTTACGGTGTTCTACTTTCTGGTGGTCTAGACTCTTCTGTTATCTCTGCCATCACCAAAAAGTTTGCAGCTCGCCGTATTGAAGATGATGAAAAGAGTGAAGCTTGGTGGCCAACACTACACTCATTTGCTATCGGTCTAGAGGGTGCGCCAGATCTTAAAGCCGCGCAAGAAGTTGCTGAGCACCTAGGTACGGTTCACCACGAAATGGTTTATACCATTCAAGAAGGTTTAGATGCGATTAAAGATGTTATCTACCACATTGAAACCTACGATGTCACAACCATTCGCGCATCAACCCCAATGTACTTAATGTCTCGTAAGATCCGAGCAATGGGGATCAAGATGGTACTTTCTGGTGAAGGGGCTGATGAGGTCTTTGGCGGTTACCTTTACTTCCATAAAGCACCTGATGCTAAAGAATTCCATGAAGAGACAGTACGTAAGCTATTAGCATTAAACATGTTTGACTGTGCTCGTGCTAACAAATCGATGGCAGCATGGGGTGTAGAAGCGCGTGTACCGTTCTTAGACAAAGAATTCCTTGATGTTGCTATGCGTATCAAGCCTGATGACAAGATGTGTGGTAACGGTAAGATGGAGAAACATATCGTTCGTGAATGTTTCGAAGATTATCTACCAGAGTCGGTTGCTTGGCGTCAAAAAGAGCAGTTCTCTGATGGTGTAGGTTATGGTTGGATTGATACACTTCGTGCTGTTGCTGAAGAAAAAGTAACAAACCAACAGATGGAGAGCGCTGCATTCCGCTTCCCATACAACACACCTACAACTAAAGAAGCTTACGTATACCGTGAACTATTTGCAGAACTTTTCCCATTAGAAGATGCAGCTAAATGTGTTCCCGGTGGTCCATCCGTCGCTTGCTCAACAGCAAAAGCATTAGAGTGGGATGAGCAATTAAAGAACTGCCTTGATCCTTCTGGACGCGCAGTCGCTTCTATTCATAACGAAGCTTATTCTTAATATTCTGTATGACTTCAGGTATAACGCTAAAAATTAGCAGAATATAATATTTTAATTCTTCCCAAAATAGCACTTTTAAGTGCTATTTTTTTTATCTGTCACATTGGATTTAACGACCTGCCTCGATAAGAAAAGAATTGAATACCAGTAAACAATCGATATTCAACTAGATAAATATTCATAAAAATTGAATATCAAAAACGGACACAAAACATTTGCCTATTTATCAATCAAAACCCTCCCCCGTAATGTTACATATTGTAACATTTTGAAATAACCATTAAATATACTTACAAAAACCAACATTTAAGCAATCAGGTAGTCATATAAACCACTTTAAAGTAAAAAATAAGAATATAATATATTGTTACATTTCAAAATCAGTATACTCCTCATAGTCAAGAAAAAACAAAAATAGATTAAAATCAAATACATAACAAATATGCAAAATGTTAAATAATTGTAGATCCCTTGCAGTGATAAATTTTGGAATGTATAACTATTGCAGAATTAAAAAACACAACATTAAAAATATAACGAGATATATATGACTAAAACAACTGCTGGCACGATTATGGGTCACCCTAAAGGGTTGTTTCTACTGTTTAGTACTGAACTGTGGGAACGTTTTTCTTACTATGCAATGCGTGCAATTTTAGTACTTTATTTAACAGACAAGACGATGAATGGCGGTTTAGGCTGGACAACCCAAAACGCACTTGAATTATATGGTATCTATACAGGTCTTGTTTACATTACACCATTAATTGGTGGCTGGTTAGCTGATAATGTTCTTGGTCAGCGCCGCTCAATTATGATTGGTGGTGTATTAATGGCGATTGGTCAATTCACTCTTGCGTTACCACACTCTGTTGTTGACTCAAATCCAATTACCTTTTTCTATACCGGCCTTGCATTCTTAATCGTTGGTAACGGTTTATTTAAGCCAAACATCTCTACAATGGTGGGTGATCTTTATGAAGAAGGTGACAACCGTCGTGATGGTGCGTTCACTATCTTCTATATGGGTATTAACCTAGGTGCACTTCTTGCAGGTATCATCGCTGGTACAGCTTCTGAAACTTATGGCTGGAAAGCGGGTTTCTTATGTGCGGGTATCGGTATGGTTATTAGCTTGATCACTCAGTTCTTCTTTGCTGAAAAACTACTTGGTGATATTGGTAAAGTTCCTGCAGCACACCGTGCACGTGAAGAAAATAATAAGAAAGCACCATTAACGCCACAAGAAGTTGATCGTCTAAAAGTTATCTTCATTATGGGTATGTTTGTTGTTATCTTCTGGGCTGGTTTTGAGCAAGCAGGTGGTCTGATGAACATCTACTCTCAAGAATATACAGATCGTATGGTTGGTAGCTTTGAAGTTCCAGCCGCTTGGTTCCAGTCTCTAAACCCATTCTTTATTATTACTCTTGCACCGTTAATCGCTGCTCTATGGGTTAAAATGGGTCCTAAAGAGCCGAGCTCACCAGCGAAATTTGCAATGGGTCTATTCTTCTTAGCCGTTGGTTTTGTATGTATGGTTGGCGCAGCACTTGAACAAGGTGGCGACGTAACCGTTAAAACATCAATGATGTGGTTAGTGGGTGCATATTTCTTCCACACTGTCGGTGAGTTATGTTTATCCCCTATCGGGCTATCAATGGTAACGAAACTTGCTCCGCTTCGCCTTGCTTCATTAATGATGGGTGTATGGTTCGGTTTCAACGCAGTTGCTAACTACGTTGCTGGTTTCATCGGTGCACACGTTGGTGAAGGTGGTCCACTCGCTATCTTTGGTGGTATCGCAATCACAGCAACAGTGGCTGGCGTACTACTTCTTCTTTGCTCTAAAAAACTAATCTACTGGATGCACGGTGCTGAAGGTCAACCAGTTGAAACTAACGCTGAAGAAGCAAAAGCATAAGATACCTAAAATAATTGGAGTGGCTAGTAGGCGAACGAGTACAGCCAACAACCTAGCGACTTCAAGTATGAAGGGCATAAATAGATAGGATTAAATTTATTCTCTATATTTTAAACAATAGAAAACAAAAAAGGCCGCTAATCATTAGCGGCCTTTTTTATATGAAAGACAAGACTCTGCCTTTTCAACGTGTCACTTAATTCGTTCATACACCAATACAACTACGCTTTAATTGGGTGTAACGTTAACGTAAAGCTCCCATTCATTATGCCGTTAAGTTGCAATCGACCACCAGAAATAGGCAGTGTGACCATTTGTTCATTATTCTGTTGTGCGCCATCACCTAATTTGATCTTAGTTTGAATGATCTCTTGAGTATTATTTTCACTACTCACTTTAGCGCCAAGACCAATAGAATCTATATGTAGGCACCTGGTATCTGGTTCAAAAAGTCCAAAAATACCATTCATAGAACGCGCATAGCCTGATTGTAAAATCCCTTTCTCAACAACACGAACCACATGCTTAAGCTCCACCTCTTCGGTATCTCGTGTTCTTAAATAATCATTAAAGAAGGTTCTAACTAACAGTGACGTTGCTGTGCTGTTCTCTTCTGCTGAATTAGGATCCAAGATATAGAACATCAAACGACCATCAATTAACCAAATATAGTCAATAATCACAGGAAGTCGCTCAGTCGACTGTAAGTTAAAATATTTCAACTCCCAACCTTGATTATAAGAGATTGGGTTTGGTAGTAATCCAGTCAAAAGTTGTCTTGCCGCTTCAGGGTGATCATTTAATTCTTCGATTTGCCCATGAAGCTCATGTTCCAGAACTTTAATCTCTTCACTCTCTTCATCACTGGTTAAATGCTGATATGCACTTCGTAACGCAGCCTCGATGGTACTCTGTAATTTAAGTAGGTCTCGAATTGGCTTAACCAAAAAGTCTTTTACGCCTAAACGAAGCGCTTTGGCAACATCATTCATATCACCAGTACCAGAAATAACAATAATCGGTAAAGCTGGAGCCTTACGACTCACCTCTTCAACGACTTCCATACCGGTTACATAGGGAATTTGGAGATCACAAAGCATGATATCAGGTAATTTAATTTTTAATTCTTGTAATGCCTTAATACCATCTTCCGCATGTCGAACTTCATAGCCTTGCTGAACAAGAAATTGCGTAATAATATGACTAAAAACCGCATCATCTTCTACTAACAGAATCTCTTTTGCTGGCTGTAATTCACTAACCATAAATGCTTTAACTCCAATTACCTTAACCAGAAAATCACTTAACCAGTTAATCTTATTAAATTTCTAAGTTACGAAATCACAAAAAACATCCTGTTATCTACCTTTTGATCCGTCATCTAACCTAGTTAAAGGATGGTTCATTCACGGTGAGATTCAAGAAAATAAGCGAAAAATTAATAAATATTTATCGTTATTGATGAATGAAGTCCCTATAATCTCATTTATACTATTTGGTATAATAAGAATAAAAATAGAGAATAATTAACTATGTGTTACTGTGGTCAACCTCAAACGTATCAACAATGCTGTCAGCCAATTCATGAAAATCCAAAGTTAGCCTTACGACCAGAACAGTTAATGAGAGCGCGCTATAGTGCCCACTTAACCGATAATGTTGACTTTATTATTAACACTTATCACCCCTCTTGCTATGCCAGTGGTTATCGTCAATCTATTATCGATACTATTGCGTTAAAGTGGATGCGTTTAGAGGTTATCGACAGTTCAGATATCGAGCTTGACGAACAGCAACAGCCTTTAGTTCATGAAGCTTTTGTCGAATTTAAGGCCTACTACTTAGAGCATGAGTACCTTTCTTGTCTCCATGAAAATTCTCGATTCCTTTTTCAGGATCAGCAGTGGTTTTATATTGATGGGGTTTATCCCTCTAGTGAAGCTCAAGTAAAAAAAGTTCATCGTAATGACTTATGCCCTTGCTTGAGTGGTAAAAAATTTAAGAAATGTTGTTATTAGTTACATTTTTCTTTGATCTTCTTGAAATTAAACAGTACAACTTAAAAGACACAACACAATAAAAATATGGAAATCCCCATTAAGGATTAAGATGGAAAAGAAGATCTTACTGACGAATTGTCCTGATGAAAAAGGACTTATCTCAAAAATCACCAATATCTGTTACAAACATCAACTCAACATTATTCATAATAATGAGTTTGTCGATAACAGTAGCCAACAGTTTTATATGCGTACCGAATTAGAGGGTATTTTCAATGATCATACCCTTAATATCGATCTTGAGCAGGCACTCCCGAAGGGCAGTCAGTCACAACTGATTAGCTCAGGGCGTAAACGCGTCGTTATCATGGTCACCAAAGAGGCTCACTGTTTAGGGGATATTCTAATGAAAGCTTTTGATGGCTCATTAGATATCGAGATCGCCGCGGTGATTGGCAATTACGATACGTTAACAGAATTAACTGAGAAGTTTTCAATCCCCTTCCATACGGTTTCTCATCAAGAGCTCACCAGAGATCAACATGAGCAACAAGTAATGGAAATCATCGATAGCTACCAACCTGATTATATTGTGTTAGCAAAATATATGCGGATATTAAACCCTGGATTTGTTGAACATTACCAACATAAAATTATCAATATCCACCATAGCTTTCTCCCTGCATTTATTGGTGCAAAACCTTATCAACAAGCTTTTGAACGTGGTGTGAAAATCATTGGTGCAACCGCTCATTTTGTCACAAATAATCTTGATGAAGGACCGATTATTCGCCAGCAAGTGATTCCTGTCGATCACAATTTCAATGCTGAAGATATGGCAAAATCAGGGAAGGACGTTGAAAAATCAGTATTGAGTAAAGCACTCTCACTGGTGGTAGAAGATCGGGTGTTTGTTTACGCTAACCGAACGGTTATTCTATAAATATTTATGATAAAAACTCACCCCTTACCGCGGGTGATTAGAAAATAAAAAGAGCGACTCAATAACCTTCCTTGTTATTTTGTCGCTCTTTTAGTTGCCTAGTTGCAGCTTAATGACTTAACAATTAAAAAGTGACTTCTAAGCCAAGGGCATAGGCTGTTTTAAAGTCAATATTATCAGCATCATTCAGTGTTACTTCACCATAAGCTCTTACGTTTTTGCGTAGCTGATGCGTTAAGTTGACATAGTATGAAGTCAGGTCACCTCCACCATCAAACATATCCTGAGCAATACCTAAACCTAAGGTATTTTTACCCATATAGTATTTACCCGCTAATTCCCAGAAGTCAGTTTCTGAACTCTCTACATCAACATTTCCATACAGTGCACCAACTTTGAACTGATCATTTTCCCATTCAAGTTCAAAATCATAACCTTGGAATTCACTGCCTCTTGCATGACCGTTATCATAATTATCAGCTAATCTACCATCAATAAAGAAAGCTGAAGCAGTAAAGCCACCAAAGAAGCCTCGCACCATCATATCTACACCACTTTGGCTTCTGTAATACTTATATGAGCTTGAAGTTCCACTAGGAAGGTCATCAAGTTCTTTTACAACATAACCAATTGCAGCTGCAAACTGATCTGTGGCATATTGATATTTGATATAACTATCTGATGCTGTATCTTGAAAATCAATACCTGCTAACTTATTCTCATAATTAGCACCAATACCGGCACCATCAGCCACTAAGTATTGACGACCAAAAGTTAAAGTTCCATAGCTTGATTTTAAACCCGCATACATTTCATCTGCAGTTACACCCGTTTTATCTTTATAATCATCATCTTCACCAATGGCGATACCAAATGTTGCAATCGCAGCTAAATCTGGATTCACTTGATGTGAGAAGTTAACCGCTAAATCACCATCAGCAACACGAAGATGGGCATTTTCACGAGAATCTTTATCGACTGCTGCTTGACGATACTGAGCTTCAGCAGCGCCACTGATACTCACCTTTGAATCACTATCATCATATAATGTAATATCTGCTACTGCTGAACCTGCCATTAGTGCTGCGGGTACAGCCAAAGCTAAAAGAGTTTTTTTCATTTTAAGTCCACTGCCTTATTTATTATTGTCAGAATCGCCAGAGAAAAAATATTAAAAAAAGTTACAAACATTTATTAAATAAATTAACCATGGCATTAATTATTTTTATAATTTATAAAAAGTTAATAGCAGGAGCTAATAACCAATGTTTTATTCGCAAACTCAATCTTGCCTAATGGCCGTGAATCAGTCAAAAACAGGGAAATAAAAACAAATAAAAAATAACCACAAAAATCAATTAATTACATTAAAATTAAAAGTTAAAAAACAATGACATTAATATTCAATGAATTTAAATAAACAACAGATATAAAAATAAAAAAGACAATACAAAGGTATATAGGTAAAATAAAAAATATTACTCTAAAAACCTAATATTCAATCTATATTTAATATTCAATAAAAAAATAACAATAAACTTAATGGAATTATTTTATATTACGCCTTAATCTGAGTTTGATAGATGATAAATTTTTGTCATAAATGGCTACGCGGTGATGTATAGCATGATAAAATAGGAGTAACTTTACTTTTACGGTCGATTTCTCATGCTGGCAGCCCCTATTCAAAAAGACATTAAAAACTGTTACCAAAATCTTAAAGACCAGCTCGATAACTTTATTCCTCGCCGAGCGCAAAATTACTTGGTGGCTGAAATCGCCAAAACCTTATCGGGTGAGTACGATAAGAAAAGACGAATCTTAGTCGCAGAAGCAGGAACCGGCATTGGTAAGTCACTCGCTTATTTGATCGGTGCGATTCCTTTCGCAATGGCAAATAATAAAAAGGTTGTCATTTCGACGGCAACCGTGGCGCTCCAAGAACAGTTACTCAATAAAGACCTGCCGCTTTTTTATCGTGTTTATCAAAAAGAGTTACTTTTTATTCTCGCCAAAGGTCGTCAGCGTTACTGTTGTGCTCATAAGCTGGCTAATTTATGTGAAGAAGATCCACAACAGATGGCACTGTTAACCGAAAAGCCTAAAAAAGGGGATTTAGATTTAATTAAACGCCTTTACATTGCCCTTTCAAAGAATAAGTGGGATGGTGATAGAGACAATTGGCCAGTCCCTATTCCTAATCGTATCTGGTTACAAATGGTTGCAGACAAACACAGTTGTAATCCAAGCCTTTCAATGCATCGAGGTTGCCCTTTCCAGAAAGCCCGTGAACATCTAGATCGTGCCGATGTCATTATTGCTAACCACAGCTTATTATTGGCAGATATCGAGTTGGGTGGCGGCGTTATCTTACCCGAGCCTGAACAAGCGATTTACATTATTGATGAAGCACACCACCTTCCTAAAGTGGCTCGAGATTTTTCTGCTGCATCAGCGTCCTTAAAAGGTGCGTGTAGTTGGCTCGACAAAGTGAATAGCTCCTCCACTAAGCTGGCTAAATTAGGGGATTACAGTCGTGCCGATAAGTTTCTCAATACCGTTCGAGAAACCGTCCAATTCCTCATTCCGACGTTAACTGAGTTAGCAAAACAGATCGATCCTGCTCAACTCAATAAAGATGGGGTGTATCGCTTTCCGCATGGTGAATTACCAGCATGGTTAGAACAACATGCCGTTGATTGTCGTGAAATGACTAAAAAAGCTCACCTCTCATACGCAAAACTTCATGATCTGGTGATGGAAAAAGCCAAAGAGAATCAAATATCCAATAGAGAAGCGGATCCTATCTTGGCTGAAGCGGGCTTTTACCTGCAACGTTTAGAAAATTTAGAAAAAGTTTGGCAATTAATGGCTCAACCAGAAAAGCCAAACAGTGCACCTCTCGCTCGTTGGATAGAGAAGAGCCAAGATCGTGAAGATGATTACGTCGTCGAAGTCTCGCCTATTGAAGTTGGTTGGCGCTTAGATCAGTTATTATGGAGCCGAGCCGCTGGTGTCGTCATGACTTCTGCGACGCTACGTGCGCTTAACTCCTTTAACTATTTTTGTCGTCAGGTTGGGATCTCAGAAAATGATGGTTCTCATTACTTAGCGCTGTCATCGCCTTTTGATTATCAAAATCAAGCTCAACTCGTGATTCCAAAAGTAAAATATGAGCCACAAGCCCCTGAGTTTACTGAACTATTAACGGAGATGATCCCAGAGTACTTAGAAGGTCAAAAAGCCTCCTTAGTGCTGTTCTCATCTTATTGGCAGATGAATCAAGTTGCTGATTCAATTCGCTCTCAATGCAAAAAAAATAAGTGGCAACTGCTTGTACAGGGTGAAGAGTCTCGTCAAGAGTTAATCAAAAAGCATCAAGAAAATTGCAAAAAAGGAAAAACCAGTATTCTGTTCGGCACAGGGAGTTTTTCAGAAGGGCTAGATTTACCCGGCGATTTACTAACGAATGTCATTATTACTAAAATTCCATTTGCCGTTCCAACATCACCGATAGAAGAAGCTCATGCCGAATTTATTGAAAGTAAAGGCGGTAATCCATTTCTACAGATTAGCGTGCCAGACGCCAGTAAAAAACTGATCCAATCCGCTGGTCGTCTATTGAGAAAGGAGCGAGATGCGGGTCGAGTAGTGATATTAGATCGTCGAGTGATCACCAAACGTTATGGTAAATCATTACTTGATGCACTACCTCCTTTCAATCGCGTCATTGAGCATTAGTTATTAACTCTTTTTCATTAAATCCTTATTATCAAGTAATTACTTATCAAGTGATTGAGCATCAAGTAACTAGCTATCAGGTAATTCGTTATTAAGTACTTATCTGTTTCATCAATATATGGCATCAAGCAAGGATATTTATGGATTTCTCTAAATTATTGACACTCACTGAGCAGCTATTAGAAAAAGGTCGTGCAATCGATAAACAGCGCGGAGAGCAACGTTATCCTCTGTTTGATCAACAGCTCTTTGGTTGTCGTAGTAAAAAAATGGTGCCTTGTGTTAATGAGACTCAAAGCATGATTAAATCTCTGATTCAAGAGCATGATAGTGGTTTATTAAACCCACAACGAGCACAATACTTAGGTGAAAAAATCACTCAGCAGGTGCAAGCGTTACAGCGTGAGATAAATACTCAAGCCATTCGTCGAACTGAACCCAGAGCAAAAACCGTTTGGCAGCGCCCGATAAATGAACTTTATCAAGATTTAGCTCAACACCAAGATTGGGAACGGCGCTTAAAAACCATGATTCGTGATAAACAAGCGGAATTAGACAACTTCAATCCGCTTGTGGCGTTTGATGGACGAGCAAGAAAAAAGCAACAACAAGAGCTCTTAGCGCTAGAAGGTCGGCATCGTCGCTGTTATGAAGCCTTGATTAAATTAGAAAAACAGATTCAATACCGCGAGCAACGTGGCGTGAATTAAGTTTGCTTAGATAATCAATAAAAAATTTAAACAACCATTTAGACTAAAATAGGGAAAATTATGTCTCAAACCTTAGATAATGCACCGGATGATATTAAATTAGCCGTTGATCTGATCTGTTTACTAGAAGAGAACAAAGTCGATCCCAAAACCGTGTTATCAGCATTAGAGATCGTTAAAACGGATTTTGAACGAAAGCTTTCATTGGATAAAGGAACGGAATAGAAAAATTGAATAAAGCCATTATAAAGCAATATATTACACTTCAACGCTTCAATAAGGATGAATCATGAAGCCCATTGCAAAATCATATTACACCCCAGAAAACCTCCTTTTAATTTCGGCGTTTATTATGTCGATAACCTTTTCTGTCTGGAATGTGTTACTCAATAATTTCGTTGTTGATGCTGCTAATTTCACAGGAAAAGAGATCGGGATCTTACAAAGTCTTAGAGAAATCCCCGGTTTTTTAGCTTTTACTGCAATCTATTTATTACTCTTCATCCGTGAGCAGATGTTTGCTTATATCTTCTTAGCGTTAATGTGTATTGGAGTTGCTATTACGGGTTGGTTCCCTTCTACTTATGGGCTCTATTTAACCACTATTGTGATGTCGATTGGCTTTCACTATTTTGAAACGGTCAACCAATCGTTAACTCTCCAGTGGATTGATAAAGATAAAAGTGCCCGCTTTATGGGGAAAACATTAGCAATCAAAGGAGGTGGCAGCCTTATTGCTTATGCGACAGTTTGGTTCTTAATGGAATTATTCAATGTCAGTTATCAAACCACCTATATGTTGTTTGGCGTCTGTGGTTTAGCATTAGTGGTGATGTTATGGATCTCTTTTCCACAATTTCAACAGAGCCACCAGCAACATAAAAAGCTTATTTTAAGAAAGCAATACTGGCTCTATTACATGTTGACCTTTTTAAGTGGTGCACGCCGACAAATTTTCATTGTCTTTGCTGGCTTTATGATGGTCGAAAAGTTTGGTTACTCTGTGGGTGAAATCAGCTTGCTGTTTATTATTAACTATATTTTTAATATGTTATTTGCAGCAAAAATTGGTGGCTGGATCAGTAAGGTCGGAGAAAAAAGAGCATTAACCTTTGAATATATTGGCTTAATTTTAGTCTTTACCGGCTATGCTTTTGTGGAAAATAGCCATTTAGCGGCAGCACTTTATGTGGTTGATCATCTCTTTTTTGCTTTAGCTATCGCGATGAAAACCTACTTCCAAAAGATTGCTCAACCCGAAGATATCGCAGCAACAGCAGGGGTCAGCTTTACTATCAACCATATTGCTGCCGTTTTTATTCCTGCATTATTAGGTATCTTATGGCTACACTCTGAAATGTTAGTCTTTATGATTGGCGTCGGTTTTGCGGTTTGTTCTCTGATCTGTTCACGATTAATTCCTCATTCACCAAGACAGGGACTAGAGACCACATTCGTCAAAGTTCAATAATCGATTATCTAAAATAACATAAAAAACAGTTAATAGAGTAAAGACAAAAAATCCCAATCAGTATCTCATTAAAAATAGCCATTATTTAAAATGAACACTGACTGGGATTTTTTTATGTCATAGCTTTGCCTTAATGTAGCGTTAAGTTATTACTGACTAAAACCAATATTCTTAATCTCAAAAGAGACACCAGCTTGAGTATTTGCCCAAGCAGGGAAGATATTTAATTGATTAAAGGTTTGAGCAAAGTAGCCATTACCACTATGTTCCACAATATCTGCAACAGGAATAGTGATTGTTGTCCATTGGCCTGTCGTGATATTTTCACCCGATAGTTCAGGAACAAAGTAATCGCCTGTCTCAGCATCTGTGTTAGCAAACTTCAACACTAAACCGGTTTGTTCATTCTCTGGTTTCTGGCTGCCCAATGAATTCACAAAGATATCAAACTGCATAACACCTGCCGCTTCAAACTCAGATAAGTTCTGTTGGTCAAACTTCACTTTCACAAACCCCTTATAATTTTCTGGGCTTGTTTCTGCAAAATTAGCGGTGACTACGCCATTATCAACAGAGGCTGTTAGGTGAGTATCACCTTCAGGAATTGGTCCCCAACCCTCGGTCGTATATTGCTCTCCAATATCAAGAGTTGCGTTAAAATCAGCAAAGAGATCATAGCTCGCATCCATTAATGGTGGCGCAACTTCATCACGCATAGACTGACAGCTAACTGCATCTTCAGGCATACCATCTGGTTGTGGCACCATACGAACCGCACCCACATTGAACTCAACGGCATCGGTTGAGAACAATAAGAATGGTGTGTTCATCATCTGATATGCCATGCCATTTTCAACTAAACATTCAACAGGCACCTTAATCGTTGTCCAACCGGTATCAACAGCAGGCAGTACCTTATTAATCTTCACTTCACCCATACATGGATATTCACAATGAGCTGAAAGGACTAGGCTCTCTGGTGCTTCAGATAACATTTCGATATCAAATTCAAGTGTACTTTCTGCGTTAACATAACGGTTATAGTCTGCGCCTTTACCGTCAGCTGTCTGCATAAAGATCTGCGCAGCACTGTTACCATCAAACTCGCCAACATTACCAGCAAATTCAACATGTAACGCAGATTGCTGCATGCCTTGATAATCAATACCGTTAGTGGTTACTGAACCAATCGTTGTTTCACCACGACCAATTTCAACATCTTGCCAGCCGTTTGCCCCCCCTGACATACGCGCAATAAACTCACCTTTTGCATCTTTCCCGAAGATCTCTAATGGGAATTCAGCAACACCGTTATCTGGTTCTGACATACCACAACCATAATCGCGAGGGTCAAGTGGAATCGCATTCAGATCACCTTCTGATGCTAACTCTTCACTTTGAGAATCATAAGATAGACCATAACCATATGGGAATAATGGTTGGTTTTCACCCTCAATGTCCTGCTCAATCAGTTCACCTGTAATACCATCAATAGGCGTTTGGTAGCCATCGATATTTGGTGCATGACGGTTAATGGTGGTTGAACACTTCATCTTCGGCCAAGAGTAAGAGAGACGGCCTGTGAAGTCACGACCATCAACACCGAATAAGACGTCAGTAATACCACCAGCTTCTGTACCAGGTAACCAACCAGCAACAAATGCATCCGAACTGTTTAGCTCTTCGTTAACGTAAAGAGGACGACCCGAATAGAAGACAGTCACAACGTTGAAACCCGCCTCTTTTAGCTCTTTAATTTTAGCTAAATCACTGGCGTAAGACCCTTTTAGCTTAGAGAACTCAAGGGTTTGTGCTTTACTAATGTCACCGAACATTTCAGCATATGGGTCTTCACCAATCACAACAATCGCGGTTGTTCCTTCTGGCGCATCTGCCATATTGGTGTAAACATTCGCTTCGCCCACTTGATCTTTCAGCGCAGTTAACATGGTTTCCGCACCTGGGAAGTCTTTCTCAATGGTATTACCATCACCTTGCCAAGTTAGAGACCAACCACCCGTTTGCTTCTGGATGCTGTCCATTGCGCTACCCGCCAATAAATATGGCTGATCGCTGCTTAAAGGAAGTGTCTGTTCATTATTTTTCAATAGAACCAATGATTGACTCACAGCCTCACGAGCAAGAGCACGGTGCTCTGCACTACCTAGTAACTCTTCATCACCCGCATTTTTACGCAGTGATGGTGCAGGTTTATTCCAAAGATCGGCACGCGCCTTAACACGAAGAATACGAGTGACCGCATCATCGATTCGATCCATCGAGATTTCACCGCTTTGAACTTGTGCAATCACATTATGGTAGAACGCTTGCCAATCATTGCGAGACGTAACCATAAATACATCGTTACCCGCGATAACCGCTTGAGCACAATCTGATGCACTACAACCATTGATTTCGCCTTGACCATTCCAGTCAGTCACTACGATGCCATCAAAGCCCATTTTCTCTTTTAGTACATCATTAATCAGATACTTAGAACCATGAATTTTCTGGTTCTGCATGTAATCGCCACCAGTATCTTGATCTAAATAACGAGTCTCAACCATAGGGTCGTAGTTATTTGGATTCCACCAAGAGTTAAATGAACTCATCACCACTTGAGCACCCGCTTCCAAGCCACCAAAGTAACCTGTTGCATGGATATTCATTAAGTACTCTTCAGTATAACGGTTCTGACCGTGGTCAACTCCGCCTAATGTTCCACCGTCACCAACCCAGTGTTTTACATTAGAGATAACATGATCTTGTCCTTTTAAGCCTTCAGCGCCACCTTGTAAACCTTCAACCATGCGTTTTGCATATTGGAAGATGATTTCAGGATCTTCTGAGTAACCTTCATAAACACGTCCCCAACGGTAGTCACGTGGTGAAGCGACCGTTGGCGCGAATGTCCAATCTAATCCTGTTGCGACAATTTCTTGTGCCGTTGCTTGACCAATTTCATAAATCAGATCAGGGTTATTCGCTGCACCTAAACCGATGTTATGCGGGAATACGGTTGCGCGGAAAACATTGTTATGACCATGGACAGCATCCGTTGCCCACATAAAAGGAATATCAAATCCGCGATCTGCGTACACTTCTTTTAGTGCAGTCCAATACTTATCAGACTCTTTTGCCCAATCTTCAGCCGTTGCATATTTATCGTTATTTGGCCAGCCACCGCCACCATTAAGTAGTGAACCTAGCTTATATTCAGCCGCTTCTTCTGGTGTCACTTCACGAAGATCAGGCTGAACCATCTGGCCCACTTTCTCTTCTAGTGTCATTTGGGCAACGATATTAGCAACCATCGCTTCAATCGCAGGATCTTGTGGAACAGCACTTCTTGTTGCTGGCCAATCAGAAAAATACGGTACTTTTGTCGCAGATGCCGGATCATGTTTTTCGTGGCCAAAGCCATTACCTTGACCATTTCCAGGAATTCCATCTGGGTGGTTTTCATGCCCAAGACCAAGACCGTTACTACTCATTTGAGCATCGTTAGATGGGTTATCAATATTAATAGTATTAGCTTGAGCATTAGAGGCTAAAGCTAACATTACTAAGCTACTTAAAAAAGTACGTCTTATATTCATCATTCATCCTAAGTAATAAAATATAATTTCATCCTTAATATTTGAGGCTGCTCGTTGTTGGCCTTACTCACCATCTTCTAGCAACGACAATTATTTGTGGAATAAACTAAACAAGTATTAAAGTTAAATTAAAAATACCAGATAAATATTTTTAAGCTTGAAATAAATAGATGAAACGAGAACGAGATCAAATAATTAACCCACTATGTAAAATACATGCAAACTTAATTTACAGTGATAATCAAGCTGTTTATTTTTTAAGCTCGAAATATATACTTAAATATGAGTTTAAACTCACATCAAGAAAAAACCAATATGAAATAAATAATAAAAATCAACAACTAAAACCAAAATACTTATTTCACAATAAAAATAAATCTTACTTTAATATGAATTAAGATTAATATGATGGCGAGTTAAAACTAAAAATAAATCCATCAATAAAATACAACCTCCATAAGAAAATGAGTTAATATAAATCACTTAAGTTAAAAGTTATAAAACCTCAATAGAAATAGAAATCGCCCCCTGATAGGGTCCTGCTGATATAACATCATTATCCGTTTTAACTGGATAGACTTCAGCTTTAAAATCGATATTATTTTTATTGTTTTTATCTTTACTGTTTATATAACGACCTCTATTTCCACTTAATGCTAATGTTGTCATTTTATTCGGCTCCACAATTTCACCATTATCTTCAATCAATAATGCAATACCTTTATTGGATGTCATAAACGCATGGTTATCTTTAGAAGCAACACCCATTAACCCTAATCGAACGTCTCCATCCACATTACAATCAAAGTTTAATTTGATCTCTCTTGGTGAGTAGCCTTGAGGTTTCTGGTTCAACGTTAAATCTCGACTTGCTACCGTGCCCAAGTCAATACTCATTGTCGAACCTTCTCGAAGAGTACACTGTGCTGGAATCATAAGGTCGAGATTTAAATAAGTTTCTGCAATTGCCGTACGTTTTGGGTGATGATTGTTTAATCCTGCATACAGTTGACTAATTAAACCATTAAAATGAACTCGTCCTGAAATCGGCTGAGTAAATTTAATATCAATCTTTCCTTCTCCTCCACCTTTTGTCTGGGTTGTAAAAATACTTCTCTTTTTATCTGTATCAATTTGTCGATCATTATCCATCAGTTTCAGCTTGCCCGTCGGCACTCGTTTACCAGAAAAAGGCACACTCTCTTCATGCCCCTTACCATTGATTGAGTAATAAGAAGCGACCGAAATTTCTGGCGTGATCTGAATATAGTTATTTCTCCCTTGTCGATGAACAGGATAGGATGTTGTAGCACTCAAATAGACATTATTCCTCTCATTTCCTGCTCTATTGTTATATCCACTCTGACAAATAAGTTCGACCCCGCCCTTACCATTACTATATTGCAAGGCATTAGCAATTAATTTCCCACTGTAGTTTTCACTGTTTTCTACCTGTTGTTGAAATTGTTGGTGATATAGCTCTACGCCAGTCAACGATTGACACTCATTGTTCATTAAGTTCATTGATGGCAGCGCATTCGCTATCGAACTCCAACCAATGAACAACAGAAAAAATAACGTTAATCTGTAATTGAAACGGGTTAATTGTCGAAAATAACTGAAGTTGCGAGTATACCCAAAGTCATTGGCGTTGCTAGTAGGCGGCAAGTGAGTGAGGCCCCATGAGTCTAGGAGTACTCTATGATTGGGGCGAATAAATATAGCCAACAACCTAACAACTTCAAGTAAGAAGGGGATAAACAGTAAGCGAGACGACTCGAGTAATAAATGAATATACATCTAGTTCACCGTTAGTTGTTGTTGGTGATAAGCGCCAAAGTCGTCAACGTACTCAATGTTGATCTCATCGCCTTTTTTCAACGCAATACTGTTTTTAACTTGGAACTGCTGATGAGGCTTGATGACAGAAAGTAATTTATTTTTTAACACTCGATCCTGTGATTCTTTAGCCGATAGAATCAAACGATGAACGGCAAAATAGTAAGGCGTTGGGTTGTTAATATTAATCACTTTTCCCTCATCATCCATATTAACTTCCATTTTAGACTCAGCATTCTCTCGATCTTTTTGTAAAGAACGAGGACGATAAATAAGTTTTATTTTTGTCTGCATAGCAAATTGCAACTGATTACTCTGCGCTAAATTAGGCGGTAACTCTTGCAAATAAAACCAAAAAAGTGACTCTTGATCGCCGGGCAACGGAAATCCAGTCTTCATCACTCGAATACTTTGACGGCCTTTGCCATCAACCGTAAATAGAGAGGGCGTATTAACAAAAGTGCTGTTTGACAACAAAGGATCTTCTGATTCAATCCAGCTCTGTCCGCCATACCGTTTATCATTACTGTTACTCACCACTAAAGTTTGCCCTTGGCTCTGCTCGGAATAAATCACTCGGGTCGTATTTAAACTAAAAGCGGCATAGCTCGATGTAGAAAATAGAGCGCTCACTAAAACAAAGAGCACTATATTCAATGGTTGTTGCTTTGCTTTGAAACATTTGGATATTACGTTTGTTTTCATCTTATTTAACTCTATAAATGGATATAATTGAATGCCTGAGACTAACGGTAAAAATTAGTTACAGACAGCGCACACTGTTTAGATAACGGATCTGTTGCGACTGGTTGATATTGGATTGTGGATCGATAGAAAATGACCCTCGGCACTGTTCGGTATCGAATCGAATCTCTCTATTTATCATCTGAGTATCCAATACCGTCACCATCACTTCGCCATTAAGACCTACAGCAAACGTTTTTCCTTCCACATTGATCACAGTACCTAATGGCAAAGGGTGATCACTTTGATCGATCAACCGAAGAACGGCTCTTGAAACATAATGTGCATCAAAATCAACCAAGTTCATTGCGCCACGAATAGGAAGTCGAGTCGCCACCATCTGGCCTATTTCTAAGTTATTCGTGAGAGTTGAGCTATCAACGGTGATCTGATTTTGCTCATAAGGTTGGATATGGCTCAATAATACATAGCCTTCAGCGTTGGTTTTGTGTCCATTAACGATAACATCAGGCTGGTCACCCACTTTGGCAATAATATAGTTATCAGAACGCTCTGATCCAAAAACAACCCCATCATTAAATAGCGCAACAGCCCCGGTTAAATTGCCACTTACCGTACTTTTCCCTTGGCTATTGAGATCCGCATGAAGGCTATAATTAGCTCGTTGCTGATCGGCTGAAAGGGTCGCTCTTAAGTAGTCAGGCTGGCCTTCTGCCATCGTTGTACCTAATGAGTAGGTATAATTTTCAAATGAGCCATTCTGTCCCACTTCAAGGGTGTCACCATTTTGATTATGAGTGTAAGTGCTATAAGCGTTATGCGTACCACTACCAAAAGAGAGCGGGAAATTAAGGGTTAACAGCACTGAATGATCATCTTTACTGGCACTATAGTCCGTATAATTACCAGATACGCTATAATTAATCCCACCAATATAACCACTAAATCCCGCAGAATAAGTAAGCTGATGGCGCTCTTGATTAAGGTAATCGTTATTTCTCGAATCAGAATAACTTGAACTGTTACTTAGGTTATTACCTAAATTGTTACTTAGATAATGACCTGAACGATAATTATCTTGAGCCAAATTAAGATAAAAATTCACGCCATAAAAATCATAGTTAGCATTAATCTCAAAACGGCTCTTATTTAATGACGGCTCTGAAAAATCATCATCTTGTTCAGCACGATTAATTCCCTGGCTAAAAGTGAAATACTGTGGAGATAAATTGATGTAACTCGATAATTGAAGATGAAAGCCAGAATCAAACTGCTGTGAATAGCTCGCTGAGATTCGATCACCATGATAGCTCTGATCGTTAAAGTCTTGGCTATTTGCTTGTTGATAATCGATACCTAATGCCCCCCACTCTCCCATATCAACAGCAACTCCAACCGCAAAACCGGCATAGATATCAGATAATGTCATGCCTCCACGAACAGTATAACGATCAATGCCATACCCTAATTCTGTATAGAAAAAGGGATGGTCAAAATGGGATTGATCTTGGCGATAGAGTCCACCCGTCACTTCATACTGCCAAGTATCGTCACTTAATAACGAGGCGGTATCGCTCACGGTATAGGGATATCCTTTTTTTGTTCCATCCGCTGAAATCACCTCTAACCAGATTTGATTATTTGATAAACGAGGAAGGTCATCGATAATAAATGCCCCAGCGGCAACCTGTTTGGTATAAATCAGATAATGACCTTGATAGATATTTACCGTTGAGTTGCTATCTGCGACACCATGAATCAAAGGCGAATAATACTGTTTATAACGGGGCAATATTTCACTGTCACTACGAAATGAAAAGCCTAAATAAGGAATGGAGTCAATCATTTCACCTTGGGTTAATGATTCACCAATCACGACTTCACCTGCGACATCAATAATCGGTTTTGCCGCATAAGCTTGTTGAAATTCAAAATCACTTTGTAATAAATCTGTATCAGAGAAATTAGCTCGAATACGCCAATCACTTAAATTGATCCCTAAATCTGAATAAAAAGGCAAAACAAGATCATTAGATACCTGCTCACTGTATCTAGCAGAGAGTGAGTAATTAATAAACGCGCTATTGATACCGGAACTAAATTGACGCTGTTCAAAATCAATTTGTTGATCATTTTTTAAGTATTTGTTAGGAATAGAGACCGACAGCGCTAAATTAGCAGGATCATATTTTACCTTGCCATTTAATTGCTTAAAAAACTCATTACATGTTGAATTAAGCAATTTATTTTCAGCTCGATAGTTTAGATTAATCCCTAAAAATTCTTTCTGCTTAAGACTAAAACAAGGAATATGTTCTCCCGTGCTATCTGTCACAATCATTACGCTCAAATAACCTAATGCTTTATGATTAAAGAATACATTTAGATGCTGTTTACCAAGTGGTAATTGGTGATATTCTTCTAATAACTGATCAACATTTGACGATAAATTTTGCTCACCTTGAATAAAAGCCGTATTAAAATCAGCGCCAAAAACTGGAGAAATAGCAAATAAAGTAACAATAAAAATAGAAAAGCGCACAACATCACCATTTGTAGATTAATAACAAAAGGCTTCCTTGCCTATACCTAAAATAATTGGAGTTGCTAGTAGGCGGCAAGCGAGTGAAGCCCCATGAGTATAGAGGTTCTATATAATTGGGGTGAACGAGCGACGCCAACAACCTAGCAGCTTCAAGTATGAGGGGTATATAAGTTAACGCTTATAAGTAAACAATTTGATAAGTTGCATTACTTTTAACTGAACCTGCAAATGTCTGCACTTCTGTCGCAAAAAAGTTGGCTTTCATTTGAATGGCCTGAGATTCAAAGTCAAAGTTGGTATCCGCAGGCACTAATCCCTTATTTAAGACTTGAGTATCATCATCAAATAACACCTGAACCCCTACATGAGTCGTCGCAATATCATCAGAACTCAATACATCATCAAAACCACTCACACCCTGACCCACTAGATTAATTGACGCGGTATTAGCCAAACAACTTGTCGGATCCACTGCTGCGACGGCAAACTTCACATCACTAACCGTTGGTTTGCCGACTTGGTTATTAAAATCGGTTGTAGATACGATGCCTAAATCAACAAAACCTACTTCTGCCCCATCAACCACAATTTTTGTATCGCATGTCGTATTGGTAATCATGCCATTAAAATTAACAACCCCGCTATTCCCCGCACCATAGCTTGCTGATGACAATAAAATAGAACAGATTGCTACCATTTGTTTCGTTCGGTTTATCACATCTTCATTTTTCATAATTAATCTCACTGTGGTTTAAAATAAACTGGTATATATTTCATCTTTATAAAAAGAGAGAATTAAAATGTCATTAATAAATAACGTTCAAAAGAGAAATCAACAACGAGAAATTACAATTAAATAACGAGCAAAACAATAACAAATGTGAGAAGTGATCAAATGATGACCTAACGAGTATATTTATTGCCTAACAGAAAGATAACCACCTTATAATGAAAGATAAAAACAATTAAATAACAATAACTTAATAGTTAAAACCCCATCAGTGAAAATAATTCAAAAAGTAAAATAGAAATTAGCAATCCATGAACTTCTTATTAGGAATAATCAAAATAAAAATTGTATTATTTGCTCAATGAAAAAAACTTAATTAACAAGTCAGTGCTTCCATTAATATTATCTGATTAATACTCTCATTAAAAAATGTAGAGTTACGTTATTAACTAATTTCATCAACACCAATATTAAATATCATTATTAAAAGTAAAAAACATTATAAATAAGGTTCTAATAAAATGAGTAAAGTAATTAATAAAAAAACCGTTATCGCAATTGCCTTAGCATCTATCACATCAGCAGCAATGGCTCCTGCTGCTTTTGCCGGAAATAGCTACATGGGTGGTGGTGTCGGTTATTCAGATTTTGAAGATGCCTGCTCAAATAGCAAGACAAAAGATGCCGGTGGCTGTGATGATGAAGATCTCGGTTATAACCTATTTGTTGGTTATCAATTTAATGATTACTTTGCGATTGAAGGGGGTTACTTCGACCTTGGTAAAGCAGAAGTGAACAACGATAAATTTAGAACTCATGGCGGTACATTATCTGCAATTAGCCGCCTACCTTTAGGTGAACGTTTCTCCTTATTTGGTGAATTAGGCGCTTATGGTTATCACGCTGAAACTAACAATCGTACCGATAATGGTATTTCTCCAATGGCTGGTGCGGGTATTACTTATAAAATGAGTAATAGCTTTGATCTACAAGCACGATACCGTCGAACAGAGCAGATCGGACGTGATCGCAATACTGGCATGAATGATAATAATTATATGGGATTAGAATTAGTCTATCATATTGGTCGCTCACCAATTGTTCCTATTGCAGCCGTTGTTGTAGAAGAAGTCATCCCGGTTGTCGAGCCAGAGCCTGTTGTTGAAGCCATAGTGGAACCAGTGATGCCAGTATATGTCACTAAAACGGCTCAAGATAATGAAACCGTACTGTTTGGTTTTGATTCAGCAAACTTAGATTATCAAGCAAAATCAACACTGGATGAAGCGATTCGATTCGTTAATCAATATGAAAATAGCTCAATCAATTTATTGGCAAGAACTGATACCCAAGGTCATTCCGATTACAATCAAAAACTCTCTGAACGTCGCGCAATGGCAGTTAAGCAATACTTAGTCAGTAATGGTGTGAGTATTGAAAAAATCAGTGATACTGCGATTGGAGAAGATGGCATGGTTAACCATAACAAAACATCTCGCGCGAATGATCGTCGTGTCGAGTTAACGTTAACGGGTAACTACCAAGTCGAAGTGACCGCTAAAGCAAACTAATTTCCCCTTAAAACCGACGTGAAGTTGCTGTCAATGCAGCAACTTCAATTATTTATTCTTGATAACAACAAAAATATTTTCTTGTTACTTAAATTCAACCACTAAAAACGATCCGTTCGGCGATAATAATTTAAACTGTCCATCGATGAAGGAACCGCCGTGACTAACTCTTTCCGATCTTGACTAAGAAAGAACTCCACATCATATTCAGTATTGCTATAAACTTTGCTCTCTTTTCTAAAATGCCAAAAACCGTCATCTTGAATAATTTGGAATATCTTATTTTTATAAATAATTTGAGAGCCACTAAGTTGGTAGTCAAAAGTGACAATATAGTGGAAGGTTTTTAAGCTATTATCTTTCATGGTATAAGTAATCGTACTTTCAAAGAAACCTTGCTGATCTTCAAAGCTAATTAAACGAAACTCATCACTTGAATTAAAACGACGATCAACTTTAGTACTCTCTTTAATCACCGTTTTATAACCATACCAAGAGGTAAATTTTAATGGATTGTGATAACTAGAATAGAGTGTGAAAACCATCACGATAATAGAAACAACCAATAACAAACCGACAGTCCATTGAATAACTAAATTTAGTTTTTTATTCATAAAACCGCCTGATATTTTTCTTTTAGTTTAACTAACGCTTGTTGATAATCATCAATCCCACCCTTAATATCAATGGTAAGAGGATGATTCTCTGGTGTAATAAAGACCATCACCAAAGAGTTATCAGCTTGATAAATATTAAGCTCTGCTTGTTTGGTTACCTTTCCTTGCGCTTGACTATATCCTGATAAATATTGTTGTGTTAATTGATACAACGCAGTAAAGCGCGCTTTGGTCAGTGTTTCTCCCCTTGCTTTCACCATTAATTCAGTCAAGCCATTCGGATTATTCAAATAAAGGGGTTGCTCATTCTCAACCGAATAAATCGTATAGTTACTATTATGTTTCATCGTTATTAATGTACTGATTAACAGCAATGAAAGAGAGAATAAAGCAGTAACTGATATGATTATTCCCTTTCTCTTTTTCAAGTCCTTATCTTCAGAACCAAGTACTTTTGCTATTAAGGGAGTGACCTTTTCTTGTTTCTGGTTATTATCATTTGTTAAACACTGGCTTTCATCTTTTATATATTCAAGGACATTTAGCTCTTGAGGATCGGTTATTTTTAATCCAATCTCATTTAATGACGCTTTTAACGGTTCACGATCAGAGTGACTACGCTCTTTTCTTGGGACATCAATGACAGCATCCATTAAGTTTTCAGCTTCACAATGATCTAATGACTGTAACGGCTTAATCACGATATCTTTAGAATAAACTTCAAAGATATACCCTTTTTTTCTGACCGTTTTTATAAAGAGCTCATTATCTTCACTCCCTGAAGTGATAGACTTAAAGTGCGATCTCAACTTCGACATAATATTTAATATTGATTGCTCGGTCACAATCTGATTTGGCCAAATCATATCAAGCAGTTGGTCTTTAGTCAGCAGTTCAAAAGGGTGTTGTAAAAGATAATGCAGTACTTCTGACTCTTTCGGCGTTAACTCTATTGAGCTGCTAATTTGCCCCTTATCTTGACTATGGTATTCAAGTAAGTTTTTACTGACCGTAAATGTCCATTGTTTAAAGCAAATAATCATATACATCCTATAGGGAGTGCTTTTTAAGTTATTAGAATCGAAAATATCCATATCCCTCTGCTTACTTGAAATTGCTTACAGCCGACTAGCAACGCCAATGACTTGGGATATAACTGATTAGTTTATTGATTTGTACTACATATTTAATTAATTAGGATCACATTTATCAAAACTTTAACTATTTTTAATTATTACCAAAGAAAGCGGGCAAATTATCAGCAGTTAAACAAATATCGTGATCAAACTCTTGCAAAGCAGTGCAACATAACAGATAATTCACCCCGCTCTTAAAGAGCAAATCTATGGAGGCTCCATTGGTCCTCCCGCAACACTATCTTGTGTAATTGGTCAGATCCGGAAGGAAGCAGCCAGCGCTTGGGACGTGTGTGCCGGGATGTGGCTGGTGTGAGCCTCCACCCAATTCTACTGCTAGAAAATTCCCCCATCTCATCTGTTTTTTCCTTTATTATCAAATAACCGTCACTAAAATTTATTTTATCTTACTGTTTATTTAGTTATTTACTCTTTATCCGACTCAACACGTTGATTATCTCTCAACATAAAATGAACTAAACGGTTTCGTTTAAGTCTTACTTATTGTTAAATTTATATTGATAGCCACACCTAAATCGTTGACGTTACTAATCGGCTAAAAATTGAAGCCAACAACCTAGCAACTTCAAGTAAGAAGGGGATATACCCAAAGTAATTGGAGTGGCTAGTAGGCGGCAAGTGAATGAGGCCTCATGAGTATAGGTGTACTATATGATTGGGGCGAATGAGCGTAGCCAACAACCTAGCAACTTCAAGTAAGAAGGGTATAAAAGGAGAATACATAATGATGGAAAGTAATAAAGAAAATAAATTGGCACTCTGTTTACTATTTTTAAGATTATCGATAGCAGTAGTATTCAGCGCTTGGGCTGTAGATAAAATCTTATACCCCGAACACACGATTGCTGTATTTAATGCGTTTTATAATTTAGCGCCAACAACATCGATATCCATAATACTAGGTTATAGCCAGTTAACTTTGGTTGCATTATTTCTTATTGGTTATAAAAAAGGAATTATCTACCTTATTCCATTGTTAGCTCATACAACATCAACGTTAGCTTCATTTCCTAAATATATGGATCCATTTAATAACTTACTTTTTTTCACGGCCTGGCCAATGTTAGCCGCATGCGTTACTTTATATTTAATGCGGGATTACGATTGTTTATTCACCTTAAAGCAATCAAAGAGTGTCATTCAATCAAAAGTCGCTTAAATACTCTATACATAAAATAATTAAACTTGCTAGTCGTCGGCAAGTGAGAGAAGCCCCATGAGTATAGGCATTTTATATGATTGGGGCTAATCAACAATACCAACAATTTCAAGTCAGAAATAGATATCCCCGACAGCTTAAACTCAATTACCGGTCAAAAATCACCCGACACTCCCCTTCAATAATTATGTTAAAAAAATCCAGAACAAAAAGTATGAAATATAGCGCGCAAAACAAAATAAACGATAATTAAAAACAAAAAATTAACAATTTATTTTATCCATACTCTTGTTTTTAAAAAGAGTATTGAGATTTATAACGATTCTTTTAGGTAAAATAACAAAGATTATTTTGAATAAGTAATAAATAAAAAAGTCAAACTGACATAAATACCTCTTAATTAGTAATATGCACTCTAGCTCATTGAATTAAAAATAATTAAATACAGTAATAATCAAAAGTCCAATATTAAAAAATAACTTCCCAGTTTTGACTACCCATATCTAATGATCTAGATCAATCAATATTTAAATTATTAAATATTACTATGCAAAAATATGAACTTCTACAAGTTCAATGCCGACATTCCTGTCAAAATACCACTAAAGGATTACTCATAATATATAACAATCTGATTGGTAGGGATAATAATGATTAAAGACTTAATTTTTGACTGGAAGAAGGTAACTTCTAGTCTTTTAATGGTTCTCGCTTTAGCGGGATGTAACGGTGGTGGGTCGGATTCTGATAGCCCTTCAACTAACCCTCAAGATGATGAACCTATCGTTCAACCTAATGATGGCTTAAACCTTGATTTAACAGAAATTAAATATACGGATAACAAACCAGCAGTGACGGTTCTTGCCGTTGATGAAAATGGTCAAACAATTACTGGTCTTACTAATTTGCAAGTAAAACCGTACCAACTTCATCCTCAAGGGGAAAAAGGAGTGGGTGAAAGTGCTTATTGGGAACAAGTTTATTTATCTTCAAGTTGTGAAGAGCAATCAGATGGTTATTACCAATGCTCATTTGGTGATTACTATGATTATAGTGGTAATTATCAACCATCAAATATTGACAGAACTTTAACTCAACGATTCAATGTTGTTGGTGGCCATATCAATACACCTGAAGGTGATTATATTCCACGCCAAGAAGCAGTATTCGACTTTGATGGTAATGGAAATGCTCCTGAGTATACTCTGGATGTTGTTAAGCATGAAACTTGTACTAACTGTCACAATGAAGATAACCCATTAACTGAGCGCCATGGTAGTTACTTTGAAGCTGAAACCTGTATTAGTTGTCACAATGATGTCAAGTTAGGGACTAAACGTACTGAGTTTAACCACCTTGTTCATTCCATTCATAATACGACTGCCTCTTTTGAAGATAAAAATGCTCGTTTATATGATGGTGAAGCCGCTGAACACCTCATTCAAAATAACTGTCAATCCTGTCATGTTGATGATGATCAGTTAACTGAGTCTGATAACTGGAAAACAGTTCCAACTAAAGAGGTTTGTTCTGGTTGTCATTTAGATGGCTACGAAGATGATAAATCTATCGTCTATCAAGAACAGTTCCAGCATATTACTGATAAAGAAAATGCTGTATGTTCAAGCTGTCATACGCCTGAAAGCATTTACGATAATCATATGAATAAGCATGATGCGACAAAGATTGCGACTGATTCATTGAAGATGCATGTAACGAGTGAAGTTGTTGAGGGTACAACCTCTGAAAATCTCGCTATCCGCTTTGAGATTTCATTGACGGATCAATATGGTTCGGTAAATGCTCAAAACATTGCTAATCAATTAAATATGATTGAAATTATTACTAACCTAGATCCTAATGCCACTGTTTTAAGCTATTACGCAAAAGAGAAGTTTGTTCAGAAAGCAGTTGATACTGTAGGTGAAGGTTATGTGAAAGATGTTGTTGCCGTCTATGGCCTAGACCAAAAACTAACCGATGATAACTTTGCTAATGGTAATATTACTTACACGACGTCTGACTTAGATCTTGAAAGCAATACTGCAATTTCAATCATTGGTCTACGTGTTTGTAATGATTCAGATGGGTATTTAACTTCTTGTGATATGGATTCTCAGCTTATCTCTATTGATGGTGCTGAAATTTATACGGCTCAATCAGGTATTACGCCTGAAAAAAGAATCACAGGTGTGACATCTGAAGGTTGTATTAACTGTCACAATGATACTTTCCAAATCCATAATAGCAGTATTGATACTCACCACGCTGGATTCATTTTCAATGAAGATATGGACGTGACTGCTTGTGCTGCCTGTCATAACTCTCATGGTACTTACGCGAATAACGGTCAAGGTGCATTTGAACGTAAATTACATTTGAGACATAAAAATGAGTTTGTTGTTAGTGAGTGTTCACAATGCCATGAACGTATTGCGGAAGAGTCATTTGAACTTAAAGGTCCAATTAATACTTTCTTCACAGGTCCTGTGCTTGATGACGCTGGTGAGATTGTCATTGACCCAGAAACAAATGAGCCAGAAATGGAAATGAAGTCTGGCAAATACTCTACACCAATCGCAGCAACCTGTACTTCATGCCATGATTTAACAAAACAGTTAGATCCTGCACTTGGTGGCGGTTCACTTGAAGATCATATGAACAGTGCTAAAGCGAAAATCAACTTAGATTTTGCTGAAGTTGCTGAATACATGGAATCTGAATCTGAAACCTGCTTTAGCTGTCACTCCCCTGACGTAGAAAACCATACTCTAATTAATAACTAAAAAAGAGCCTAATCAAAGGAGGGGAAACCCTCCTTTTGCTCGTATAAAGGAAAGCAACGTAATGAGTAAATTTCGTTTTCTTCTCTCTTCTTTTTTAACTTGCTTTATGTTGTTGCTCTCATTAAATAGTTTTGCAACGGAAATAAAAGCGCAAGACAGTGTTTGGGCTGATATGCCTCAACATGAATTTGAAACCATATTGGATGAAAAATTTGCCAAAGGTAGTTATTCAAAAAAAGGCGCTGACAACTGCTTAGCTTGTCACCGTAAGAATAAAAAAGTCATGGCGATATTTAAGGCTCCCCATGGTCAAACTGAAAATGCTGAAAGCCCAATGGCAGGATTACAATGTGAATCATGTCACGGCCCAATGGGGAATCATAAGCGACGCGGTAAAGAGCCGATGATCACCTTTAACCCTAAATCACCACTTTCAACAGAAAAACAGAACAGTGTTTGTCTCTCATGTCATCAGGACGAAGAGCGAATGGCTTGGCACGCATCTACCCATAACCTAGAAGAGGTTGCTTGTGCGGATTGTCATGTTGTTCATGCCAGCCATGACCCTATCTTAGATAAAAAGCTAGAGGTTGAAACCTGTACGAGTTGTCATAGTGAAGAGAAAGCCGATATGCATAAACGCTCTTCTCATCCATTAGCGTTTGGCGATATGACCTGTACCGATTGTCACAACCCACATGACTCAATGAGTGAAGCTTCTCTTAAAGCATTTACGATTAATGAAACCTGTGTCGATTGTCATGCTGAGAAACGTGGCCCATTCCTTTCAGAACATGCTCCTGTGGTTGATAACTGTGCCAATTGTCATGCCCCTCACGGTAGTGTCAATGAAGATTTACTGATCCGTAAACCGCCACAACTATGTCAAGAGTGTCATAAACAACACCAGCCAGTTAACGGTACGCCAAATGTCTTCTTATCAGGTGAAAGTTGCCTTAATTGTCATAGCGAAATTCACGGTTCAAACCATTTGAATGTTCCTGGTGAACCTGCATTCAATCGATAATCCAAGGAGGGATTAATGAGATTACAACTAAATTTAATCACATTTGCTATGCTCAGTTTCTCATCCGTGACGATGGCAAATTACAACTTAGCCGACGCGAATTTATCAAAGGTCAACACCGATAAATGGAAATGTAAACGCTGTAAAGTTGAAACAGGGCTACAAGGTGAAGTCGGTGTTAGCGGTGGATTAGTGAGCACCACTGATGATTACGCGGCGAACCAATTCAATGGTAATACCGACGGTGGTGTTTATGCAGTAGATGGCGACCTACTCTACCGTCAAAAATCGGGGCATTACGCCAAACTTGAGATGGATAGTCTGGGTTCAGGCAATGGTGCAGTTACAGCAAAAATCACTGAAGATCACGGTATCGCTGTTACTGCTGGATATAAAAAGCTCTCAACATGGAGCAACGATAATGCTGAGAGCAGTTATAGCTTAGAAGATGATACGTTTGCCAATCGTGGGGACAATCAGAGCCAAGATATTAAATTAACCCGTGAAAAAGTTTTTTTTAATATTGAAAGTAAAGTCTCGATCTTTGATACCTTTGTAAACCTCAAACAAGAGCAGAAGAACGGGACTCAAACCAGCTCTTATTGGGGAGGAGTTTCAGATACTGTCAATGTCATTACTCCTGTCGATTCAACCACCAGCTCAGTCGAAACAGGAATTGCTTATTCAGAGAAAAACTGGCATCTAGGCGCCAGTTATATCTATTCAGAGTTTGAGCAAAATCTCCCTCAAGCACTTTACTTAAACGGTGGCGGTAATAGCAAATCGACCGCGCCTGACAACCACGCCTCTCATGTCGTGGTTAATGGTAACTATCGCTGGGATGCGACGGTGGTTTCAGCAAAAGCCAGTTTTGGTCGTTTAATTCAAGATCAAGATCTTCTCTCTAATGCCAATGCGCAAAGCTTTGATGGTGAAGTCAATACCACGGATTTAGCGGTTCGTCTAAGTACGAGATTAACCAATAAATTAAGAGTAACCGGCAAATATAACTTTAATGATCGTGACAATGACTCCACCGTAAAAGGTGTTGATCCTGATGCGAGCTATCAACGTTATAACCAACGTCGCTCAACCGCAGAGATTGACGCCTACTATCGTTTTAACTCTGACTATCGCTTAAAGGGTCAGTATCGCTATCAACACACCGATAGAGATGACCAAGACCGAGATGTAACAGAAGAGAACAGCGGAGAGGTTTCACTGCGAATTACTGCCATTGATGATCTAAAAATCACCCCTAAAGTCGGTTACCAATACCGTGGTGGCTCTGACTACCACTCTGGTGGTGACAATATTGAACAGTATTACCTTGCTGATAGAGAGCGTTACTTCGCTGCCCTTGATCTTGGTTATCAACTGACTGACACCGTGACTACCGATCTATCTGGTAAATATAACCGCGATAATTACGACAATGTGAAATACGGTCTACAGCACAATACCGATTACCGTTATGACTTAACCATCAACTGGCTACCCAAAGAGACTTTAACGGTTTATTCGATGGTCGGTCAGCAATGGATCAAAGCAGAAGAGAGTACTTCTCCCGCTTCACAAGATATTGACACCGATATTAAAGATGACTTTATCTTTGCCACCGTTGGAGTAAAGCAAAGTGAATTACTCAATAAGAAACTGACGATTGGTGCGGATTACTCTTATGCTCACTCATCGAGTAAAACCGACTTTGCACTCTCTGCTTACGATGATTACGACCATTACGATGCTTATAGTCATAACTTAACGCTTTATGGCGAATATCAGTTCACTGCAAAGCTGACAATGCGATTTGATTATCAATACGAAAATTACGATGACAGCAACGATAGTCACTCTGATGCGCCGGGATTAATCGAAATCGAGAATTTGGATCACGATTATGATGCTCATTTTGTGTTGTTAGGTCTGAGCTATAAATTATAAATGCATAAGTTATAAATACATAAATTTTAAAAGCACAAACACAAGCGCTTGAATAGTAAACAGATAAAATTTAAGTGCTTTAATTTGAAAATAAAGAAGTCTTTGAATGAATAATATAACAATAATAAAAAAAGTGATGAGGTTACCTTTCATTTTACTGTTGGGTTTCCTCTCTGTCATCTCGCCTCCTCTCCTTCATGCAGAGGAAGCAACAAGCAACACAAAAATGGCGTCGAACGCAGAAATAAGTGTCGTCACTGAAGCGAGCTTTGAGCTCCAACTCAACGATGATAATGATCTAAAAAGTATCGTTAAAGAAAACAAACGCTGTATTCGTTGCCATAAGAAGAAAAAGAAATCCGCCGATCCAATTAAAACCGTTGGTGCGCATCAAAGTGAAGCATTTTTAGATAACTGCACCGCTTGTCATAACAGTAAAGGGAAGCATCCCAGAAAAAGAGATAAAACCGTAATGGGTTATTCTGAGGAGTCTCATTTTACCATTATTGAGCAAAACAACAGCTGTATTGATTGTCATGGTGCAGAAGAGCTACAACAAGCTGATTGGACCCATGCGATGCATGAAAAAGATACCCAGTGTATTGACTGTCATACCATCCATGTTGATCTTGATCCAATGAGTGGCATTACCAAGAAAGCAAGAACAGAAATATGCGCAGACTGCCATAAAAAGGAAGAGATCGAGGTGGCACAATGAACACAACACGTAGAAATCTATTATTAGGTCTTGGTTCAAGTACTCTACTTGCCACAACCTCAATTAAAGCTGAAGCGATCATCGAAACGGTCACTATCGACTCAGAAAATGAAACTATTCTCTATGATGAAACTCAATGTATCGGATGTGAAGCTTGTGTCGAAGCATGCCGTGAAACACATAATTTAGGCGAGAAAGCGAACCGTCTTAATATTGTCAAAGTTGCACGTGGAGAAGGGCTGGATACAGAATACACCTTCTTTCGACAGTCTTGTAACCACTGTCAAAATGCCCCTTGTTTGAAAAACTGCCCAAGTAATGCCATTGAGCGTCGAGAAGGTGGACAGATTGTGATCAATCAAGAAGCTTGTATCGGCTGCCAAACTTGTATTGATGTCTGTCCATTCGATATGCCGAAATACGATAAACAGAGCAATACCGTTGATAAGTGTACCGGCTGTGCAAATTTCGTAGAAAATGGTGAAAAACAAGCTTGTGTCTCTGCATGCCCAACAGGCGCGCTTCACTCAGGTTCTCGTTCAGAGATCATCGAAAAAGCCAAAACATTACAAGCGAGTTACCAAGCGAATAGCCAAACTAACAATCAAGTAGGATCCAATACTGATATGACGCTTTATGGCGGTACAGCACTAAATAGCTATGTCGGTCATTTAAACCTTATCACGCTTATTCCAACCAACTATGTTGAGAAACGCCTGTTACCTGCTAACCCAGTAGAATTTACGATGCAATTGCGCTCTTTTGCTCGAGATGCGGTCGGTATTGGTGCTGCGATTACAGCTGGAACATTAGCGATGCATGGACTCTATTACTTCTCACAACGAAAACAGCAAGTAACCAAATCAGAAGAGGCGGAAAAAAATGACAAATAGTGACACTAAAATCCAAGCCTTTAATGGGATGCAGCGTTGGTATCATAAACATATTATTCATTTTATGTTCTTTTTTATCATCACTGGACTACCGGTCTTTTCTGAGAGTTTTAGCTGGATAGGTTACATCTTTGCCATACCGTTTGATTTCTTCTCTGGTGGAAATAGTGTCGTTCTTGCTGACGGCTTAAACACCGCAAGAATGATCCATCGATTAACGGCATTCTTTTTTGTGCTCTCTTCGATTCCATTTATTTTTACAATGTTAAAAGACATTAAAAAGTGGCAAATCTGGCCAGAAGATAAGTGGACCATTAGTGCATTAATTGATGGATTCAAACAGGTTTTCTATACCTACAGCACCTTTAAGCATAGCCAAATGGGTAAATATAACGTTGCTCAAAAGCTAATGGCTTGGGCAATCATCGGCTCAATGATCGGTATTACACTATCGGGCTTTGGCTTAATGTTTCGTGGGATGATTTCCATTGAATTACAAGAGATTTGCCGCAGTTTACATGCTATCTGTTTTGTTGCTTTAGCGATTATGCTGATCGTCCACATCTACTTTTCAACCTTCCCGATGAATCGAGATGGTTTAAAAGCCATGTTCGGCGATGGCACCTTAACGCTAGAGCAAATTAAGCACCACCATCCTCTTTGGTATAAGAAAATCATTTCAAATAAAAAAGAGAACAAAAAGAAGAAATAGAAAAAACATTAAAAAACAGCATTAACTTTGCACTACTTTGGTTTTAACTTAAATGAGTTAAAACCAATTACATGATAATAAATAGAAAGGAAAACATCATGAAATTATTTAAACTACTTTTAGCTGCAGTACTATTCACCTCTTCATCTTTTGCGTTAGCGGCAGATTTACCCGATCCAGAGGGTAATAACCTAGCTAACTCTCACTTAGCCGAAGATGCAACTTGTGGCGGTCAGTGTCATGAAGGTGAAGATGTTTCTGAAGATTTAGTCTTTGAAACTGAAAGCTGCATCGATTGTCACGGTGATGTTGAAGAACTAGATGGTCCACAACATAACTTAGTACACAGAGAAGAAGAAGAGATGCAGTGTGCAAGCTGTCATCTTCCTCACGAAGAGTTTGATGTGAAAGAGAGCTGTTTAGATTGTCATGAAGAGACAGATGAGCAATTAAAAGGTTTTTACGACTAAAACCTGTTTATACCCAAAGCAATTGGAGTTGCTAGTAGGCGGCAAAGTGAATAAGACCCCATGAGTATAGGTGTGCTATATGATTGGGGCGAATGAGCGACGCCAACAACCTAGCAACTTCAAGTAAGAAGAGGATATCCCCTTTTTATTTGGGTATACACCTACGTTAGCCTAGTATAAAAGCTAAGTAAAACAGATCCTCAACGACTCATATGAAACAATAAAGTCGTTGGGGATTTTTTATGTCTGAATCCCAAAAACAAAAAGGGCGCAACAGCCTAAACTATTGCGCCAAAAAGCCATGTCACAGGCTAAAGCTATTTAAGTTTTCAAACAATTACTTTAAATAATAAGTAATCAAACACAAAGGTTAAAAATAAGAATTAAACGGTCACATTCAAACATGAGACCGCATGTTCTATTTGACCTTTCAGTTGCGGTTTATCAACTGAACAGTGTTCCGTCGCCACAGGACAGCGTGTTCTAAATACACAACCTGATGGTGGGTTCATCGGTGACGGCAAATCACCTTCCAATAGTTCAATGTGCTTATTTCTTTCCAGTTTTGGATCAGGAATCGGCACCGCTGACATCAAGGCTTTAGTATACGGGTGGCTTGGCTTAGCAAACAGTGCATCTTTCTCACCGAGTTCTACCGCATTGCCTAAATACATCACTAGTACACGATCAGAAATATGTTTAACAACAGAGAGATCATGGGCGATAAAGATTAAGCTTAACCCCATCTCTTCTTGCAGCTCTTGCAACAAGTTAACCACCTGCGCCTGAATCGATACATCAAGCGCTGATACTGGCTCATCACAGATAACCAATTTAGGCTCAAGGATAAGTGCACGAGCAATCCCAATACGCTGACACTGACCACCTGAGAATTCATGAGGATAACGGTTGATCACGTTAGGCAATAGACCTACTCGTGCCATCATCTTTTGCACACGCTCTTTTACCGTATCTTTTGATAATTCAGGATAAAAAGTCTTAAGAGGCTCAGCAATAATGTCCCCCACCGTCATACGTGGGTTTAGAGAGGCTAAAGGATCTTGGAAAATCATCTGAATCTCTTTACGCTTCTCACGTAAACTGTTTGGATCTAGTTTGGTCAAGTCTTGGCCTAACCATGCAATGCTGCCAGCAGTTGCTTCAACTAAACCAATGACCGCACGGGCAAAAGTAGATTTACCACAACCTGACTCACCCACCACACCCAGTGTTTCGCCTTCATAAAGCTTGATATCAACCCCATCAACCGCTTTAAGCATTGTTGGCTTACTCCAAGGCCATGCAGACTTACTTGGAATACTAAAGTGGACTTTTAACTGTTCAATATCTAATAATAATTTTTTCTGTTCCATTACCACGTCCCCTGATCTGAAAAACATGCACGTAAACGACCTTTCGAGAACTCTTCTAGCTTAGGTGGCGCTAACTTACACTCTGGCATTGCACGCTGACAACGCTCTTGGAACGGACAGCCTGGAGGCAGACGAAGCATATTCGGTGGATTACCAGCTATCGTTGGTAACACTTCACCTTCAGTATCAAGACGAGGGATCGATTTCAATAGACCTTCTGTATACGGATGACTTGGCTGATAGAAAATTTCTTCAACTGTACCGTACTCCATGGTACGCCCCGCATACATCACCAAGACTTTGTCACAACTACCTGCTACCACACCCAAGTCATGGGTAATCATGATAATCGCAGTATTAAAATCTTTTTTCAGATCATTGAGAAGTTCCATAATCTGAGCTTGAATCGTTACATCCAATGCCGTTGTTGGTTCATCAGCAATCAGTAGTTTTGGACGACAAAGTAGCGCCATTGCAATCATTACTCGTTGACGCATACCACCAGAAAACTCATGAGGATACATATTGATACGACTGCGCGCTTCAGGGATCTTCACCGCATCTAACATACGGATAGACTCTTCTAACGCTTCTGATTTACTCATCCCTTTATGTAACATCAGGACTTCGCAAAGCTGATCACTGATCTTCATATAAGGGTTTAATGAGGTCATCGGATCTTGGAAAATCATCGCTATCTGTTCAGCACGAACACTGTTTAGCTCTTTTTCAGGCAGATTTAATATCTCTTTACCTTCAAACTTAGCACTACCTTTGATAATGCCGTTTTTCGCTAAAAGCCCCATGATGGAGAAAACCGTTTGGCTCTTACCTGAACCTGATTCGCCCACGATACCTAATGTTTCACCTTGATTTAAGGCAAAGTTCAAATCATTAACTGCAGTAACCGTACCATCAGCAACTTTAAATTCGACACGCAGATCTTTTACTTCTAATAGACTCATTTTTATTCTTCCTTATCGGTCTTTAGGATCTAGGGCGTCACGTAATCCGTCACCCACATAGTTAAAGCAGAACAGTGTTACCACCATAAACAGAGCTGGGAATAGTAGCTGCCAAATTGCAACTTCCATTGTGTTTGCACCCTCTTGTAACAGTGCGCCCCAACTTGTCATCGGCTCTTGAACACCAAGACCTAAGAAGCTTAAAAATGATTCAGTTAAAATCATGCTTGGGATAAGTAGCGTTGAGTAAACCGCAACAATACCCAATACGTTTGGAACGATATGACGAACAATAATATTCTTACGGCTCACACCACACACATATGCGGCTTCGATAAACTCTTTGCTACGCAAGCTCAAGGTTTGTCCGCGAACAATACGCGCCATATCAAGCCAAGATATTGCACCAATCGCAACGAAAATCAGCATGATATTACGACCAAAGATCGTCACCAATACGATAACAAAGAACATAAATGGAATGGAGTATAAAATCTCAAGGAAACGCATCATCACGCGGTCAGTACGACCACCAATAAAACCAGACGTTGCACCATATAAAGTACCAATCACAACCGCAACTAGTGCGCCCATGATACCAACCATTAATGAGATACGACCACCAATAAGAGTACGGACAAATAGATCTCGACCTAATGAATCCGTACCGAAATAGTGCCCACTTTCAATTGCAGGTGCGGCATGCATGGCATACCAATCGGTATCATCATAAGCAAATTGTGACACCATTGGGCCAAAAATAACGGCCAAAATAATAATTGATAATATAAATAGGCTGGTCATCGCCGCACGGTTTTTACTAAAACGGCTACGAGCATCCTGCCATAAACTACGGCCTTCAATCTCTAACTGCCCAGAAAAGTTTTCTAGAGCATCAACATTTTCTTTATTCGTTAACATGTTTGTACTCCTGAATTAGTAACGGATCTTCGGATCGATATACGCTAATAAAATATCGACAATCGCATTAAAGATAATAGTCAATGTACCGATAAGAATCGTAATACCTAATACCAGTGAGTAGTCACGGTTAAATGCTGCGTTAACGAACAGTTTACCAATACCCGGTAAGCCAAAAATTGTTTCGATAACGACAGAACCGGTAATGATACCAACAAATGCAGGCCCCATATAAGAGACAACAGGAAGCAGTGCTGGTTTAAGTGCATGCTTTAAAACGATATAACGATAACTCAAACCTTTCGCACGAGCAGTTCGGATAAAGTTACTGTTCAAGGTTTCAATCATGCTACCACGGGTAATACGAGCAAACGTTGCAACGTAAAGCAGAGACATCCCGATCATAGGAAGTAGCATATATTTTAAGCTACCATCATTCCAGCCACCCGCAGGCAACCACCCTAACTTAATTGAGAAGATATAGATCAGTGTCGGGGCAAGAACAAACGACGGCATAACAACCCCAGCCATCGCGGTGGACATCACCGTATAGTCTATCCAAGTATTTTGCCTCAATGCGGCAATGGTTCCGACGGTTACCCCCATGATGACGGTAAAGAAGAAGGCAGTGAAACCAATTTTTGCTGAAACAGGAAGAGCCGCAGAAACTAGCTCATTGACGGTAAAGTCTTTATATTTAAAAGAAGGCCCTAAATCACCTTGTAATAAATTACCAATATAAGTTAGATATTGCTCTGATACTGGCTTATCTAGGCCGTATTTAGCATTAATATTTTCCATTACTGCCGGAGGTAAAGGGCGCTCTGAAGAGAATGGGTTGCCCGGCGCAAATCTCATCAAGAAAAATGAAATTGTGATTAAAACCAATAAAGTCGGTATTGCCTCCAATATCCGTCTGGCTAAAAATTTAAACATAGTTGATTTCCATTTCGGTAGTCTGTGACATTAGATAGGTAATCGAGTCACTGCAATGGGCAATGAGCTCGTTACCTTTATTCGTATTTTTTAGTGATCTTTTAATTTGTATATATTTTCATATATAACTTCGTATATATACTCTTCATACTTGAAGTCGCTAGGTTGTTGGCTGCACTCGTTCGCCCCAATCATATAGTACTCCTATACTCATGGGGCCTCACTCATTTGCCGCCTACTAGCAACTCCAATTATTTTAGGTATAGGTTTATTTATATTCGTTAACCTAACCTCATAAAATAAGTTAGGTTAACGTAAGTTACCTATTTATTTAGCAACGAAATAAAGATCTTTAGAATAGATGTTATCTTGTGCGTTGTTATACGGGTAGCCACCTAATTCAGGGTTAACTAAACGTGCTTGCACATAGTGGTAGATTGGTGCGATTGGCATATCAGCAGCAAGTACTGTTTCAGCTTCTGCATAAAGCGCACTACGCTCAGCTTCACTGGTCGAATCTTGCGCACGGCTCATGATTGAATCATAAGCTTCGCTCACATACTTACCATCGTTATTACTGTTGTTGCTCTGCATTAATGATAAGAAAGTCGATGCTTCGTTGTAATCACCACACCAGCCAGCACGCGTCACATCAAAATCACCTGAACGACGAGTTTCTAGGAAAGTTTTCCACTCTTGGTTTTCTAGGTTAACTTTAACGTTCACACCTTTTTTATACATAGATGCGATAGCAACAGCAATCTTCTTGTGATTCTCACTGGTGTTATAAAGCAGTGTGAACTCTAATGGGTTATCTTCACCAAAACCAGCTTCAGCAAGTAGACGTTTCGCTTCCGCAGTACGCTCTTTCTGAGTCATCTCTGAGTATGGTGCTGGGTGTACTTCTAAACCCGCTACCTTCTGGTGAGCAAAGTTATAAGCTGGAAGGTCACCTTTACCGATAACGAACTTAGTTAAGATTTCACGGTCGATAGCATAAGATAATGCTTGGCGAACACGAACATCATCAAATGGTTTCTTCTGTAAGTTGAAACCGTAATAGTATGAACATAGGTAAGGCGTGATTTTTAACTTGTCAGCCTCATCTTTTCTTAGACGTTTGATATGCTCATTTGGAATTTCATAAGTAATATCGATTTCGCCCGCTAAGAAACGGTTCATCTCTGCAACTTGGTTTTCAATCGGTAAGTACGTTAACTTAGTGATAACTGTATTTTCAGCATCCCAGTAGTTTTCGTTTGGCATCATGACGATACGCTCATTCACGACCCACTTGTCCATTTTGAATGCGCCATTACCCACATAGTGCTCAGGAGACGTCCACTTATCGCCAAACTTCTCTACTGTTCCTTTATGAACTGGCATCATTGTTGTGTGCGCTGTCATAGAAACAAAGTAAGGGATCGCTTTTTCTAATTGAATTTCTAGGGTGTAATCATCTGTCGCTTTAACACCTAGCGTGTTCTTATCTGCTTTACCCGCAATGATATCTGTTGCACCAACCATGGTGGTCATTTCTAGATACCAAGAGTATGGAGATGCGGTATTTGGATCAACTGCACGCTGAAAACTGTAAACAAAATCGTGAGCGGTAACAGGATCACCATTAGACCATTTCGCATCTTTACGTAGGTGGAATACAAAATGCTTGTTATCTTCCGTTTCCCAAGATGCCGCAACACCAGGAACAACATTACCGTCAGCATCTTGAGTTGCAAGACCTTCCATTAAGTCACGAATAACGTTTGACTCTGGCACACCTTCTGTTTTATGCGGGTCAAGTGAAGCAACTTCAGTACCGTTACCACGAACAAGTTCTTGGTCTGCGGCTAATTTGGTGCCTTCTGGAATAGTGGCAGCAATTGCGTTTGCGCTGATTGCTGAAACGGTAAGTCCAGCCGCTAAAAGTAGCGTCTGAGTAATCTTATTTTTTTTCATTGTGTTTGCTCCTATCTCTAAATTTATTGCTTCCTGCATCACCGATTTAAATTTTTATTCTGTTATCGAATCGATGATAGTGCTGAAACATTACCAGTTAATGGCTTAAGTTGCTACATAATCACAACAAAAAGAAATAAAAAACCTAACGAATTGAAAATAACAGAGTAATTCGCTAGATAAAAACAACAAAACACAATATATCGCTAATTTATTAATATCATTGAGATTTAAACGCTAAATTTCATATTTAATTCTCCAAAAAAACCACAAATTCGTCTAATCAATACTATTTTTGTGATGTTTAGCACTATTTATTGCTCAATAAATAGTCTTTAATGCTGCCAGATCACCTTACTTGTGAGATTATTGTTAAGATCAAGCGTTAAATATTTACAAAGTATTTAGTTATTCATATTCAGAATTATTTTCAGACATAAAAAAAGCCTCATAATGAGGCTTTAATATCAATAATAATTATCCATATATATGCATAACGATTCACTATTTATCTTGAAGAATAAATGACTATTTCTATTTTTTCCAACGCTCGGCAGCTTGGTCATCACTATCTTTCGCTTCAACCCAGCGACTGCCTTCAGAGATGCGTTCTTTTTTCCAAAATGGCGCGCGAGTTTTAAGGTAATCCATAATAAACTCACAAGCAGCAAAAGCCGCATCTCGATGAGCGCTTGATATACCCACAAAAACAATTTGATCGCCTAAATCGAGATCACCGACTCGATGGATAACACGTGTTTCAAGCAATGGCCAACGTTTCTCAGCTTCGATTACAATCTCTTCTAAAGCTTTTTCCGTCATTCCCGGATAATGCTCTAAACGCATCCCTTTAACGTCGTCACCTTGATTAAAATCTCGGACTTTGCCGACAAAGGTAACCACAGCACCAACACTGTTGCTGTCTGCCAGACGTTGATATTCATCAGCAATAAAAAAATCGTGTTCTTGAACTGAAATCATTTTAGCCTCCAGTGACAGGCGGAAAGAAAGCCACTTCATCACCAGACTTAATTTCAGCCTCTAATGGGCTAATCGTCTGATTGATAGCAACCAGTAATTTCCCGCTCTCTAATGCTAACTGCCATTTATCACCACGAGCGGCTAACGCTTCACGTAATTCATTGGCGGTGTTGTAAGTTGCATCCACTTCAAGACTATCGCAGCCTACCATCTCTTTTACTTGAGCAAAAAATAGAACTTTAATCATGACTCAACCTTAAAATGACCTGACTTACCACCTAACTTTTCAAGCAATCTCACTTGCTCAATCACCATATCTTTTTGCACGGCTTTACACATATCATAAATCGTCAACGCCGCAACAGAAGCGGCTGTTAATGCTTCCATCTCAACACCCGTTTTACCCGCTAATTTACAGAGTGATTCAATACGCACTTTATTCTGTTCAGGAAGCGCTTCTAATTTCACTTCCACTTTAGAAAGTAATAAAGGATGGCATAACGGAATCAAATCCCATGTTCGTTTTGCCGCTTGAATCCCAGCAATACGAGCAGTAGCAAAGACATCACCTTTATGGTGGCTACCTGAAGTAATCAGAGTGAGAGTCTCTTCTGACATTGAAACGTAAGCTTCTGCACGTGCTTCGCGTACGGTTTCTGTTTTACCAGAAACATCAACCATGTTCGCTTCACCTGAAGCATTGATATGAGTAAATTGTTGTTCGCTCATTATTCTATTAATCCTAAATAAACCGATTTATTAACTGTTAGCCGCCAATTGATGCTAAATGAGGGGTAATGCCTGAGTCACCATCGTGTAAGTGGTGAGTCTCTTCTTTATTTAACAATTGTTGGTTAATACGGGCAATCAACTCATCACGCTGATTATCATGCTCTAGCAGGTCACGTAATTCCACGCCATGATCACCAAATAAGCACATATGTAGCTTACCTTTCGCTGAGATACGAAGGCGATTACAGCTCTGACAGAAGTTCTTTTCATACGGCATAATTAAGCCGATCTCACCCATATAGTCTGGATGATAAAAGACTTGAGCGGGTCCATCATTACTGGCTTTAGTTTTCAATAACCAACCATTAGCAATTAAATGATTACGAATTGCCACACCGGATTGATGGTGATTCTTAAACAGATCATTCATTTCACCCGTTTGCATTAACTCAATAAAACGAAGCTGAATTGGGCGTGTTTTAATCCAGTTCAAAAATAGAGGGAGTTCCTGCGAATTAAGATCTTTAAGTAGTACTGTATTAACCTTAACCTGTTCATAGCCCGCATCAAATGCCGCATCAATACCACTCATTACCTGATTGAAAATATTTTCACCCGTAATTTGATAGAACATTTTAGGATCAAGGCTATCGACACTCACGTTAACATTGGTTAGACCCGCGTCTTTCCACTCATGAATGTGCTTCGCCATACGGTAACCATTGGTCGTAGTAGCAACTTTTTTAATCCCTTCTTGATTAGCGACAGTTTCGATAATCTCGGTAAAATCGCGACGTAGACTCGGTTCTCCGCCAGTGATGCGGATCTTATCTGTACCACAATGGGCAAATGCAGAGGCAACGCGACGAATTTCATCTAATGAGAGAAATTTAGGACGTTGACCTTCAGGTCGGTACCCATCTGGTAAACAGTAGGTACATTTAAAGTTACACACATCGGTAACAGAGAGTCGCAAGTAATAAAACTTACGATTAAAATTATCTTCAAATTGTTGCGCCATGGAACACCTTTCCAAATACGGGAGGCCTACTCATTTCTAAACAGACCCGGTGACAGTAATGTCACGGCGATTAACACCTATCATGACACTTCAAAAGGTTATCGGCATTAAGCTGAGAAAAATTGAAGGTTAGAACTTAGTGATAAACGCTCGGAGTATGGCATCATACAAACTTTCGTATGACGATTACCAAATTATAAATATAGACTAAATAGTACGTCTTCACATTAAAAACAGCAACTCACCGTTCAATTGATTGTGAATAACGTCACTAATAACTCAATCTAATACGCCAAGAATAGTAATCTTTAATGTTTTTATCTATGTTATTCTAGATCATAAATCAGTGAGATTTTGATCTCATTTCCATTAACAAGCTAGTATCAACTAAAAACAGATAACATATGAATCTATTTTCTTAATGGTTGGTACATTTTCTGTGCTAAATAATTAGCAGGTTTTTATTATGTCCGTATCTCCAGCACTATCTTCTTCAACATTACCTTCAAAGAAAATTGTTGCCATTGGCGGTGGCCATGGCCTAGGTCGAGTTCTCGCTTCACTTTCCCACTACGAAGAGAATATTACTGGGATTGTCACCACAACAGATAATGGCGGTTCAACCGGAAGGATACGAGATTGCCAAGGCGGTATTGCTTGGGGCGATACCCGTAACTGTATTAATCAGTTAATTACTGAACCCTCGATCTCATCAATGATGTTTGAATACCGTTTTAAAGGTGAAGGCGAATTAGATGGTCATAATTTAGGTAATTTGATGCTAACCGCTCTCGATAATCTGAGTGTTCGGCCTCTTGATGCAATTAACTTAATCAGAAATATTCTTAATGTTAAAGCACAAATATTACCAATGTCTGAATATCCTTCAGATCTTGCTGCTATGCTACCATCAGGTAAAGTCGTCTGTGGTGAAACCTCTGTCGATGAGCTCGATGATATTCCTGCTCAACTCTATTTAGAGCCTCAAGTTCCTGCGATTACCGAAGCAATTACCGCGATTGAACATGCTGATCTGGTAATTTTAGGACCTGGCAGCTTTTTCACCAGTATCTTACCGCCACTGTTATTAAGAAAAATTGCATTCGCACTCTCTAAAACGTCAGCTAAATTGGTTTTTATCTCAAACTTAGCCCAAGAAGAAGGACCTGCTGGGCAACTCTCTATGTCGCAAATGATTGAATGGTGTGAACGAAAATTAAAAAGTCGAAAAATAGATATTATTATCTCACCGACGGAACAACCAGAATTAAAAGCGAGTGGCTACCAAGTCAATGTGGTCGAACTTGCTTCTCGAAATCAGGCGTGGCGTCATAACAGAGAAAAACTATCTGCCGCGATTGAAGCTTGTATCGAATAATGAATATATAAAGAAAACCTGAAACTAAAATGGTAAAAAAGTGAGAAATAGGACCAAACCTATTCTCACTTTTTTGTTATATGGTGACTTAACGTTTAGTTTTCACATCCGTTGACAATAATACTATTTTTAAATAGTGAATCACTGTCATTAACTATTTTCAATAAACTGTTCCCGTAACTGAGCAATATGGTCTCGCACCGCAGCCGCCTGTTCAAACTCCAAATTCTGAGCATGCTGATACATCTCATTTTCTAACAGAGCTATCTTCTTATCGATCTGTTGTGGAGATAATTGAGCATCATATTCTGCTTCTGGTTCAGCGACTTTAGATACAGGCTGGGTTCTTTTGGCTTTGTTGCTAACACCTAATTGAAGAATATCCCCTACCGCTTTATTAATCGCCGTCGGTTCTATGCCATTTTTAAGATTAAATTGTTGCTGCTTTTCTCGACGACGATCAGTTTCATCAATGGCACGCCTCATTGAGCCTGTAATCGAATCCGCATACAGAATCGCTCGCCCTTCAAGATTACGTGCCGCTCGTCCAATAGTCTGGATCAGTGAGCGCTCAGAACGTAAAAACCCTTCTTTGTCAGCATCTAGAATTGCCACCAGCGAAACCTCAGGAATGTCTAACCCTTCTCGTAATAAGTTAATACCCACTAGCACATCAAACTCCCCTAAACGGAGATCTCGAATAATTTCAATTCGCTCAACGGTACCGACGTCTGAGTGTAAGTAACGAACTTTGACATCGTGTTCAGTTAAGTACTCAGTGAGGTCTTCAGCCATACGTTTAGTTAATGTCGTCACTAGAACACGTTCACCTTTCACTGATCTTATTCTAATTTCTGATAGTAAATCATCAACCTGAGTCGCCACAGGACGCACTTCAATTTCTGGATCTAATAGACCAGTAGGACGGACAACCTGCTCAGCAATGTCATCACCCGATTTATCTAATTCATATTGACTTGGTGTTGCTGAAATATAAATCGTTTGTGGCGCAATTAACTCAAATTCATCAAATTTCAATGGGCGATTATCTAATGCTGATGGCAAGCGAAATCCATACTCCACCAGCGTCTCTTTGCGAGAACGATCCCCTTTATACATTGCGCCTATTTGCGGCACGGTAACGTGAGACTCATCAATAATTAACAGACCATCATCAGGGAGATAATCGAGAAGCGTTGGTGGCGGCTCGCCCTCTGCGCGTCCACTTAAATAGCGCGAATAGTTTTCTATACCAGAGCAAAAGCCGAGCTCATTCATCATCTCGATATCAAAATTCGTACGTTGAGTGATCCTCTGTTCTTCTAATAATTTATTGTTTTTTGATAGCGTCTCACTCCACTCGCTAAGTTCTTCTTTAATATTTTCAATCGCATCAAGGACTTTCTCTCTTGGTGTCACATAGTGCGTTTTAGGGAAAATGGTACAGCGAGCTACTTCTTGAATAATCGCCCCCGTCAGCGGATCAAAATAACAGATCCGTTCAACTTCATCATCAAACAGTTCAATTCGTATTGCATTGTCCGCAGATTCCGCAGGAAAGACATCAATCACCTCACCTCGAACTCGAAAATTACCTCGCTCAAATGCAACATCATTGCGCTTATATTGCAACTCAGCGAGTCGCTGTAAAATCGCTCGTTGATCAATAATTTCGCCTTGAGAAACATGTAGCATCATCTTTAAGTAAGATTGCGGATCACCAAGACCATAAATAGCGGAGACCGAAGAGACAATCACCACATCTCGACGTTCCATTAATGCTTTAGTGGCAGAAAGGCGCATCTGTTCAATATGGGCGTTTACCGCTGAATCCTTTTCAATAAAGGTGTCGGTAGTCGGAATATACGCTTCAGGCTGATAATAATCGAAGTAAGAGACAAAGTATTCGACAGCGTTATTAGGGAAAAACTCTTTCATCTCACCATAAAGCTGGGCAGCTAGCGTTTTATTAGGAGCCAAAATTAGAGTAGGTCGATTATTATCTGCAATCACATTAGCCACGGTAAAGGTTTTGCCTGAGCCAGTTACCCCTAATAATGTCTGGTGCGCTAAACCACTCAGTAACCCATCATTGAGGCTACTTATAGCTGTTGGCTGATCACCCGCAGGTTTGTACTTGGCTGATATTTGAAATTCCCGCTTCATTCTCTACTCATCAAATCATGATTCACAAGCTTCTATTGTGCGCAAACTAGAAATCCTGTCAATGTTGATCTCCCATTGCTAGACAATTCAAAATAAAAGAAGCAAAAGCTGAGGTGAATAAAAGAAGATATGAAAATTACAGTGCTTTTTCATACGATTTAGTAGATAAGATCACTTTTTGATGTTTTTTTGTCCACATTTTTAGTTAATTAAGAATCATTTCTGTTAATAATTCGAAATTATCTTTTATCTCCGATCTTTAACAATTAAGTTATCAACTGGAAAAATTCAACATAATGACATGATAAATAAAGAGTTAACCAATCTATTAAGTATGATAATTAAAGCGGAAAACCATCGGGCAAACGGTTGCTTATCGCATACCAACATAGTTATCCACAGATTTAGTGGATAACTAGCAAAACCCCTTAAAACTAGTGGCTTTTGGCCAGATCGTAAATAACTTAACAAGATCACAAATGTGATCTTATCTTGATCTATACTTTTTTTAAATCCACTCGATCAATGGTTGTTTCAATGACCACAAGATCAGATAATAACACTTATTATCTTTAAAAAAGTATTATACGCTCATGACAGAATACCTATTACTCCTTGTCGGTACGGTATTGGTGAATAACTTTGTGTTAGTGAAGTTTCTCGGTTTATGCCCATTTATGGGGGTATCCAAAAAACTAGAAACCGCTATCGGTATGGGATTAGCCACTACATTTGTGCTTACGCTTGCCTCGGTATCAGCATACCTTGTTGAAAACTACATTTTAGAACCATTAGGTATCGAGTATCTGCGTACATTAAGCTTTATCTTAGTGATCGCCGTTGTTGTTCAGTTTACTGAGATGGTGATAAACAAAACCAGCCCTGCACTTTATCGTCTATTGGGTATTTTCCTTCCCTTAATTACGACCAACTGTGCGGTATTAGGTGTGGCATTACTTAATGTAAATGAAAATCACAGCTTTGTAGAATCGGTTATTTACGGTTTTGGTGCCGCTGTCGGCTTCTCATTAGTCTTGATTCTCTTTGCTGCAATGAGAGAGCGTATTGCAGCAGCAGATGTCCCTTCTCCATTTAAAGGTGCATCTATCGCTATGATCACCGCCGGACTGATGTCCCTTGCATTTATGGGCTTTACAGGTTTAGTTAAACTATGATGACCATTATTATTGCCGTTGCTGCTATTGCTGTTTTAGCCGCAATCTTCGGAATTATTTTAGGCTATGCTTCTATACGTTTTAAAGTGGAAGCAGATCCCATTGTCGACCAGATTGATACCATTCTCCCTCAAACCCAATGTGGTCAGTGTGGCTATCCTGGGTGTCGACCTTACGCTGAAGCGATTGCCAATGGCGATCAAATCAATAAGTGTGCACCCGGCGGACAAGCCACCATCGAGAAACTTGCCGACTTAATGGGTGTCGATGCAGAACCTGCAGCCAATGGTGAAGAAGACGCCATTAAGCGAGTGGCGTTTATTCATGAGGATCAGTGTATTGGTTGCACCAAATGTATTCAAGCCTGTCCCGTTGATGCGATTACAGGTGCGGCTAAAGCTTTACATACCGTTATTACCAAAGAGTGTACAGGTTGCGAACTCTGTGTTGCACCTTGCCCAACAGATTGTATAGAAATGATGCCAATACAAATAACCACTGAGTCATGGAAGTGGCAGTTAAATCAAATACCAACAGTCATGATTGAAAGTGATTCATCAGCTGTTTCATCGACGAATGAAAAGGTTGAATAATTCACTATGTTGTCATTAATAGCAAAAATTAAACAAGGTCAGCTCTGGTCATTTCCGGGCGGAATTCATCCACCTGAAGTCAAAGAACTATCAAATAAAACAGCGATTTCTCGAGCTGAAATTCCAAAGCAACTGATTATTCCAATCAAACAGCATATCGGAATTATTGGAGACACCTTAGTTAAAGTTGGAGATAGGGTGCTAAAAGGCCAACCCTTAACTCAACCCGATCTTAGTATGTGTGTACCTATTCATGCCTCCACATCAGGTACTGTGATAGCGATAGAACCAAGAACTGTCGCTCATCCATCCGGTTTATCAGAACTCTGTATTGTCATTGAATCCGATGGTGAAGATTTATGGTATGAAAAAAAACCGTTAGAAAACTATCAAGAATTAGATCCTGTTACTTTGATTAATCATATTAGAGCATCAGGCATTACAGGTTTAGGGGGGGCTGGCTTCCCTACCGCCAGAAAGTTACAAGGTAGTATCGCGAAAACAGATATTTTGATCATTAATGCAGCAGAGTGTGAACCATACATTACCGCAGATGATCGTTTAATGCGTGAGTATGCTGATGAAATTATGACCGGGATTAATATTCTTCGTTCTCTACTTTCACCTAAATTAGTAATTATCGGAATTGAAGATAACAAACCTGAAGCGGTCAAAGCTCTCAATCATGCCGCTATGGGGCATGATGAAAACTTAGTTATTCGTGTGATACCAACCAAATATCCATCGGGTGGTGAAAAACAGCTAATTCAAATTTTAACCGGACAAGAAGTACCTAAAGGCAAGATACCTGCGGATATCGGTATGTTAGTACAAAATGTCGGCACACTTTTTGCGATAAAGCGTGCGGTTTTCGATGGTGAACCCTTAATTGAACGTGTTGTGACATTAACAGGACGAACCTTTAAGAAACCAGGTAATAGCTGGGTAAGAATAGGGACATTAATCGACGATTTAATCCAAACTCATGATTATGTTGCCGATAAAAAAGCCCCAAGAATCATCATGGGCGGACCAATGATGGGCTTTACCCTACCCCACTTTCACGTTCCTGTCACTAAAACGGCCAACTGCTTATTAGCACCAAATCGTAAAGAGATTCCGGTGCATAAACATGAGATGGCTTGTATTCGTTGCAGCGCTTGTGCGGAAGCTTGTCCCGTTTCTCTTCTGCCCCAGCAACTGCAATGGTATGCAAAAGATCAAGATTACGATAAATGTGAACAATACAACCTATCAGACTGCATTGAATGTGGTGCATGTGCTTATGTATGCCCAAGTGAAATTCCACTGGTTCACTATTATCGTCAAGCGAAAGCTGAAATTAAAGAGATCAAGCTTGAAGCTCAAAAAGCAGAACGTGCGAAACAACGATTTGAAGCTCGAAATGCACGATTAGAGCGAGAAAAAGAAGAACGAAACGCACGCTTCAAAAAACCAGCGAGAAATCAAGCACCAGAGAAAAGTGCAGCGATTTCTGATGCAATTAACCGTGTGAAAGCAGCAAAATCAGAACAAGCACCAACAGGTCAAAAACCTGCGGTCGCTGCTGCCATTGCGCGCGCTAAAGCTAAACAAGCAGCGGCTATAGCTTCAGCTAACGGTTCAGTGAATGGTCAAGAAGTCACACCTGATAACAGTGAAATGATTAAATTACGTGAGGAGCGCAAAGCCGCCGCACGTGCCCGTAAAGCTGAAAAATCACAAACTCAATCAACAGAATCTCAGCAAGTAACGAATGATGCAGTGAAAGCAGATCCTAAAAAAGATGCTGTTGCTGCCGCCATTGCTCGTGCTAAAGCTCGAAAAGCCGCACAACAAGCGGCAGAGACTCCTGTGACTGATAACGCGACCGTCGCAGAGAGCTCTGCTGATAAAGAGCCTAATGTTGATGGCGTTAATGCCGATCCGAAAAAAGCCGCTGTTGCTGCCGCCATTGCTCGTGCTAAAGCTCGAAAAGCCGCACAACAAGCGGCAGAGACTCCTGTGACTGATAACGCGACCGTCGCAGAGGGCTCTGCTGATAAAGAGCCTAATGTTGATGGCGTTAATGCCGATCCGAAAAAAGCCGCTGTTGCTGCCGCCATTGCTCGTGCTAAAGCTCGAAAAGCCGCACAACAAGCGGCAGAGACTCCTGTGACTGATAACGCGACCGTCGCAGAGAGCTCTACTGATAAAGAGCCTAATGTTGATGGCGTTAATGCCGATCCGAAAAAAGCCGCTGTTGCTGCGGCCATCGCTCGCGCTAAAGCTCGAAAAGCCGCGCAACAGGCGGCTAAACAGGCGACAGAAAACGATCAACAATCACTATCTCAACCAGATAATAAGGAATAATTGAGCCGTGGCATTTAAAATAGCAAGTTCACCTCACGCCCATAACCATAAAAGTACGAAAACAATTATGCGTACTGTTATGGCTGCCACTATTCCAGGCATCATAACCCTGTGGTACTTTTTTGGTTGGGGTTCGATTATTCAAATCACTTTAGCGATACTGGTTGCGCTCGTTACCGAAGCTGTCGTTTTGAGGTTACGCCAACGCCCAATTATTCCTTATTTGTCCGACTCCAGTGCCGCGTTAACAGGTCTATTAATCGGAATTGCTATTCCCCCTCTAGCACCTTGGTGGTTAGTGGTGATTGGAACCGTTTTTGCCATCATTATCGCTAAGCAGTTATATGGCGGATTAGGTCAAAACCTCTTTAACCCTGCAATGATCGCTTATGTTGTATTATTGATATCATTCCCTGTACAGATGACATCATGGATGCCACCGGTTGAGTTTCAAGCTGAGCATCTTTCATTAGTCAGTGCATTATCAACGATTTTCACTGGCCATTCAGTTGATGGCTTTAGTGCATTACAGTTGCGTCAAACGGTTGATGGTACGACCATGGCAACACCACTAGACTCCGTTAGAACCGCATTAACAACAGGGCATAGCAGTGCTGATGCTTTAAAAGAACCGCTCTTCTCCGGCTTTGCAGGGATTGGTTGGCAATGGGTAAATATCGCCTTTCTGATTGGTGGCTTAATCATGCTTAAGCTTCGTGTTATTCAATGGCACATTCCAGCTGCGATGCTAGCTTCGTTAACGGTTATTTCATTGATTGGCTTCTTAATCAGTCCTGAGACAACTGTAAGCCCGATTATTCACCTATTTTCAGGTGCGACGATGTTAGGAGCTTTCTTTATCGCCACCGATCCGGTTTCAGCTGCGACGACGGTTAAAGGTCGTCTAATTTTTGGTGCATTTATCGGTATCATGGTTTATTTAATCCGTAATTTTGGTGGTTTTCCTGATGGTGTGGCTTTTGCGGTTATTCTTGGCAATATCTGCGTGCCACTGATTGATTACTACACTCGTCCACGAACGTACGGCTATTAGGAGTAACCATGTATAAAGCAATGGGAAAAAATGGGATTATCTTAGCGATCTTCGCACTGTTAGCCACGGCGTTAGTGGCAGTGACGAATGCAGTCACTAAAGATACCATCGCCAAACAACAAGAATTGCAACTATTAAGAACACTTAATCAAATTATTCCATCGACCAGCTATGATAATGATCTCTACGCAAGTTGTACTCTAGTAACGGCACCTGAAGCATTAGGGACGACTAATGCGATGCCGGTTTATCTTGCAACAAAAGAAGGTAAACCTGTTGGAGCGGCTATTGAGACAATTGCCCCTGATGGTTATAGCGGTGCAATCCACTCCATCATTGCCGTAGACTATAATGGAGTCGTGACAGGTGTTCGTGTCCTTGAGCAACATGAAACACCGGGATTAGGAGATAAGATTAGTATTAGAGTGACAAATTGGGTTGATGATTTCCTTGGTAAGAGCGTCACACCTGAGAATGAAAGTCGTTGGGCTGTTCGTAAAGATGGTGGAGATTTCGACCAATTTACAGGGGCAACAATCACCCCAAGAGCCGTCGTTAAATCAGTAAAAAGAACCGTGACTTACTACAATCAAAATCGTGACCAATTATTCAACCAACCTTTTAACTGTCGAGAAAAATGATGGCTGAACAAAAATTAGCAACAAGTGACAAATCTGTCGTGAACAGTGACGCGGAAATAATAGAAGAACAAGCTAAACAAACCACTCCCTCTTATGATGGCAAAAAGCTAATGAAAGAGGGAATGTGGACCAATAATCCAGCGCTTGTTCAGCTTCTCGGTTTATGTCCACTACTGGCTGTATCGGCAACCGTGGTCAATGCACTGGGTTTAGGTTTGGCGACCACCGCAGTTTTAGTTTCTTCTAATCTGATTGTCTCCTTAGTTCGTCAATGGGTACCTAAAGAGATCCGTATTCCTGTCTTTGTGATGATCATCGCATCATTAGTAACTTGTATTCAACTTTTGATGAATGCTTATACCTATGGTCTTTATCAGTCTCTAGGGATCTTTATCCCGTTAATTGTGACCAACTGTATTATTATTGGTCGAGCTGAAGCCTATGCCTCTAAAAATGCTCCTATTGCTTCGATTCTAGATGGCTTATGGATGGGGCTAGGAATGACGGCAGTATTAACCGTGCTCGGTGCACTACGTGAAGTCTTAGGTAACGGGACATTATTTGATGGCGCTGACCGCTTACTGGGTGACTGGGCATCGGTATTACGTATTCAAGTGATTCACTTTGACAGCCCACTGTTACTTGCAATGCTACCACCCGGAGCATTTATCGGGGTCGGTATATTAATTGCCATTAAGAACGTTATTGATAATAAACAGGGATAGTCACTAAAATGAATAATCAAAAACGGGTTGAGATATTAAAGCGTTTACGGGCTGAAAATCCACATCCAGAAACAGAGCTCCACTGGAACTCCCTTTTGAACTTTTAATCGCCGTTTTATTATCAGCACAAGCAACGGATGTCAGTGTTAATAAGGCAACAGACAAGTTGTACCCCATAGCCAATACACCGCAAGCTATCTTTGATCTCGGTGTTGATGGGGTGAAAGCGTATATTAAAACCATTGGGTTATTTAACTCAAAAGCAGAAAATGTGATTAAAACCTGTCGAATTCTGTTAGATAAACATAATGGTGAAATTCCAGAAGACAGAGCAGCACTAGAAGCCCTTCCTGGTGTAGGGAGAAAAACAGCCAACGTGGTGCTTAATACCGCATTTGGTTGGCCGACCATTGCCGTCGATACTCATATTTTTAGAGTCTGTAACCGTACTAAGTTTGCGATGGGAAAAAATGTCGATCAAGTGGAAGAAAAATTAATTAAAGTTGTACCTAAAGAGTTCAAAGTTGATGTTCATCACTGGCTAATTCTTCATGGACGTTATACCTGTGTTGCCAGAAAACCACGCTGTGGTAGCTGTATTATTGAAGATTTGTGCGAATATAGAGAAAAAATAGAGTTATAGAGCAGACTGAAATTTAAATAAAAGGAAAACATTATGTCAAATGGTAGAATTTTACACACAATGCTACGTGTTGGTGATCTTGATAAATCCATCAAGTTCTATACTGAAGTGATGGGAATGTCACTACTACGTCGCCATGATAACCCAGACTACCAATACACCTTAGCTTTCGTTGGTTATGGTGATGAGTCTCAAGGTTCAGTGATTGAACTGACCTATAATTGGGGGACAGACAGCTACGACCAAGGTACTGCATTCGGTCATATTGCGATTGGTGTTGATGATATCTATGCAACTTGCGATACATTACGTGAATCTGGTGCTCAAATTAGCCGTGAACCCGGCCCAGTAAAAGGTGGCTCAACGCAAATTGCTTTTGTCACTGATCCTGATGGTTATAAAATAGAATTAATCCAAAATAAAAGTGCCACGAGTGGATTAGGGTTATAGTACTCACAAAATGTTAACATAAAGGGATAGCTGGCTCGCTTTCACCGACGATTTTATCGCTCGATTTGAGATAATTCTTTCCTAGATTTAACTCAAATTGAGCTTTTTTCATTTCTGCAATCATAGTTCTCCCCTCGCCCACCCTAGAATGGGTACAAACCCAATACCCAATTAGTAATAATATTGCATATTAAAAAGCTTATATTTCAACAAATTAAAATAGCCATTTGCTTTTACAACATAAAAATTAGGTAATTTTATTTCATTAAAAAAAACTTAGTATTTATCAAATAAATTATATATAATAATTTCAAGAAGTTAATAAGAATCACCGAGTAAATTAAGTGTTTCAGATGTTGTAAATTTTCACACATTGATCTAGATCAATTTTGTAAAATGGCGCTTTTGTTACTATACCTAACGAAGCGATATTCTAACTAAAAAGAGTAATAGTTTTGAAAACTGAAAAAAATCCATTTGATGCGTTAATGCCAGCAGATATGGCTCACTTGGCTGAAGAAACTGGCGTTTATAAAGCCACCAAGAAGCAGATTCAATCCTTCTACCTAGCGATTACAGCAGGCGTGTTTATCTCTATCGCTTTTGTTTTCTATACCACTGTAACAACAGGTTCTGCCGATATGTCTTATGGCATGGCGAAGTTTGTTGGTGGATTAGCGTTTAGTTTAGGACTTATTTTAGTCGTCATTTGCGGCGGTGAACTTTTTACTTCATCCGTTTTAACAACCGTTGCAAGAGCAAGTAATCGCATCACAACACTTCAATTACTAAAAAATTGGGCTGTTGTTTATATCGGAAACTTTATTGGTGCTATCCTTTTTGTTATCTGTATCTGGTTCGCTGGACAGCATATGGCTGCACATGGTGAATGGGGTATTAACGCGATGAAAATTGCACAGCACAAATTACACCATACTTTCTCGCAAGCTGTCTTTTTAGGTATATTATGTAATCTAATGGTATGTCTTGCTGTTTGGATGACTTACTCATGTCGTTCAGCAACAGATAAAATCATGGTGATGATCTTACCTGTCGCGATGTTTGTCGCAAGTGGATTTGAGCACTGTATTGCAAATATGTTCATGATCCCAATGGGCATCCTCATTCACTCTTTTGCTAGCCCTGAGTTTTGGACAATGACAGGAATTAATCCTGACCAGTTTGCAGATTTAACAACAAGTAATTTTATTTTCAACAACCTGATTCCAGTTACCATTGGTAATATCCTTGGTGGTGGTTTATTTGTTGGAATGACGTATTGGTTTATCCATCGCCGTTCTGAGCTTAAAAAACAAGCTTAATACGACGATATTTGTTTTTTCTTTTATTTATACAGACAAGATAGGTAGGTATAACATGACTACAGCATGGGAAAACTTCGCTGGTGGTGATTGGCAGAACGATGTAAACGTTCGTGATTTCATTCAGAAAAACTACACACCATATGAAGGTGATGAGTCTTTCTTAGTAACTGAAGGTACTGAAGCGACTAATCAGCTTTGGGCTAAAGTTATGGAAGGCATCAAGCAAGAAAATAGCACCCACGCGCCTGTTGATTTTGATACTTCTGTTATATCAACAATTACCGCTCACGATGCTGGTTATATCAATAAAGATCTTGAAACTATCGTTGGTTTACAGACTGAAGCTCCTCTTAAGCGCGCTATCATCCCTAATGGTGGTATCCGCATGGTTGAGGGTTCTTGTAAAGCTTATGACCGTGAACTTGATCCAACAGTTAAGAAAATCTACTCAGAGTACCGTAAAACACACAACGCAGGTGTTTTCGATATCTATACTCCAAGCATCCTAAAATGTCGTAAATCTGGCGTTTTAACCGGTCTTCCTGATGCATATGGTCGTGGTCGTATCATTGGTGATTACCGTCGTGTTGCTTTATACGGCATTGACCGTCTAATGGCTGATAAGCTTGCACAACAAAACTCACTGGTAGAGCGCTTTGAAAAAGGCGAAGATCTACAGATGACTATGCAGCTTCGTGAAGAGATCTCTGAGCAGTATCGTGCATTAGGTCAAATCAAAGAGATGGCAGCTAAATATGGTTGTGATATCTCTCAACCAGCTGAAACTGCACAAGAAGCAGTTCAGTGGACTTATTTCGGCTACCTAGCAGCGGTTAAGTCTCAAAACGGTGCAGCAATGTCACTAGGCCGTACTTCAACTTTCCTTGATATCTATATCCAACGTGATATTGAAGCAGGTAAGATTACTGAAGTTGACGCTCAAGAGATGATTGACCACTTCGTAATGAAGCTACGTATGGTTCGTTTCCTACGTACGCCTGAATACGATACATTGTTCTCTGGCGACCCAATCTGGGCAACAGAATCAATGGGTGGTATGGGTCTTGACGGACGTACATTAGTTACACGTACTAACTTCCGCTTCCTAAACAGCCTATACACTATGGGTCCTTCTCCAGAGCCAAACATTACTGTACTTTGGTCTGAGCAGCTTCCTAAAGGCTTTAAAGAGTTCTGTGCGAAAGTATCTATCGATACATCATCTATCCAGTATGAGAATGATGATCTAATGCGCCCAGACTTCAACTCTGATGATTATGCAATCGCGTGTTGTGTAAGCCCTCAGGTTATCGGTCAGCACATGCAGTTCTTCGGCGCTCGTGCAAACCTTGCTAAGACAATGCTTTACTCTATCAACGGCGGTGTTGATGAGAAGCTTAAAATTCAGATTGGTCCTAAAGAAGCACCAATGACTGATGCAGTTCTTGATTACGATAAAGTAATGGATCGTCTAGATCACTTCATGGATTGGTTAGCGACACAATACGTGACTGCACTAAACAGCATCCACTACATGCATGACAAGTACAGCTACGAAGCATCTCTAATGGCGCTTATGGACCGTGATGTTTACCGTACAATGGCGTGTGGTATCGCAGGTCTATCTGTTGCTGCTGACTCATTATCAGCAATCAAATATGCAACGGTTAAGCCTATCCGTGACGAAGATGGCATTGCGACTGACTTCGAAATCGAAGGTGATTATCCTAAGTTTGGTAACAATGACTCACGCGTTGATGACATCGCATGTGAACTTGTTTCTACATTTATGGCGAAAATCCGTAAACTGAAAATGTACCGTAACGCGGTACCTACTCAGTCTATCCTTACTATTACATCTAACGTTGTATATGGTAAGAAAACGGGTAATACACCAGACGGTCGTCGTGCTGGCGCGCCATTTGCTCCAGGTGCAAACCCAATGCACGGTCGTGATGAGAAGGGTGCTGTTGCCTCTCTAACCTCTGTAGGTAAACTACCGTTTGCTGATGCGAAAGATGGTATCTCTTATACTTTCTCTATCGTACCAAATGCACTAGGTAAAGATGATTCAACTCAGAAAGCGAACCTTGCTGGTCTAATGGATGGTTACTTCCACCATGAATCTGGTAAGACTGAAGGTGGTCAACACTTGAACGTTAACGTATTAAACCGTGAAACGCTTCTTGATGCTGTTAAGCACCCTGAGAACTACCCACAGCTAACTATCCGTGTTTCTGGTTATGCTGTTCGTTTTAACTCTCTGACTCCAGAGCAGCAAAACGATGTAATTAGCCGTACATTTACAGAGTCTCTATAATTCTCTGGTAAATAACCGCTAAATAAAAAGCCCTTGCATTGATTGTAAGGGCTTTTTTTATGGCTAGCTCTACTTAAATGAGCCACTTTGTAATAAAATGATTATTAATATCTAAAGCCACTAATTATCATTCCAATCATAGCTAGTAGCACTAAAAAGAGAGAAAAATAATGTCAACGACTGGTCGTATTCATTCATTCGAATCTTGTGGAACCGTAGATGGTCCCGGTATCCGTTTTATTGTTTTTTTACAAGGCTGCTTAATGCGTTGCCAATATTGTCATAACCGAGATACTTGGGATCTTCATGATGGCAAAGAAGTCACTGTCGAAGAGATCATGAAAGAAGTAGTCTCTTATCGACACTTTATGACAGCATCTGGTGGTGGTATTACTGCATCGGGTGGTGAAGCGATGTTACAACCAGAATTTGTCCGTGATCTATTTAAAGCTGCACATGATGAAGGTATCCACACCTGCTTAGATACCAATGGTTATATTCGTAAGCACTCTGATGTCATTGATGAGGTGCTAGATTATGCTGATTTAGTGATGCTTGATCTTAAGCAGATGAATAATGAAGTCCATGAAAACCTCGTTGGTGTACCGAATAAACGTGTCCTACAGTTTGCTGAGTATCTTCAGAAACGTGGTCAAAAAACTTGGATCCGCTACGTTATCGTGCCGGGTTTTACCGATGATGAAGCCTCTGCTCGCGAGTTAGGTGAATTTATTAAAGATATGGATAATGTCGAAAAAATTGAGATGTTACCTTACCATAAATTAGGTGCTCATAAGTGGGAAGCATTAGGTTATGACTACCCACTTGATGGTGTTAACCCTCCATCAAAAGAGACCATGGAAAAGATTAAATCAATTCTATCTGAATATAAAGAGAATGTGATTTATTAATCTTTTCTCTAAAAAATAGGTTAGTAAAATAACCAATATACCTGAAATAATCGGTGTTGCTAGTAGGCGGCAAATGAGTGCAGCCAACAACCTAACGACTTCAAGTATGAAGGGTATAAAAGGGTGTAGATTACATGAATCTACACCCTTTTTTAACTTAGATCTCAACTCAGAAGCCCGCCTCTACCCCCGTTATTTTTTCATGTTAGAATAGTCGGACAAATACACCATTTGACCGATTAAAAGGGATTAATAATGAAAAGTGATATTGAAATTAGTAAAGATACACCACTTTCCCCCATTACCGATATTGCATTACAAGCAGGCTTAATCCCTGATGATTTGACCCCTTTAGGAACATCTAAAGCCAAAGTCAAAACCTCAACCTTAACTCGACTAAAAGATAGAAAAAATGGCAAATTAATCCTAGTAACAGCAATTACGCCGACACCGCTTGGTGAGGGAAAGACGGTCACGACTATTGGTCTTGCTCAAGGGTTAGCAAAAATTAATCAGTCTGTTATTGCCTGTATTCGTCAACCTTCAATGGGCCCCGTTTTTGGCGTTAAAGGCGGTGCAGCTGGTGGGGGGTATAGCCAAGTAGTACCGATGGATAAATTGAATCTACACTTAACCGGTGATATTCATGCGGTTACCTCTGCTCATAACCTCGCTGCAGCTGCTATTGATGCTCGTATCTATCATGAGCAACGCCTTGGATATCAAGCCTTCACGGATAAAACTGAGCTTCCTGCTTTAAGAATTGATAGTCAACGTGTGAGCTGGCGACGTGTTGTCGATCAAAATGATCGTGCTTTACGTAAAATCACCGTCGGGTTAAATAATCCAAACTCGACAATGAATGGTTTTGAACGAGAAGATGGCTTTGATATTTCAGCGGCTTCAGAATTAATGGCAATTTTAGCCTTAAGTCAAGACCTGCAAGATATGCGTCAACGAATAGGCAAGATAGTATTAGCTTATAATCTAGATGGTAAGCCAGTTACTGCCGAGGATCTCCAAGTCGCAGGTGCGATGACAGTTGTAATGAAAGAGGCAATAGAACCAACACTAATGCAAACTCTTGAAGGTGTGCCCACCTTTATTCATGCAGGCCCTTTTGCCAATATCGCTCACGGTAACTCTTCTATCATTGCAGATAAAATCGCCTTAAAATTAACTGACTTTGTTGTTACAGAAGGTGGATTCGGTTCTGATATGGGATTCGAGAAGGCTTGTAATATTAAAGCATCACAAGCAGGAAACACCCCAGATTGTGCGGTTGTTGTTGCGACGTTACGAGGCTTGAAATCTAACGCGCCTGACCAACAGGATTACCAAACAAAGACGCTGATAAAACCTGATACTGAACGTTTAGAAGCGGGGTTCTGTAATCTTGAATGGCATATCCGTAATGCTGAGCAATATAAAATCCCAGTTGTTGTCGCGATTAACCGTTTTCCTCAAGACTGTGATGAAGAGCTACAGTGGTTATTTGAGCGTGTAAAAGGACTCAAAACTGAAACTCATGTCGATATTGCAATCAGTGATGCCTTTCAATCTGGGGGCGAAGGTGTAAAAGAATTAGCCCAAGCAGTCGTTAATGCGACTCAAAAACAAGCAAATTTCACTCCACTTTATACACCTGAACAATCATTGATCGAGAAAATCAATCAAGTCGCACTTAAAGGTTATGGTGCAAAAGCGGTCGAATTATCGCCTCTTGCTCAACAGCAATTGAATGAATTTGAGCAGCAAGGATTTAACCACTTACATATTTGTATGGCAAAAACCCCAGCATCAATCTCCCATGATCCAAAATTAAAAGGGGCTCCATCAAATTTCACCTTACCAATTAGAGAGTTAAAGCTTTGCGCCGGCGCTGGATTTATCTATGCGCTGTGCGGCAATGTGATGACCATGCCGGGTCTACCAGAAAAACCTGCTTACATGCAGTTAGATATCGATCAAAACGGTAATATAGTTGGTCTGAGCTGATCTTAATAACTGATAAAAAACTGATTTAATATCTACAAAGTGATAGTCTTAATCATAGAGTAAGCATATAAATGAAAAGAGGTTTATCCTAATGGAAATGACAAATGCACAACGCCTGATTTTATCGAATCAGTACTATATCATGTCAAAATTATCACCTGAAAATTCAGCTCATTACGAACGTTTACAAACAATTGTTGAGCGTGGTTTTGGCTTGCAAATGCGTGAATTAGATAAAGACTTTGGTCAATTATCAGACGCGGTTTGTCGTGAAATTATCGAAGCGATGGAGATGCACCACGCAATGCAAGAGTCTTACAACATGCTCAATGAGACTGAAGCAAATCAAGTTGATGCTCGTCGCCTACAATTCCTTGGCTTTGATGCTGCTACTGAATCTCAGCAACTTCATTATGTACGCTTCATTACCACAACTGAAGGCCAATATCCGCAGTTTGATAGCTCGCAACACCAATTCAATAGCCAAACGCCAATGATGAATAAGTATCAGCGTATGCTTGCTGAATGGAAAGCCTGCCCACGTCAATACCATTTATCAGCTGCTGAGTTACAGAAAATTCTTGCTGCTTAATCCATCGCGTTTCTACACGCCTAAATAATGGAAGTCCAAACGGCAGCAATTAAAAAGAGAGTCTGGTTCGTTTTGCGTTCATCGCCAAACAACCGCTCTCTTTTTTTATGCTTCGCACGGTTTCATATTGACTCTGTACTACCTAAAATAATTGGCGTTATTAGTAGATGGTAAGTAAGAAGGGTATATGGTTTCTATTCTTTCATCATTGATTTTTAGTTATACTTAGCGACAACCTAATTCTACTCGAGTATTTATTAATGTCATTCCAGTGCCCTCTCTGCTTTTCTGCTCTTAATCAAAATAATCATCACTGGGTATGCGAAAATAATCATCAATTTGATCTCGCAAAAGAAGGCTACGTAAATCTGATGCCTGCTCATCACAAACGCTCAAAGAACCCGGGTGATAATAAAGAGATGATGCAAGCGAGACGTGCTTTTTTAGAAAACGAGCATTATCAACCACTTCGTCAAGCGGTAATCAAGGAAGTGACGGCTCATTTAGAAACGAACCAAGCTCTTAAAGTTTTAGATATTGGTTGTGGTGAGGGGTATTATACATCGGCGTTAGCCACTAAATTACAAGAGTACAACGAGAAAAGCCAAGTTTACGGATTAGATATCTCTAAAGTCGCCATTAAATTTGCTGCTAAACGTTATCCTCAAGCCGATTTTTGTGTTGCATCTAGTCACCGTCTACCTTTTGCGGATAACTCCCTTGATGGTATTGTACGTATTTATGCACCATGTAAAGCGGAAGAGTTATCACGCGTGATTAAATCAGATGGCATCATTGTGACGGTAACCCCTGCAGCTCGTCATCTTTATCAGCTAAAAGAAAAGGTTTATCAGAGCGTAAAACTCCATGAAACTCAACCAGAAGAAATTGCAGGTTTTGAATTGATTAAACAGACGTTACTGCCTTATAGCATGGATTTAAATAGCCAAGATGCAACAGCTCTACTTCAAATGACACCGTTTGCTTGGCGAGCTTCAGAGCAAGTTTGGCAGCAGTTAGAAGCAGAAAATGATCATCAAATTGAAGCTGACTTCTCAATCTCAATTTATCGAAAAAAGTAATCCTTTATTTTATATATCACTGAATAAAAAATAAAAAAGGTCGAAGACTGTTTGATGGTAACAGCCTTCGACCTTTTAGTGATTCTTTAATATGAATCCCAAGATTTAAATTATTTCTGCAGCTCATTCCAACAATTAACAACTAAAGCGAAGTCCGCTGGCGTTAGTTCATTCTGGTTTGCAGTCACACTTTCTAATACTTGCTGCTTAAAAATATCGAGATCTTCAATATTTTCTAATTCACAACTCGCAGCAGCAAGAGAGATATGTCCACGTAAATAACCATTAGCAAACAGTTGATCCTCAGTAGAGGTCTCTACCATCGCATCCATCATATCCATTAGTTTTTCTTCGTAATCTTGAATTGTCATCACTTATATATCCGTTGTTACGTATTGCTATACCCTTGATATTTGAAGTCACTAGGTTGTTGTTAGCGTCCATTCGCTGACTAGCAACTTCAATTATTTGGGATATACCGTTAATTAAATTTTTGGTGTCAATGTTTCCACATGCATATTTTGACCACGGTGGCGCAATAAATGATCCATTAACGTAATTGCCATCATCGCTTCTGCAATTGGGACGGCTCGAATACCCACACATGGATCATGACGCCCTTTGGTGATCACTTCAGCTTCGTTGCCCTCAACATCAATCGTTTGTCCTGGAACCGTAATACTTGATGTTGGTTTCATCGCAATATGAGCGACAATATCTTGCCCTGAGGAGATACCCCCTAAGATACCACCAGCATGGTTAGATTCAAAACCGGTTGGTGTCATTGCGTCACGGTGTTCGCTGCCTTTCTGCTTAACAACGTCAAAACCATCACCAATTTCAACCCCTTTAACCGCATTAATTCCCATTAAAGAGTGAGCAATTTCAGCATCTAAACGGTCAAAAACAGGTTCACCAAGGCCAACAGGCACATGCTGAGCAACAACCGTCACTTTAGCTCCAATTGAATCGCCTTCTTTTTTTAGTTGACGGATCAGTTGATCAAACGGTTCAACTTTCGAAGCATCAGGAGAGAAAAATAGGTTATTGCCAATCTCATCCCAATCCACAGTTTCAATGCTGATATCCCCCATTTGCGAGAGATAACCACGAACCTCAACACCAAATACCGCTTTCAGGTACTTTTTCGCCACAGCACCAGCCGCAACTCGCATCGCCGTTTCACGAGCAGAAGAGCGACCACCACCACGATAATCCCTTACTCCATACTTTTGGTGATAAGTGTAATCTGCATGTCCCGGACGAAATAGATCTTTAATTTTTGAATAATCTTTCGATCGTTGATCCGTATTTTCAATGATTAAGCCAATAGATGTCCCTGTTGTTTGACCTTCAAAAACACCAGACAAAATTTTCACTTCATCAGCTTCTTGACGCTGGGTTGTATAACGAGAAGTACCCGGTTTACGACGATCTAAATCAACTTGTAAATCTGCTTCAGAGAGTTCTAAACCAGGAGGACAGCCATCAATAATGCAGCCTAATGCCAAACCATGACTCTCACCAAATGTTGTAACTCTGAATTGTTGTCCTATTGTATTTCCAGCCATGACATCCTCATTATCTATTTCTGTTGCTGTAACCCATCCATTTGGATACAGCCATTATCTTGTATTCGTTAGCTCTATCTCTCAATAGTGTCGTTATCTTGGAAAAGAGTAAAGGATTTATTGCTTCATTTCGCTGGTTATTTAATCAGTTAGAAAATGTGGCATTTTTAGCGGTAGATACTCAAAGTCATTGGCGTTGCTAGTAGGCGGTAAATGAGTGAAGCCCCATGACTATAGGTGTACTCTATGATTGGGGCGAACGAGTGCAGTCAACAACCTAGCAACTTCAAGTAAGAAGGGGATAGAGATAAAACAATAACACTTAAAAATATCATCATAGACTTTTAAATAATTAAGCTATAGTAAAAGTTGTCACATTTAATATAGAGAGATGATTTAATGGTTAAAAATACACTTGATGACTTCTACCTTTTTTGTCAGGTAGTCAAATATGGCAGTATGAAGAAAGTCAGCGAATTGACAGGACTTCCGATGTCAACCATTAGCCGTCGGATCTCTAATTTAGAATCTAGCACTAAAACAACACTTTTAATCCGAGCAAAAAATAAAATTTATCCAACCAATGATGGTAAGCGATTTTATGAACAGATTGGAGATAAAGCAGAGATGTTTTATCAGTCTATCGATAACTTAAAGAAAGACATGGGTGAAATATCAGGGACAGTTGTTCTTTCAATACCTAGCGCGTTTTATGCTTATCATCTCAATAAACACATTGTTAAATTATTACTAAAACACCCTGAGCTGATTATAAAAATCCAGACCCCAGAAAACCCCAATCAAATAAAAGATAATGTGGATATTGCATTAACAATCGGTGAGTTAAAAGACAGTAATCTCATTGCTCGAACATTGTTAAATGTTGGCATTTCTGCGGTAGCAAGCCCTGAATTTATTGAGCAAAATTTAGAAGAGATTGAAAATAATCACATCGAACAACTACCTTATATATCAACATGGGTTGATCCCACTCTTTATATAAAAGAACAAGATACCGATGAAATTATAAAAATAATACCCAATACAAAACTAGTATTAGGTACATTAGATCTTATTTATGAAGCACTTGAAATGTCCGTTGGTTTTTCAACTGTTCCGACACATCTCTTACCTGATAACTCTAAACTTGAAGTGATTCCATCGATAAGAATACCGAAGATCCAAGCATCATTAATGTACAGAAGTAGAAACAGTCAATCAGCGGCACAACAATTAGTGATTAAAACAATTTTAGATATATTCAAAGATATTAAGTTAGATTAACCTCTGCCATTACTCACCTCCCCTTTATCAATGAATGAAAAAAATAAAAGGGAGGCGCATTCTTCATCATAGACAAACCTATCCCTTTCACACTTAAAGTCGCTTGTTGACTGTATTCGTCTCCCCTAATCATAGATACCCTTCTTACTTGAAGTTGCTAGGTTATTGGCTACGTTCAATCATATAGCGCATCTAGACTCATGAGGCCTCACTTGCTTGCCGCCTACTAGTAATGCCAATTATTTTAGCTCTAGTTCAACAACACCTTTTCTTCAATATCCATAAATGAAACGCCCTCGGAATTGTCAGTTCCATTTTTATCTCTGGATATAAAATTAAAATCGTTTAATATTTAACTCATCAACAACGGGGAACAAATTAATAACCGTTACTTAATATTTAAACCCTGAATAATTTAAATATCACGACAACATTAAAATAGGTCTGACATTAAAAACCAAGGCATGATGGAATTGACAGTTCCAAATTAAGTTATCGAAATTAGTCAGGAATTTATTTACTATATAAACAAGACACACACTTTTAAAACATATAACCGTACATTTTATATATAGAAATCAAATACGCTTATTTTATATTTAAACTTTAAATTTAAAACAAGCCATTAAACATATCCGTACTGCAGCAAGAATATATTAACTAAATCTTGCTTAACAACCATTATTTATTTTAATAAAAGAGAATACAGCATGAAAATCACAATTTCAGATTATTTATTAACTCGTCTAAAAGAACTTAATGTCAACAAAGCGTTTGGTATTCCAGGCGATTACGTATTACCTTTCTTTGACCGTTTAATTGATGGCGAGCACGGTGTTGAACACGTATTAAGTCGCAACGAATTAAATGGCACTTACGCTGCAGATGGATATGCAAAAGTAAATGGTTTTGGTGCAATGGCAGTGACGTTTGGTGTTGGCTCATTAAGTACGGTTAACGCCGTTGCCGGTGCTTATTCAGATGATACTCCACTGATTGTTATTTGTGGCGCACCAGCAACGCCAGTGCTAAATACACCAACCGATAAACTTTACCATCATGTTGTTGGCAATGACTTTGATACTAGTTTAAAAGTATTTGAAAACATCACCATTGCCAGTGAACGTATTATGACGGCTGAATCAGCACCGGTGATTATCGATACCATGCTCCGTAAAGCGTATCAAATGAAAAAGCCTATTTACTTAGAGCTGCCTTATGATATTCAGACAACCATGATTGACGCACCGACCAGCGAACTTGATCTTATGTTGAATCAGTCATCTCAGCATAATTTAAATATCGCTCTCGATGCCGCTAAATCAATCATTATGGCAAGTAAAACACGCTCAATCGTTACAGGTCATCAATTACAACGTGAAGAGATGATTGATGAAGGGTTACAGTTAGTTGAACGATTAAATGCCGCTGTCGCAACGACCTTTACTTGTAAAATAGGCGTATTTGAAGATCACCCAAATGCAGTGGGTATCTACATGGGTAAAGTGTGTGAACCGTACACCAATGAGATGGTTGAAGGTGCCGATGTGGCTATTACATTGGGTGTGTCAAATAATGAGTTTGATACTGGGGTATTCTCTTCAGAAATTGGGCATGAAGAAGGTAAACACCGCATCACCATCGAACAAAACCGTGTTGTGATTGATCAAACGGTTTATGACAATGTCTTTTTACGTGAATTCTTACCTCAATTATTGGATTCATTAGTCGATGTCACTAAAGGTGTATTAAACCTTGAAGATCGTCGTAAATTTGCTTTTGAGCACAAAGATAAATTTGAAGCAACCGACGCGGCACTAACCATTGACCGTCTGTTCATACAGTTTTCTAACTACCTGAAACCTGGCGATCTATTTTATGCTGATACCGGTGGTTTCATTAACAGTTCACAAGCTGAATTCCCATCAGACATTGTGATGCACGGCTGTGGTAACTGGGGGTCATTAGGCGCTGGATTTGGTATGTTCTGTGGTGCTGTATTTACAGAAAAAGCCGATACAAGCCGTCTGGTCACGATTCAAGGCGAAGGGGCATTTAATATGTCAGCGCAAGAGCTATCAAACCTCATTGAATATAAGAAAGATGCGGTTATCTTTATCCTTGATAATTCAGGTTATGGCGCAGAGCGTGCTATTCACCCAGGAAAACAACGTTCATACAATGATATTCCGGTGTGGAATTATGAAGAACTGGGTGTTGCATTTGGTGGTACAAAAGGGGTAGATACTGATGGCTTTATTGTTCGTACCGAAAAAGAGATGGAAGCGACATTAACAACATTAGAAAATCCAAAAGGCGTGAATATTGTTCGAGTGATGCTAGACCCTTGGGATTCTGCATCATTTAACATTCGTTTTAGCCAGTTACTACGTCACTAATAAATACTTTTAAAAGTTAAAAATAGAGCTTTCTCATCCTTAGAGTTAGCTCTCTTTTCATTCATTATTAAATTTATTTTTCAAAGCAATAAACATTAATTTCAATAATTCATTTTAATATTATTTAAGTTAATACTTGTCAATATGAGTGTAAACATGAAAATTTTAAATAAAGTAAAATATAGTTCTTATATATTAGGGGCTACATTATTCTCTGGCTCTTTATTTGCTGACCAATTATTACCTATTCCAAAGTATGATGGTGATATTACTGATCGAGGTTATTTGTTAGGTGACCTTGGCGGTTACAGAACTAAGCTTGCAGATAAAGGCGTTCAAATAGATTTTTCTACTACCTCTGTTTTGCAAGGAATAACAGATGGTGGAGTGAGCCAAGGCAGTGAAGTCGGTACAAGTTACGACTTTTTAATGAATATTGATTTGATGAAGATGGGATTAGTTCCTGGTGGATTAATTACCATGCGATTAGAAGGCGATAGTGGTAGCTCGATTAATTCAGCTTCAGGTAACTGGCCAACCATGGCGCCAAATTACAATGCCATCATGCCGTTAACCGATATGCCTGGCGATGATAGTAATACTTTTGATCTGACAACACTTACATATACCCAGTTTTTATCAGAGAAATTTGGTGTTTTTATTGGTCGTTTTGATAATAACCATCAAGCCTACATGCAAGAATTTGCCGGTGGCGGCCAGAAGGTTGGCGAACGCGGCTTTATGAATATGTCGTTGGCATTAAATCCAATTGTTGCCAATTTACAGCCTTATACGACGGCTTTAGGTGGCGGTGCTTTTTATCAATTTACTGATAAATCAAGCTTAACTGTTATTGTCCAAGATGCACGAGAAAGTTCCAGTGAATTGGGATTAGATCAACTTGGAGAGGCTGGATACAATGTCTATGTGGGTTATTATCAGCAATATCAAATCAGTGACAAACCCGGCGGCCTATTTTTAGCGGGATTCTACAATAATAACGCCACCTTACCGGTTGTTTCAGGTAGAAAAGGTTCTCGTCTTGACAATGGTATGTCAATTGACCGTACAGAAACAAAACGTGAAGGCAGTGCAGTTGCTTTTAACCTATGGCAATACGTTTCCCTGTTTGATCAAAATTATGATGGTTCAGCACTTAATTTAACCGATAATACTCCAGACCTAAAAGGTATTGGTGTCTTTGTTCAAGGTGGTATGGCAGATCCTGATATTAGCTTACAAAAATGGAACATTGCTTTAGGTGTCGGTGGTAAAGGGCTTTTTGATAGTCGACCAAATGATACTTTCGGTATCGGTTATTATTATAATGCCATGAATGATTCAAAAGTATTGATGGGTAATGACTATTTACAAGTGATTGAAGATTCAAGAGATAACCAACACGGTTGGGAGCTTTATTACGACTTTGCCGTCACACCTTGGTTAAGCATAACACCAGATATTCAATTTAACTCATCAGATAGTATCGGAGTCGATGATAGCACTATCTTAGGTTTAAGAGTCAATATCACGTATTAAAATTAGTATTTGTCTGTCTTATACCTGAAGTAATTGGCGTTGCTAGTAGGCGGCAAGCAAGTGTGTCCCCATGAGTATAGGTGCGCTATATGATTGGGACGTACCAGCGTTGCCAACAACCTAGCAGCTTCCAGTCAAAAAAATATAAGTACCTAGTTCAACTGTATCTTTTCTTCAATATCCATAAATGAAACGCCCTCGGAATTGTCAGTTCCATTTTTATCTCTGGATATAAAATTAAAATCGTTTAATATTTAACTCATCAACAACGGGGAACAAATTAATAACCGTTAACTTAATATTTAAACCCTGAACAATTTAAATGTCACGACAACATTAAAATAGGTCTGACATTAAAAACCAAGACATGATGGAATTGACAGTTCCAAATTAAGTTATCGAAATTAGTCAGGAATTTATTTACTATATAAACAAGACACACACTTTTAAAATATATAACCGTACATTTTATATATAGAAATCAAATACGCTTATTTTATATTTAAACTTTAAATTTAAAACAAGCCATTAAACATATCCATACTGCAGCAAGAATATATTAACTAAATCTTGCTTAACAACCATTATTTATTTTAATAAAAGAGAATACAGCATGAAAATCACAATTTCAGATTATTTATTAACTCGTCTAAAAGAACTTAATGTCAACAAAGCGTTTGGTATTCCAGGCGATTACGTATTACCTTTCTTTGACCGTTTAATTGATGGCGAGCACGGTGTTGAACACGTATTAAGTCGAAACGAATTAAATGGCACTTACGCTGCAGATGGATATGCAAAAGTAAACGGCTTTGGTGCAATGGCAGTGACGTTTGGTGTTGGCTCATTAAGTACGGTTAATGCCGTTGCAGGTGCCTATTCAGATGATACTCCACTGATTGTTATTTGTGGCGCACCAGCAACGCCAGTGCTAAATACACCAACCGATAAACTTTACCATCATGTTGTTGGCAATGACTTTGATACTAGTTTAAAAGTATTTGAAAACATCACCATTGCCAGTGAACGTATTATGACGGCTGAATCAGCACCGGTGATTATCGATACCATGCTCCGTAAAGCGTATCAAATGAAAAAGCCTATTTACTTAGAGCTGCCTTATGATATTCAGACAACCATGATTGACGCACCGACCAGCGAACTTGATCTTATGTTGAATCAGTCATCTCAGCATAATTTAAATATCGCTCTCGATGCCGCTAAATCAATCATTATGGCAAGTAAAACACGCTCAATCGTTACAGGTCATCAATTACAACGTGAAGAGATGATTGATGAAGGGTTACAGTTAGTTGAACGATTAAATGCCGCTGTCGCAACGACCTTTACTTGTAAAATGGGCGTATTTGAAGATCACCCAAATGCAGTGGGTATCTACATGGGTAAAGTGTGTGAACCGTACACCAATGAGATGGTTGAAGGTGCCGATGTGGCTATTACATTGGGTGTGTCAAATAATGAGTTTGATACTGGGGTATTCTCTTCAGAAATTGGGCATGAAGAAGGTAAACACCGCATCACCATCGAACAAAACCGTGTTGTGATTGATCAAACAGTTTATGACAATGTCTTTTTACGTGAATTCTTACCTCAATTATTGGATTCATTAGTCGATGTCACTGAAGGTGTATTAAACCTTGAAGATCGTCGTAAATTTGCTTTTGAGCACAAAGATAAATTTGAAGCAACCGACGCGGCACTAACCATTGACCGTCTGTTCATACAGTTTTCTAACTACCTGAAACCTGGCGATCTATTTTATGCTGATACCGGTGGTTTCATTAACAGTTCACAAGCTGAATTCCCATCAGACATTGTGATGCACGGCTGTGGTAACTGGGGGTCATTAGGCGCTGGATTTGGTATGTTCTGTGGTGCTGTATTTACAGAAAAAGCCGATACAAGCCGTCTGGTCACGATTCAAGGCGAAGGGGCATTTAATATGTCAGCGCAAGAGCTATCAAACCTCATTGAATATAAGAAAGATGCGGTTATCTTTATCCTTGATAATTCAGGTTATGGCGCAGAGCGTGCTATTCACCCAGGAAAGCAACGTTCATACAATGATATTCCAGTATGGAATTATGAAGAACTGGGTGTTGCATTTGGTGGTACAAAAGGGGTAGATACTGATGGCTTTATTGTTCGTACCGAAAAAGAGATGGAAGCGACATTAACAGCATTAGAAAATCCAAAAGGCGTGAATATTGTTCGAGTGATGCTAGACCCTTGGGATTCTGCATCATTTAACATTCGTTTTAGCCAGTTACTACGTCACTAATAAATAAGCTTAAAGATAGAGCTTTCTCACTCTTAGAGTTAGCTCTATACCTAAAATAATTGGAGTTGCTAGTAGGCGAACGAGTACAGCCAACAACCTAGCGACTTCAAGTATAAAGGGTATAAATACTTTTAAAAATAAGATTAATATCTCCCCTATAAACAAAGTGAAAAGCAACTCTTACATTCTAGTTTTAAGGATCAACATTACTTATTAAAATGGAGGTTAGATTTTGTCTGATCTTATATTTCTTAGCGGTTATTATTTACCACCTGTAGTTAAACTATTATTTATCACTTTAATTATTTGGTTACCAATCCGTATTCCATTATTAAAGTTTTCACTAAAAGTAAGTCCATCAAATAGTTCTTTATGTCAGTTCTGTTTTTTCATGCTTGTTTTTAGTTCAATCACACTTCTTTATTTTGGTCATTAATATGAAAAAGTTATTAAATATCGCTTTACCAATCCTATTAATTGCAGCTGTATTTTTTGTTGGAAATAAAGCTTGGAACCTCTACATGAATACACCATGGACCAGAGATGGCCGTGTTCAAGTTGAAATTGTTCAAGTTACACCTGAAGTTAATGGCAAAGTTAAAAGACTATATATCACTGATAATCAAGAAGTAAATAAAGGTGACTTACTTCTTGAAATCGATCAAACCGATTATGTATTAGCATTAGAAAAAGCCAAGTTAAATGCAGAGTCTCTAGAGATACAATTAGAAACGGCAAAAGATACGTATGAGAGAGATTTAAAAACAAAAGAGTTCGTGTCGGCAAAACAATTAATTGACGATAAGTTCAACGTTAAACAATTAAATGCAAGCTTAAAACAGGCTAAAGTTGAAATAAATAATGCTGAGGTTGATCTTAAGCGTACCAAAATTTATGCCATTGAAGATGGATATATTACTAACCTTAACTTACGCCAAGGCAATTATGTCTCTGTCGGAAAACCTCTTTTTGCTTTAGTTGAAGAAAAAACATTTTATTTAACCGGTTATTTTACTGAAACATCGGTGGGTCACATCGAAATAGGACAGAAAGCAAAAGCAAGTCTAATGATCAATGATCAAACCGTTAACTTGAGAGTCTCTGGTATTGGTCGTGCCATCGTAGATCAAAGTGCAGATAACTCAGGTTTAGTCTCAAATGTTAACCCAACCGTTCCTTGGGTAAGATTAAGTCAACGAATTCCAGTTCGCTTCGAGATTGTTGACGATATCAGTACACTACGATTAGCTTCAGGATCAACTGCAACCATCTCTATTGAGGAGTAAATTATGCTAGTGATTAATTATCTACGTGAGATTGACTCTCCTAATCTGAAAAAGGCCTTTATGGTTTCCACTGCGATGATTATCACTTGGTTACTATGCATTCAACAAGGATCAGGGTATGTCTCAGCAGGTGTGATGTCAGCAGCGATGTTTATGGCTGAAAAAAATAGTGGTAGTCGCTTTAATCGTGTCTTATCTCGTTCCGTTGCAACGATATTAGGTGGCGCTACCGTTCTATTTATTGGTGAGTTTGCTTTAGTTGATGCTTTTGTTTTCAATACCCTTGTGATTGTTATTGTTGCTCTATTTACATTTCTAGCGGCCTTGAATAAAGGATTAAATCCATATATTGCTTATGTTTTTGCGATGGCAGGATTAACCGTTTGCTTTACTGGCTTTCCAACGACGTATAATCCATCATTAATCTCACTTTGGAATAATACACTACCTCGATTAATGGGAATGTTTGTTGCTATTATTGTTGCAGAGGTTGTTTCTGGAATATTCACTCGTGGTAAACCAAATAATGAATTCGCCATTAAAGAACAACAGCAAAAGAATTTAATTCGCCAGTTAATGAGAAAGCCTCTCTACATGGGTGATGATAAAACACAGTTTTTTACTAAGTTAAGTGCTGATGCAAAAGCCCTTTATCTTCAATATGCAGATATACGCACCTTAGCTTATTTATTGAGTAATAAATTTGATATAAAAAAACAGGGTTACCTCTATATATTGCAATTTATTAAGCAAACTAACACCTTAAATAATCTATTAGACTCTGAACTTTCAGAACAAGATAAAATTAAATTTAACCTTTATTTTTCTTTAATGAATAAGGCACAAAGTGTAGAAAAAACCATAACAGATCTAAAGCGTGAATTTACGTTTAGCCTTAAAGCTCAACAACACTTAGAAATGTTTCTCGATACGGCAAGTCAAATTCAAAAGTTAGAAAATAATCAGAAACCTAAAGAGATATTTCAAACATTAAATTGGAAATTAGCCTTTAAAAATAGTTTACGTTGCTTTTTAACTTTGATGATCATTTCTTTCTTTTGGTTTAGCAGTGATTGGTATAAAGGGGCGAATACCATGATGCTAGCTGGTACATTATGTGTCATGTTCTCCGCTCTCCCTATCCCGGGTAAAGCAGGTTCAATGCTCTTTTTTGCTGGTCATTTTTTATGTGTTATTGTCGCTTATATTTTGGAATTTTTCATCATGCCGGGAGTGATTCACCCTAGCGTTCTATTTGCTGTTGTTGGTGTTTATTTGATGATCACGACTTATAAGATGAATACCATAAAAGGCCCATTATCAATGATATTCTTCTTTATGATGTTATTTTGGCCTGCCTATACCGATTTAGCGAATATCCCAGGCTTTAATGAAGAGAGTTTTATTAATACGGCAATTGCAAACTTATTAGCCGCTCTAATATTTCGTTTTATGTTTGAAGTTATAAAGGAATAAGTCACTTATTTAAAAAGCTAGAGAGTCGATAAGCCAACTTAATACTCCACTCTCTATCTTCAATAATAATATCCATTACCCAAAATAATTGGAGTTGCTAGTAGGCGGCAAGTGAGTGGGGCCCCATGAGTATAGGTGTACTCTATGATTAGGGCGAACGAATACAGCCAACAACCTAGCGAATTCAAGTATGAAGGGTATATGACTAACTCCTTTAAGCCACTTAAGTTATTAATAAAAAAGTTCAGATTCACAGTAAAAAACACAGTGAATCCGGACATTATTGACTCTGTTTCAACTTCAAATTAATCCCTATTTCAACGATGAGGAAATTATGAAAATAAAATCTATCCTACTGTTTTCTTTATTTGGTTTATTAAGCAATAACACTTATGCTCAAAACCTTTCGACTATTTATAACCAAGCTAAAGAAACAAACCCAGAATTACTACAAGCGAAAGCAACAAAACAATCTGCATTTGAAGCTATCAATGAATCAAGAGCTGCTCTATTACCTCAAATTAATCTCGATGCAGGATTTAACTTTATACGAAGTGACCAACAAGGAGGAGATCTAAATACATCAAATCTTGGCGTTACACTTAATCAAAGTATTTATAATCGTGCAAATTGGATAAATTTAGATATTGCCGCACTGAATGCACAAGCTAGCGATACTAATTATGCATCCGCTCAACAAGAATTAATGCTAAATACAGTATCCGCTTATTTTGATATTTTAAAATCAATGGATCAATTACGATTTATTCGTTCAGAGAAAAAAGCGGTTGCTCGTCAACTCGAACAAGTAAAAGATAAATTCAAAGTGGGTTTAACACCGATCACCGATGTTCATGATGCCCAAGCTAGCTATGATAGTGTTTTAGCCAGTGAGATTATCGCTGAAAATAACCTAGATAATAGTTTTGAATCATTACGAGAAATTACAGGTATTGAATACAAAAAATTAAGTACATTAAATCTCAGTCATTTTTCCGCTGAAAAATTACCTAACTCTGTATCAAGTATAGAAAAAGAAGCATTAGAAAAAAATCTATCGATCATTACCGGTCAAATGGAACAGACTATTTCGAAAAGAGAGATTAAATTAGCAGAATCCGGTCATTTACCAACACTAAGTTTTAATGCAGGCTATGATTTAACAAAGCAAGATTATCAAGACAACGTGAATGAATCATTGAGTGATACCAGTAATGACTTCACTGCTGGAATTAACTTAAACGTACCTCTTTATAGTGGTGGTGCAATAACATCTAGAACAAAACAAGCTCAGTTTAATTTTGTCGCTAAAAGTGAAGCATTAAAAAACACACATCGTGATGTCATTAAAACAATTAGAGCATCCTTTAATAATATCAATGCTAGCATCGGAACCGTACATGCTTATCAGCAAGTCGTGATCTCAGCTCAAAGCGCATTAGATGCGAATGAAGCGGGCTATCAGGTCGGTACTCGAACTATTGTCGATGTCTTAAATGCAACACAAAGTCTTTATGATGCAGAAAGTGAACTATCAAGTGCAAGATATGATTATTTACTGAATAAAGTAAAACTTAAAAAAGCAGTAGGTACCTTAAGTAATGAAGATCTTTCAGCGATAAACAGCATATTAAATTAAATTTTTAATCCGATATAAAAAAGCCCGAAGTAAATACTTAAAAAGTATCAACTTCGGGCTTTTTATTGATTAGTTTATTGGCTTAACCAAGAAAGCTTAATCAATATAAAGTGCGAAATGGTCAGCACAATCTAATAATTGCTGCTTAGTTAGCATAAATACGCCGTGACCACCAAACTCAAACTCAATCCAAGTAAATGGAATATCTGGGTACTGTTCTTGCATGTGAACCATTGAGTTACCCACTTCACAGATCAAGATACCTTGAGCTGATAAATAACGTGGCGCATTTGCAAGAATACGACGTACCAATTTAAGGCCATCACTGCCTGCCGCTAAACCTAATTCAGGCTCGTGACGGAACTCATCTGGCAGAGAATCCATATCTTCCTGATCAACATACGGCGGATTTGTTACAATCAGGTCATATTTATCTTCTGGTAGATCACGGAAGAGATCAGAGCGTAACGGGAAGACTTGTTGATCCATCTGGTGATTATGAATATTAATCTCAGCAACGGTTAAAGCATCTGTTGAAATATCAACGGCATCAACTTCTGCATCAGGGAAAGCATCCGCACAAGCAATCGCAATACAGCCACTACCAGTACAAAGATCCATGATACGCAGTGGCTCTTGGGTTAAAAATGTCTCAAAACGGCTGTTAATCAATTCAGCAATAGGTGAACGAGGTACTAACACACGCTCATCTACAAAGAATTGCAAGCCACAGAACCAAGCTTGATTTGTCATATAGGCAACAGGTGTGCGATCATTAATACGACGAATGACACGTTCCACGACACGTAAACGCTCACTGCTCGTTAAACGAGAATTGAGTAAGCTATCTGGAAAATCCAGTGGTAAATGAAGTGTTGGCAAGATAAGCTGAATCGCTTCATCCCACTCATTATCAGTACCATGACCGTAGAATAGACCTGCGGCATTAAAGCGGCTTACAGTCCAGCGCAGCATATCTTGCACAGTGTGAAGATCATTAACTGCTTCGTCGACAAAAATTTTGTCCAATTTAGCCTCCATTTGACGCTACAATATAACGCTAAACCTAAAAGAAGTAGATTTGCGATATGAATAAAAAAAATCAATTACAGAAGAAGAGCTGTCCCTTTTCAAAGATGCTATCAAAGGAACGAAAAAGATAGTTAATCATAACATAACCCACAAGCCTGCACGTAAAATTTCGCCTCAAAGAGCTCAGCAAGCGGAAGTTAGACGGGAGCAAGACAGTGAATTTTACTTCTCTGATCAGTTTGAACCTCACTTTAATGAAGAGGGACCGATGCGTTATGCTCGCGATGGCGTCTCAAAATATGAAGTAAAACGATTACGACGCGGTGTCTATACCCCTGAAATCTATCTTGATCTTCACGGTATGACGCAAAAAGAGGCAAAAAGAGAGATTGCGGCGTTAATGATTGAATGTGTAAAAGAGCATCTACATTGCGCATGTGTTATGCATGGGATTGGCAAACATATTCTGAAAAAGAAAACACCAGAGTGGTTAGCTCAGCACCCTGATGTTCTTGCTTTTCACCAAGCGCCATTAGAATTTGGCGGTGATGGCGCGCTGTTAGTACTGATTGATCTACCTGAATATAGCTAAGATAAACTTAGCATCAAGTTCTTAAACTAGCATTAATTAACTAAGTTTACGATTTTGATAAGTCATGAGGAGCATAGTGCCATAACAAGGTGCCTGCTGCGCTCTCAATATCATAATCAATGCCAACAATCGATGAGGTCGCAAACATCGGTGGCATCAATCCAGGAACTAATTCCGCAGAAAGGTAACCAACTAAAGGCAAATGAGATATAATAAGCAATGATTTTAGTGGTTTAACTGCGGCGGTCGCTTGAATAAAAGAGGCAACATCTGACTCATGCCCATGAGGTGTAATATCTTCAATGGTCTCGACCGACTGAAGCGCGGTAATATTTTGGCTTACTGCTTTCCAAGTTTGTTGAGCTCGCAAGTAAGGGCTTACCCAAACTGCATCCACATCAGGAAAGTGGCTAGATAACCATTTCGCCATTTGAGCTGACTCATTCTCACCTCTCGCGGTTAATGGGCGTTGAGAATCACTGGCAGCAAAAGCTTGAGCTTCGCCATGACGCATAATAAAAACTTTCATTATAGACATTTTAATTTTTACCTTTACTACACTAATAACAATAGATGAGATATTTCAGCTGTAGAATCTTTATTAATGATTTTAGCACTTCCATTATCACTTTGCAGTTTCATTTATAGAGTCATTGATAAAATATCATAAGCATTTAGTTGAGCTACTCTTTATAAAAACCTTCTTATTAGCAAGGAGTTACCATGCATACCAGCCCAAATGATCACAAACAATATAAGTATATTCAACTGGATAATCAGTTGCGTGTCTTACTTATTAGTGATCCGAAAACTCCTCGTTCAGCGGCTTCATTAGCTGTCAATATTGGGCATTTTGATGATCCTATTGATCGCGAAGGCATGGCTCACTTTTTAGAACATATGCTGTTTTTAGGCACAGAACCTTTTCCTCAAGTTGGTGAGTTTCAAAAATATATCGCCCAGCATGGTGGCAGCAATAATGCTTGGACTGCCAGTGAGTTTACCAACTACTTTTTTGATATCAATAATTCATCATTTGAAAGTGGGATTGCACGCTTTAGTCAATTTTTCATCTCGCCACTTTTCAGTGCTGACGCAGTAGACAAAGAACGAAACGCTGTTGAGTCTGAATATCGATTAAAAATTAATGACGATAGCCGAAGAATTTACCAAGTTCAAAAAGAGACCATTAATCAAAAACACCCCTTTTCACAGTTCTCAGTTGGCAATTTAGACACATTATCAGACAGAGGTGAACAAGAGAAAGACTCTATCCGCGCAGAGCTTATTGCATTTTATCAGCAACACTACTCTGCCAATATTATGTCATTGGTACTACTATCTCCTGATTCTTTAGATGATCTAGAAAAATTAGCTCAACACTATTTTGTTGACGTTCCTAACCATCAAAAAGAGAAAGAGACGATTAATGAGCCTTTAGTTACCGAGCAACAATTAGGACAATTTATCTCAATATCACCGTTAAAAGAGTTGAGAAAGTTATCACTTCAATTCTTTTTACCTTCATTAAAGCCTTACTATAAAAGTAAACCTTTAACTCATATTGCCCATCTATTGGGCTATGAAGGTGAAGGCAGCCTATTCTCCTACTTAAAATCAAAAGGATTAGTTGAAGCTCTTTCTGCTGGCGGCGGTATAAGCGGCAGTAATTACCGTGAATTTACTATTAGCATGATCCTAACAAAAATAGGGCAATCAGCGATTGATGAAATTGTTGAGGCTATCTTCTATTATTTAGAACTGGTAAAACAACAAGGTATTAATCAATGGTGTTATCAAGAGAAACGCTCAGTAATGGAGATGGCATTTCAACTTCAAGAACAAGCGAAACCGATTAATATCGTTAGCCATTTAGCCAGTAATATCCACCATTATCACCCCAATGACATTATCTATGGCGATTATATGATGGAGACGTTTGAACCTGAACTGATTCAACAGCTATTATCACAAATTACTGTTGATAATATGCAGATCACTTTAATTAGCCCCGATACAATTCCAACCAAAGAAGCAAAATGGTATCAAACGCCCTATTCAGTCACAGCATTAACTGAAGAGCAAAAACAGCGTTGGCGTGCTCCTCAAGCAATTGCAGCGTTGTCATTGGCAAAACCTAATCCATTTATCAGTCAAAACTTGCAACCTCTTGCTGTCGAAGAGACAGCATCTGATATGCCAATCTTATTAGAGAATAGTGAAGGCTTTCGTTTATGGCACCAACAAGATCAGCAATTTAAACTACCAAAAGGGACGATTTATATTGCCATCGATAGTCCTCATGCCATTTCAACAGAACGCAATATCGTTAAAACCAAGCTCTGTATCGCGCTATTATTAGATGGTATTAATGAGTCAGCCTACCAAGCTGAAGTTGCCGGTTTGCACTATAATATTGTTGCTCACCAACAAGGGATTACTCTACAGCTTTCAGGATTAACTGAGAAACAGCCCGTATTATTAGCATTATTAATTGAGCAATTTAAGCAATATGATTTCCAGCCTGAGCGTTTTACGATCATTAAAGATCGAATGCTGCGTCAGTGGAAGAATTCGGCTAAAGATAAACCTATCTCACAGCTATTAAATAACCTGACTGGCCTATTACAGCCAAATAGTCCACCCACACCTGTTTTAATTGAAGCATTAAATAGTATTGAATTTGATGAACTGCCTCTCTTTGTTCATTCTCTATTTAGTGAGCTTTTTGTTGAAGTTTTTGTTTACGGTAATTGGCATCAAAAGCAAGCACTTGAGGTCGGTGAACAAGTGAAAAAGTCCCTCTATATTGAAGGACAAAAATACCAAGAAACCAGCCGACCTCTCTTTATGCTCGGAGAGTGCGGCACCATTAATTTTCCGATAAACTGTAACCATACGGACTCAGCCATCTTGGTTTACCATCAATCCGATGATACCAGCCCAGAGAGTATTGCTCGTTATATTTTGACCAACCACCTACTCTCTGCAACCTTTTTCCACGAGCTAAGAACCAAACAGCAATTAGGGTATATGGTCGGAACCAGTAATTTGCCATTAAATCGTTTTCCGGGGATTATCTTCTATATTCAATCCCCCTCAGCAGTGCCAAACCAATTAATCGGTGCCATTGACCATTTTCTTAATGCTTTTTCACTTATTCTATTAGAGTTAAATGAAGAAAGCTGGTGCAACAGTAAGCAGGGATTGATTGATAAAATTGCCGCACCAGATACGCAATTAAATGCTAAATCGCAACGACTTTGGGGCAGCATCAATAATAAAGATTGGCAATTCTCACAACGAAAAAATGTCACCTCTGCCATACAATCATTTAGTCGCAGGGACATTATTCAGTTTATTGTCACTCAATTAAAACCACGAACAGCTAACCGCTTAATCATGCATTACAGTGGCAAAAAACAAACCTACCAAGCTTTAGAGGTAGGAACTGAAATTAACTCTATCGATGAATTTCAGCAGCAACATGTTATTCATGAGAAAATCTAAGTACATAAATAGATAAATAGATAAATAGATAAATAAGATTAAATAGGCATAGAGAAAATATGGCACAAAAATTTTATGTGGTCTGGAATGGACGCAAAACTGGGATCTTTACCGATTGGAACTACACGCGAACCTTAATTGATAAGTTCCCTAAAGCACAATATAAGTCATTTAAAACTAAAGCTGAAGCAGAGAGCGCTTTTGCTGCTGGAGCTAGCCAATCAATCCAGCGAGCAAGCTCAAATACGGCAAATATAAGTTCGTCTACCACCGTAGCCAACAAAAAAAGTACAAAAAAAATACCCGACTTGAAAGATGCTGAGATCACAATTTATACCGATGGCGGGTGTGAACCTAATCCAGGAAAAGCGGGTTCAGGCGTTGCAGTGTATCAAGGCCAGCAATTAGAAACATTATGGTATGGACTCTATAACAGTAATGGCACGAATAACTCAGCCGAGCTAAATGCACTCAATCAAGCGCTTATTTTAGCCGAACAAGGGCTAAATCAAGGTAAAACGGTTCAAATTTGCAGTGACTCCCAATACTCGATTAACTGTATTACTAATTGGGCTTATGGTTGGAAAGCAAAAGGCTGGAAACGTCAAAAGCCGGGAGATATTAAAAATCTCGACATCATCCAACAAGCGCATGAACTGTATGATCAACTTAAAGATCAGTTAATTATCGCTCATGTTCCAGCCCATGTTGGCATTGAAGGCAATGAATTGGCTGATAGAATGTCAATCTATACTATCGATAAAAAAGAGCCTAACTTTATTCAGTATCCTCAACCTTTTGATCTAGATTCTATTTTAAAATTAAGACAAGGCTAATACTCAATACCCAAAAAATTGTCAGCAATAAACCGTCAATATAATTAAAGGAAACAAGGCAAAATGGACAAAATTGGAAACAGAGCATTAATTGTCGAAGGCGGTGCGATGCGTGGTATTTTTGCTTGTGGTGTTTTAGACCATTTTCTTGATAATGACTTCTCCCCTTTTGATAGCTTTTGGGGTGTTTCAGCAGGAGCAACCAATTTAGCTGCTTATATTGCAAAAATGCCACGTCGTAATAAAAAGATTTTTCTCGATTATAGCTTACGCAAAGAGTTCATTACGCCAACTCAATTTATGCGAGGGCGTGATCTTGTTAACCTTGATTGGATGTGGCAGATTACGATTGAAGAGTTAGATATTGACCGAAAAACGTTTAGCGAAGATCCTCGCCCTCTTTTTCTTACGGTGACACGTCAAGATAGCGGGAAACCAGAATACTTAACTCCGAACGTCGATGAATTAGCCGAAGTGATGAAAGCCAGTAGCGCGCTGCCGATCTTCTATCGTAACGGTGTCCAACTGGAACAACACTGGTATGTCGATGGTGGAGTCAGTGATGCAATTCCCGTCGCAGAAGCGATTCGCCGTGGAGCTAAACAGATAATGGTGCTTCGTAGTCGCCATCAAGATTATCGAAAAAAGAGCAGCCCATTTTCATCAATCATTAAGATGTTACTTAAGAAACAACCAGAGCTTATCGAGCCAATGTTAACCCGCCATCAACGTTATAATGAAGCAGTTGAACTCATTGCTAAGCCTCCACAAGGTGTTGAGATTATCCAAATCTGTCCCGGTGATAATTTTAAATTAGGGCGATTAAGTCAAGATCAAAAAACCTTAGAGTCCGCTTATCAAATGGGTGTGGAGGCAGGAAGAGTCGCTATTTCTCAATGGCAATTACTGACATCGTAAAAAATCAAATATCCACAGGATAAAAATAGTAGAATGGATAAAGGATTGAGTGCAAACGCTTTATTTAACGTCACTCTCAATCCTTTTGATTTGAACTTTAAAGCAATTAAATTTCCCTTACTAAGCTGAAACCATTAAGGATAAAACTTCTCTCCGGCTTCTGCCATCTCTTTCAGCTTCACCACTGGCGCAAAATGATCGCCAAATTTTTGTTGGTAATCTTCCATCTGTTTGACGATTTCAGCCATTCCGACACTATCCATATACCTAAATGGACCACCTAAAAATGGCGGAAACCCGATACCAAAAATTGCACCAATATCACCATCTCTAGGGCTTCTAATCACCCCTTCATCTAACGATAACACCGCTTCATTCAACATCTGTAAAAGGCAACGCTGAGTAATCTCCTCTTCCGTTAACTGCTTATTCGGTGTGATATTAAGCAATTTATAGGCAGATTTATCGACCGACTTCTCTTTACCTTTGGCTTTATAGTCGTAGAAACCTTTGCCACTTTTACGCCCTTTTCTTTCATCTTTCAAAAGCAGATCAAACAGGGCCGGTCCTTGAAAGCGTTCACCGAGTTCATTGACTAAAATTGGTGTAATTTTAGCGGCAATATCAACCCCCACTTCATCAAGTAGATTGATCGGTCCAACTGGGAAACCAGCATTGACGAGTGCATTATCAATATGTTCAACCGGTTCACCCGCCAACAGACAACGCGCGGCTTCATTCATATAGGGCGTTAGAATTCGATTAACATAAAATCCCGCTTTATCTGCGACGACAATCGGTGTTTTACCCTGTTTTTTCGCTAGATCAACCACCGTTGCAATGGTCTGCTGTGATGTTTTATCGTGAGGGATCACTTCGACTAATGGCATTTTATCTGCTGGACTAAAGTAGTGAAGCCCAACGATATTTTCTGGGTTTTTCGCCCCTTCCGCGATCTTATGAATCGGTAAAGAGGAGGTGTTTGTAGCAAAAATGGTTGAACTACTGCAATTATCTTCAATATCTCGCACCATTTGATGTTTTAGGTTTAAATCTTCAAAAACGGCTTCAATGACAATATCTCGATTTTTATACCCGCTAAAAGAGGTGGTTCCAGTAAGACGTAGCATCCCTTTTTGCAATTCTGCCTTGGTAATAATTCGACGTTTTTGTCGCTGCTTAAAAAGCTTGTAGTTATAAGCGAGGCTATTTTTGATCCCTTCTTCCGAGATATCTTTTAGACGAACAGGAAGTTTGGCTTTATTAATCGTCACATGGCTGATCCCTGCTCCCATTAAGCCACCGCCTAACACGCCAATATGAGAAAAAGGTTGAGGTTTAGCATCACTGCCACTCTCTTTTTTCATTTCCGTGGTCGCAAAGAAGATCGAACGTAACGCTTTAGATTCTGATGACATCACTAACTCACCAAACTGTTTCGCTTCTGTTTCTAAACCACTTTTGATTCCTGACTCAAGCCCCACTTTGATTGAGTGAAGAATCGCATTAATCGCAGGGTAATTATTACGCGCTTTTTTCTGTGCCTGTTTTGTCACTTGATCAAAAACCACTGAACGCCCTAACGGGTTGCCACCCATCATCCAATCTTTAAATTCTAATGAACGTTTAGGCGCTTTTTTCAGTGCTAATTGTTCTGCCACTGTCAGTAAAATTTCTTGAGGAACAGCACTATCAACCAATCCCATTCGATTGGCCTTTTTAGCTCGAATCTGTTTCCCCGTTAAAATCATATCGAGCGCATTGGTTAAACCAACTAAACGAGGCAGACGTTGTGTCCCACCAGAACCCGGAAGTAAACCAAGTTGCACTTCAGGAAGCCCTAAAACAGTTTTGCCCCAATCACTACAAACTCGAACATTACACACTAGAGCCAGCTCCAAACCACCACCTAAACAAGGTCCATGAATTGCAGCAACCGTCGTATAAGGAAGGGATTCAAATTCACTAAATAGTTGCTGTCCCGCTTTTGCTAACTGCTCAGCCTCCTCTGCGGTCTGACAGGCAGCAAGCATATTAATATCCGCTCCCGCAATAAAGTTATCCGGTTTCGTTGAATGAACGACCAAACCTTTAATCGCTGAACTTGCTTTTAATTCCGCTAAAATCCCTTTAATTTCGTCTGAAAATGCACTGTTTAAAGTGTTCATCTTTTCATTGGGAACATCAATCGCCAACCATGCGATACCATTATCGGCGACATCTAGCGAAAATGCAGATTGCTTATCCATTGTCATTATTCTGCCTCCAAAATCATTGCTGCACCTAAACCACCTGCAGCACATGCAGTATTCAATGCAAACCCACCGCCTCGGCGTTGTAACTCTCTTAATGTTTGGATCATCATTCTTGCACCTGTTGCCGCAAATGGATGTCCATACGCAATGGAACCGCCCAATACGTTAAACTTATCCATATCAATCTCACCAATAGCTTGGCTACGACCTAATTTCTGCTCGGCAAATTGTTGAGAACCAAACATCTTCACGTTAGCTAACGCTTGAGCGGCAAAGGCTTCATGCATATCAATTAAAGTCAGATCTGAAAGGGTTAATCCTGCACGGTCAAGAGCAAGTGGCGTCGCATAAGATGGCCCCATCAACATATCTTTTTCAACACCAATCGCTGAAAAAGCATAAGAGCGAAGATAACCTAATGGCTTAAGTCCCAGTTCTTTCGCTCGCCCTTCTCTCATCATGATAATTGCTGCAGCACCATCGGTTAACGGCGTACTATTAGCAGCGGTAACCGAGCCATACTTACGATCAAAAGCAGGACGAAGCTTGCTATAACCTTCCAGGGTCGAGTCATGGCGAATATTGTTATCTTGACTGATAATCGTTTTATACGGTTCAGGACAAGCGGTCATTACTTCATCAGCAATCAAACCACTCTCCCATGCTTTTGCCGCTAAACAATGGGATCGATGGGCTAATTCATCTTGCTGTTGACGAGTAATACCATGAGTTTTCGCCATCTGCTCTGCGGTTTGTCCCATGCTTAATCCTGTCGAATATTCAGCAACGGCTGGAGGAACAGGAAGTAAATCACTTGGTCTGAGACTAGTCAGTAATTTAAGACGTTGTGAATTGGTTCTTGCTTTGCTTAAGGCTAACAAGGTTGCAGAGAGCTTTTTGGAAACCCCAATAGGAAGAACAGATGAGGAATCAGCGCCACCAGCAATGCCCACTTCAATCGTGCCTGAAAGAATACTCTCAGCAACATTGGCCGCCGCTTGAAAACTGGTGGCACAGGCGCGAGTCACACTATAGGCATCGGTGGCAATATCCATCCCTGTACCTAGGACAATCTCACGCGCAATATTGGGAGCTGCAGGCATTTGTACCACTTGACCAAAGACCACTTGATCGATCAATTTAGGGTCAACATCATTGCCAATCAGTAACTCATTAACCACCATTTTACCTAAATCAACGGCTGGAATATCTTTATACGCTGTCGATTGTTTAGCAAATGGAGTACGTAAGCCATGAACGATTGCAATACGCTCGCCCTGACCGGTAACCAAATTCTGTTTCATTACCACTCCTTAGTTTTTAATCTATCAATTGACCGAACCTGCATAAGCATGACTGGACGGAAACCAATACAAAGTGATGAATCGATATCACTAAAAGAAAACAAAGCCTTTTAACTATCAACAACTCTTATATCATCACAAGTTAAACCATCAACCTGATTAAAACCATCTAAAAACAGCTGAAAGGTCTGACCTCTTTAGTGTAGCAATATTGTTAAAAATATAAAATAACTGTTTTTTTTAATGCGTCTTTTTCATGAAATTGATGCTTGAATGGGAAATAATCAATCACTTAGCTTTTGGCTATTTCTAATTCACACCAAATTCACAATCTAATATTGATAAAATAATGCTCATATCGATCCATTTTAAATCCTGATAACTGAAGACCACTAAGAAGATTTTTTTCTCCATTTAAACTCTTTTTTTGTTTAAAGTTGTGACTAATATCAATAACAATTAAACAATCCACCTCAAGGTGTAATCTTAAGTTTCCACTTTGGTAGTTAGAGTGGAAATATTTCTTATTAAAAAATGAAATTTGATATAAATCGTTAAAACAGAAATATTCGATCATTTAAAGACACGTTAATAGCAAAATTATTCAATTTCTTGCTTGGTAAGACCTCTAAATATCAAGATATAGTTAGTGTAAAAACTCAAGTTAAAGCAAGTTCCACTCGTTTATTTATGCTACTTCTATCGTTTACGCCATAAAAATGAGGCCTAACTCTCATTTCCTGCTCAATAAACAAATCAAAAATAAATATATAATGATTATTTATGCAAAATTTGGCTGTCACTAACAAAGAGATGACTGATATATTGGATGATCAATACAATAGGATAAGAATAAGTCCTACTTTAAAGGTAAATAAATTGTTTCATTTAAAAAACTCACCACTCTGAAATGTGTTCAATATATAACCGATGACTTACCCGTGAATTTCAAGCAATCACCATTATTAGAGTATCAGCACTAACTATTTCTAATCTTTACTTATCTGTAAATATCCCACTAATTATGAAATAAATATCAAAAAACAAAAAAAACATATAAAACATAAAGTAAGAAAAATTAGTTGTTTTTTTGTTACATAAAGAAAAAGTGCTTATCAATAAGAAAATATAGCGAGGTTTAATGTCTATTGTTCCTTTTTTGCTGCAAGGTTTAACATTTTAACAACAAAGACTATAATGCTAACTGGTCTGATTTGATCACTATATTAGCCCGATTACAATTCGCCGCAATCGCATTGAAAGCGAATAAAAAATAAAAAAGGAATCTTAGCAGTGACTAATAAAAATCGTCTTTTTAGCAAATCTCTTTTAGCAGTAGCTATCACTTTATCTTCTGGTCAAGCACTTGCTGCTGGCTTCCAACTTAACGCACAATCTGCAACTGGCCTTGGTCGCGCATTTGCTGGTGACGCCGTTATCGCTGATAACGCATCAGTAATGGCACGTAACGCCGCAGCAATGGCATTGTTTGATGAAAAAGCGTTATCGTTAGGCTTTGAAACCATCACAACAATGATTGATGTATCTGATGCTACTTATACAAATATAGTAGGTAATGACTTTGATGCTGATTATGATGATGCAGGTGGAACATCTGTCGCTCCAAATATTCACTTTATCATGCCAATTAATGATACATGGGCTGTGGGTATCAATGGTTACTCTAATTTTGGCACTTCAACTGACTTCCCAGATGACTATGCTGGAGGTGAATATGGTGGTAAGACTGAAATATTCAGCGCTAACTTAGGTCTAGCTGCATCTTATCGTCTAAATGAACATTGGAGCTTTGGTGCTGGATTAGATTTTATTTATGGTAAAGGCACTATAAAAAGATCAATAAGTGATAAACAACCAAGCGCACTTCCAGTTCCTGGTGTAGGACTTGTACCTCTTGCTGGGCAAACAGTTGTTGATGTTGATGATGCTACTGGTTTTGGTGTTGGTTTTAATGTCGGCACAGTCTATGAAATTAATGATAATAATCGTTTTGGTCTAAGCTATCACTACAGCCCTGATATCACAGCAGAAGATGATGATAATAATAAAATTACATTACCTCTACCTGATATGCTTGAATTCTCTGGATATAATCGTTTCACAGGGACTAAATTTGCTGTTCACTATAGCATCCAGTGGATTAACTGGAGTGAATTTGATCTTCTAGACTTTAGCGGCTCAGGCCCCTATGGAGACATGGAAAGTAGTAAATATGAATGGAAAGATGGTTATCACTTCGCTTTAGGTGGTACTTACTATCTCAATAATGATTGGACACTACGTGCGGGTTATATGTATGACATCAGCGCCCAAGATGAGATCACATCAATCTCAGTACCAGATTCCGATCGTCAATGGTTCTCTGCAGGTTTTACTTACCACATCAACCAAAAGTCGAATGTTGACTTCGGATTTACCTATTTACTAGGCCAAGATATCGATGCTACAGAAGTTCAAGATATTAGTTCAATTAATGCAACAACTCACGCTGATGCAGTACTTGTTGGTCTACAATATAGCCGTACATTCTAATTTTGATCTAAGTTAGCCGTTAGTTTTTAGAATTAACAGATAGTTTTTAGCACTAAAACTGCTTAATCAAAAAATGAAAAAGCCTTGAATAGCGTCGCTAGAAATAGTGTCCGTGATTCAGGGCTTTTCTTTTTTCACATCTATGCATTGATCTTAGATATCATCTACTTGAAATAATATCGTGAAGCACTCTTATTAAAACCCCCCTGTTCTTAGCATCACCAATGTACATCCCTCAACCACTTCAATTCCTTGCTCTCTGGCTTGATTGATTAAGGCTCGGTTCTCTGTTCCGGGATTAGTGATAATACGACGAGGTGACAGTGCTAATATCTGATGAATTAACGGTGTTAATCGTTCTATACCAATATAGAGAGTTAAGGTATCAATCGGTTGTTGAATATCAGCGATAGTGCTCACTAACTCAATATGATTAAAAATAGTCTCTTTTTCAGTTAACTTCTTCGCTGTAATACCAATTTGATGGGTAAAACCATATTCTAATAACATCTGGTGGGCTTTATAGCTGTAACGCGTCGGCTTATCCGAGAAGCCTAAAATAGCGATAGTTTTATCGGTCGATGTCTGCATATAACCCTTCTCTATTTATCAATGAATGATCCCCTTTTATACTCTTCTTACTTGAAGTATAGATGAGGTATAAATAGAGTATAGCGAATGAGAAACCGGAAATTGTTATCCACTATGTACTGCTCCACAATGTGCCATGACAAAAAACCTCTTCTAACTTTCAACCTTTCAACCTTTCAACCTTTCAACCTTTCAATTTAAAATGAGTACAAAGTTTAGAAGAGGTTTTCTATTCGCAGTACGACTTAGTTATTATTTATTAAGTGTCGTCTCTATTCTTAAACAGATATTACTTTTCAAGAGCACTCTGAATAGCTGGGCCAATTTGGCGTTTACGTGATGTTACACCCTCAAGCGTTAGCAGGTCTGAGTCTATCTCAACATTAAAGGCCGTTGATAGGACTTTAGCTTCACCACCATCAACCCAAAGTAGATTAGCTTTCTTATCTTTAGTATCCGTAATCGAGAAGAACAGATAATCTAAACCGGCAGCTTCTTTGTGCGCTTTCATTGCCTCAAAGAACTGAGCTTTACGGGCAATTAATTTTTCTGGTGTTATGGTTTCAGCCACGCCGATTCCGACCTTTTTACCACCAAATTCAAAGTTTTTATAATCAAGCGTTAAAATGGTTGCCGCCGATAGATTGCTGACATCCGATTTAGCATTAATCATCTGCTCACCAAAGCCATCTACATCTTGAATACCTGCGATTTTAGCCATCTTTTCTGCGTATTGACGGTCATAATCGGTTGTAATCGGCGATGATAATAGAACCGTATCAGAAAGAATTGCACCCAATGTGATACAAGCTATTTCTTTGCTCATTGGGTGACCTAATTGCTCAGCTTTATCGGCTAAAATTGTTGCGGTACTTCCCCAAGGACGAAAATCCATTGAGATAATTTGTGGAGCATTAATTGGCATCCCTCCAATCGCATGATGATCGATAATCGCAACAATGTTATTTTGCTCAATCGATGAAGCAAGCTGAGTTTGTTGGTTAAAATCAACTAAACCAAGGGTTTTTCCTGCATAATTCGTTGCAACAACTGGAGCTTCAACTTGACAGTAATCAACAATAAACTGAGATTCAGGGTTAATCTCTGACGTCGTGACGGCTTGCCCACCAAAAATATCAGCGGCGATCATCGCGGAAAACGTGGTATCACTATCAGGACTGGTATGCCCAGTCCAAACTAAATTGCTTACGTCATTTTTTTCTACATTATTTAAATCGAATGCTTGTACATTAGTTGCTCCAAATAACATTAGAGCGATAGCTGTCTTTTTCATTTTCAATCCTTATTAAGAAAACAAGCTTAATGTAACAGCCGAAAATGACAGTTTTGTTTCAGTTTTATCATCGTTATATGACAAGTAACTCATGATATAAATTAGAGCACTCACTCATCAACACCCTTAGTTAACGGATGTTTTTAATAGGGTTTCTGGTTGATTAAAACAATTTTGCAAAGTATTAATAAAGCTTCCAACATGAAGACCATCCATTAATGCATGGTGTACTTCAACAGAAAATGGCATGGTTCTCTTCTCTCCGACTGCCGTTAATTTACCAAACGCCATTTTAGGCACGCTATCAGGAAAATGAGTATCTCTCGCATGGGTCATGGAGGTAAATTCAACCCAAGGTAAAATCGTTAAGTGGACCGTATTTTGTTTAATCTCTTTTCCTAAGAATTGCTCTAGAATAAAAGGCGATTGTTTAATTTCACGTTCTGCTATTGTCGCTTGAGCGGTAAATTGTTCGAAGCTTGCACCATAAGGCAGATCACAAAAGCGCACCGTGTCATCATCGGCAAGCAACGCAACACTGACACACATCGTTGAATAAACCCTAACCTCATCATCCACAATTCGATATGCCATTGGTTTACATTGATTAAGTGCTTGCTGAGTTAAATAAAGGTAAGCGTGAAAGAAGCGAAGATTATTCTCTTTACAGTATTGATAGAGCTGAGTGACATCAATATTAGCGCAGATATTGTACCAAGGATGGCTAAAGCTTTGAAAAAACGTAAAGTGCTCACGTCGATTCCAATTTTCAATATTTATTGTTGTATATTCCATAGCTCTATCCTATTTGAATTTAATGTCGTTTTTATCAATTTTTTATCACAAGATGATAGCGATATAACGTCATAAAAAGCAACTGTATCCTTCATACTTGAAGTTACTAAAAAACAAAAAAGCCGCTCATACTCTTCACTCAACAGAGTGTAAATATGAACGGCATATATTTAAGTTTTTATCACTTCAAATATGAAGAATAATTATTTAGCATCTGGTAATGCATAAGCAATAATGTAATCGCCCATGGTTGTTCCAAATGAACCATGCCCACCGGCAGAAATTACCACGTATTGTTTACCATCAACTTCATAAGTCATTGGTGTTGCTTGTCCGCCAGCAGGAAGACGTTGCTCCCAAAGTAGATCACCATTGCTCGCTTTAAATGCACGAAGATAGTTATCTGCTGTTGCTGCGATAAAGGCAACATCACCCGCAGTAGAGATAGGTCCACCTAGCATTGGCATACCAACACGGAAACCGATTGGAATTGGCGAACTATCTTTAGTTGTACCTACACGCTTTTTCCAGATAATCTTATTAGTTTTAAGATCTAATGCCGTCATATAACCCCAACCCGGTTGCTTACAAGGAAGACCGATTGGCGATAGGAATGGATTAATCTCAACACCATAAGGAATACCATACTGTGGCTGGATACCCATTTCAGTACCTGAACCTTGTGCACCATTTTTAGGTTCAATTGGGTTACCTGGACCACGTGGAATTAGCTTAGAAATAAACGGCAGTGCAATTGGGTTTGCAATCGCAATTTGTTGTTGTTCGTTAACTGAAATACCACCCCACTCAAACATTCCCAAGTTGCCAGGGAAGACTAAAGTTCCTTGCTCTGACGGTGGAGTAAAAATACCTTCATAACGTAGGTTATGGAACTGGATACGACACATCAGTTGGTCAAACATTGTCGCTCCCCACATATCCGCACCCGTTAATGGGTTTTTAGGTCTGAATGACAGATCTGAGAACGGCTGTGTTGGGCTTAATCGGTCGCCTTTAGCTGGGCCTTGTGGTACTGGCTTTTCTGGTGCGCCGACAATCAGTTTACCTGTTTCACGATTTAAGACAAAAATGTTACCTGTTTTTGCTGGTACGTAAATCGCTTTTTGTGTCTTACCTTCTTTATCTTTAATGTTTGCTAATGTTGGTTGTGCCGGTACATCCATATCCCATAAGTCATGGTGTACTGTCTGATAAGACCAAACTAACTTACCTGTTGTCGCATTTAGTGCTAATAAGCTATTCGCATAACGCTCTTGATTTGGTGTACGGTTACCACCCCAGATATCCGGTGTTGGTACACCTAGTGGAATGTAAGCAATATCTAAATCTTTATCATAAGCTAATGGAGCCCAAGCGTTTGGCGAGTTGAAAGAGTAATGCTCACCGGCTGTAGGGATATGATTAGGGTTTTCAGCGCCCGGATCAAAGACCCAATTTAATTTACCGGTGTAAACATCGAAACCACGAATGGCACCAGATGGCTCTCTTGTTGAATAGTTATCTTCAATCGCACCCGCCATAACAATCGTTGTTTTACTGATCACTGGTGGTGACGTTGATTCATACATGCCTGCAACTTTAATTGGCATTTTTTGTTGAAGATCTAATGTTCCATCTTTACCAAAGTGAGAACATAACTCACCAGTTTCTGCATTTAAGGCAATTAAACGGCCATCGTTAACCGGTAAAAGAATACGATTAGGGCACTCTTTAAATGCGACTTCTGGTGCTACATCTGCTGAACCTTCATGGTAAGAAACACCACGACAAGTTAAGTGTTGAAATGATGGGTTGCTTTGGATCTTAGGATCAAATACCCACTTTTCTTTACCTGTTTTAGCATCAAGAGCAAATAACTTTTGGTGTGAGCTACAAAGATATAACGTATCTTTAATCTTAATCGGTGTCACTTCATTAGTGATTTCACCCGGATCGTTACTGCGCTTTAGATCACCAGTCTGGAATACCCAAGCTTGCTTCAACGTTCCTGCATTATCGGCATTAATTTGAGTTAATGGTGAGAAACGCTGACCCGCTTGTGTACGACCATAAGCTGGCCAATCAGCATCTGGTACATCCGTTGCCATTGGCTTAACGTCACTCTTCGCCCAATCATGCTCACCTTGAATTTCTTGAGGATCATTGAAAATCGCAACCCCCATCACAACAAACGTCGTAACAACAGAGGCTAAAGCAAGTTTTTGAGATTGACTTGAAGCAGATAGTTTCTTTCTAATCAATAACAACCAAATGCCAAAGAAACATAAAATATCTAAGCGCGGTGCTAATGCCCAAAAGTCAAAACCCGACTCCCAAACAGACCAAGCGATAGTAACAAACATCGCAATGGCATAGACAAGTAGTGCTTTTGATGGGGCTTTTGCAATTCGGATAGCGATAAAAAGAAAGACTGCTCCTACAAGCAAGTAAAATGGACTGCCACCGATTGTTAATAACCAAATACCACCACCAGCAAGATAAAGACCAGCGATAATTGAAAAAGCTATTGTTAGCTTCGTTAATATTGACGTTGATTTATTCATAAATAGTTTCCCACCAAAAGGTAGTCATAACCTTTTAATTAAATTAAATTAAATTATTTTTAAACGCTCCCTGCAATAACATCCTTTACTATTTTGACAAGTGATAAATATTTCCATTGTCAGTACTTAAATAAATTTCACCCGATTGAGAAACTTCGATATCACGAACTCGCTCTTTTAGCGTATTTAATATCTCTTGTTGTGAAGTCACTTTCTGATGGTCATCGACTTTAATCGTTAACACATCTTGCTGAACTAAAGAACTCACCAGTAACTTACCGTTTAATTCTGAGTAGTTTTCACCGTAATAAATCACTAAACTACTTGGGGCAATAACCTCATTAAACACTTTAACAGGCTGTTCTAATCCATCTTGATGCTGTTGACCAGAAACTAAAGGCCAACCAAAGTTACTCCCTTTTTTAATCAGGTTTAACTCATCACCTTTATGCTCTCCATGTTCAACAGACCATAATGATTCTGTTTTTGCATCATAAGCTAAACCTTGAATATTGCGGTGTCCATAACTCCAAATCTCATCACGTACAGCATCGTCATTTACAAATGGATTATCATTTGGAATTGAGCCATCAGGCATTAAACGTAAAATTGAACCCGCATGAGTTAAAGTATTTTGAGCATGTTCCGCAACACCACGATCACCGACACTGAAATAAACAGAGTTATCGTCAAAAGTAATACGGCTACCAAATCCAACACTGGTGGTTGTTCTAGAGTCAGTCACTAATAGATCATGGAAGTTAGAAATTTTACCGTCTTTATACGTTGCTGCGGCTAATGTTGTTGCACCTTGACCATCGACATTTTTGCTATAAGTGAAATAAAGGGTGTTTTTGTCAAATGGTGATTGTGCCACATCTAATAAACCGCCATGGCCCTGATGAAAAACCTGAGGGACAGACAGTAACGTCTTCTGTTTGTGAGTATTAAGATCGACAGCATTGATATCACCATTTCGCTCAGTAACAACAAGGGTGTGATTATCAACAAATGTCATTCCCCAAGGGGTATCTAATCCCTCAGTCACTGTTTCAACGTTCATTGCCATCGCACCTGTCGATACACACAATGTCATTGATAAAGGTAATATCGCTCTCTTTAAATTCATAATACTCACTCTCGTTAAATGTTATCCGTCATGGAACGGGTTATTATTTACTCATATAACTGATGTTAAAAATAGTCGCAAAAATGTAAAGATGCTTTCCAAAATTGATCTAGATCAAATTATTAACTTAGGCATTATTGAACACATTTCAACCAAACCCTTGAAAATCAAATATAAATAGATATCAAGAAATGACCATTGATTTCGCAAACATTAAAATATTCAACTTAATATTGATTAATTTTTATTTAATATTTCAGGTTTTCTCTTCACCAATTACCCTGTATAAATGAATAAAGAGAAAAATTAAAAATAAAAAGGATAGGTATGAGTCAAGTTAAGTGCGTTCAATTCACACCAGAAACTGAAGCAGGGATCCATTTAGTTCGTCACACTGTGTTTACTGCAGAGCAAAACGTAGATGCAGAGATAGACTTTGATGGTTTAGATAGCCAAGCTGTTCACGCTATTGTCATGCAAGAGAATCAAGTAGTCGCGACCGGTCGTATGCTTGAAGATGGACATATAGGACGTATTGCGGTGTTAGCAGAGTACCGAGGTTTAAAGCTGGGAGCGAAAATTGTGAATGCACTAATTAATGAAGCGACTAATTTAGCCTACCCAAGAGTCTATTTAGGCTCTCAAATCCATGCGGTTGGCTTCTATCAGAAGTTAGGCTTCACACCATTTGGTGATCAATATGTTGAGGCTAATATTGAACACCAATCGATGGAAAAATTGTTAGCGACTAATCATTAGATGCTAATAACTCAATACTAATGATTAAATGCTAGATATTGATTAAGAATATTTGAATAAAAGTAGACATGAATTGGCTATCAATTCACTTCTACTTTTATTGACTATCTATTTGTTAAGGCTTTGGATAGTTAATTGAAACATACTCTGGCTCTTCAATACCCTCATATTGATTAAGCAGCCGTGTTAAAGCAAAATAGTAATTTACTAGAACATTAGCAAAACGTGGTAAGGTTTCAGGGACGTTTTTTCCTTCCGCATCAACCTTAACTAACGCTCGAACCACTTTTTTACTTAAACTTCGGCAATAATGAAGTTGAACCACCGCACCACGACCTCGTGGTAATACAAACCGTTTACCGCTATCTTCAACTTTATCTTTAAAATAGTGATACTCCGCAATTAAAGCCGTTATATCTTGTTCAGTAATGCCTACTTTTCCTCGAATAGATCCATTTAGATGAAAAATCTTAGGTTGTAACGCGTCAAGGGAGGAACGAATTTCGTTATCTTCTATTTGGGTTAATGCTAACCCCGTTACGGTACAAAGCTCATCGGTTAGAATCTCAAAATCACATAATGAGCTATCTTCAAAAATAAAAGGGTAACTTAACTCATCGATTACACCGGAATATTTTATTGTCATAATTAGTCACTCTAAGTCGTTTATTTTCAACCTGTAATCGGTTGTCTTAATTGATAAAAGTAACGACAAACCTCTTCAACTGCTTCTAATGAATGCAAAGATGGAATATTGAGCCATGTCGATTTTAATTTCCAAATATGCTGTTCTTGACTTGCTGTTAATACATCACGCCACTGCTGCCAATCATTCGAATCCACTGAAATAGAGTTCGAGATAAAAATCGTATCAGGGTTAGATTTAATGATCTGTTCAATATCAACCATGGGGTATTGAGCAGGGGCACCCTGAATAATGTTCTCCCCACCACAAACGGTAAAGACATCCATTGGCCAAGCATTTTTTGCTAATGAGATCATTGGACGACCACTCAGTTGATAGAAATAACTCACTTTCTTATCGGTTTGATATTTTTTCTGAATCGCGGCTAATTGCTGTTTAAACACATTCACATTTTCAATTCCAATCGATGGATCTTCACCATATTGCGCTAAATCTAGAACATTATTGGCGACCAGTTCCAATGTGACTGGATCGCTATAATAGATATCAATTCCCATCGATTTGAATATTTTAAGATCGCCAACACCGACCATGCCTTTAAGTGCCACAATCAAGGTCGGTTCTAACATAATGATCTGCTCGATATTCAGTGAGTTATAGCCAGCTACAATAGGAATATCTCTCTTGGTATCTAATTGTGTGGACTCACTAACGCCGACAAGATTGACACTTAGCCCTGCGGATTCAACTAAACTTGCTGTATGTGGGGTTAAGGTAATAATACGTAATACTTTTCCATCTCGCCCCATCATTGGTGTTGGATCTATCGAAGAGATTGATGCAAAAGCAAGGTGACTCATACTCAAAAAAAGCAATAAAATAATATTAACGCCATTACGATAAAAGATCTTCACGTAAATTTATCCTTTGGGGTGAATAATAGTGTGACCAAGGGTCGGATGAGTATCGATAATCGCAGCAAAGCCATACATATCGATAATATTCTGTTCGGTGATGACAACGTCTGGTTTGCCATCGGCAAGAATAGAGCCATCAGCTAACATAATTAAACGGTCAGAGTATTGCGATGCTAAATTGATATCGTGCAATACGGTGACAACGGTATAATTTTGTTCTTTAGCAATGGCTTTCACTAAACGTAAAATATGGTGCTGATAATTGGGATCAAGAGCGGAGGTTGGCTCATCTAAAAGTAAAATCCCTTGCTCTTTTGCTTCGCTGAGCTGTAAAAGCACTCGTGCTAAATGAACGCGCTGTTGCTGTCCACCGGATAACTGAGTAAATTCAAGATCAAGTAGAGAGAGAATATCAACTCTTTCAGCGATTGTTTTGACTCTTTTTGTCAGCGTATTTTGATCCAACTTTAACGGTGTCGCACCTAGCCCAATCACTTCGGAAACAAAGAAAGGGAATTGAAGCTGTTGTTGTTGACTCAATATTGCCAGTTGAGAGGCCAGCTTTCGCTTTGACCACTTCGCTTTATCGAGACCAAAATAGTGAACATTAGGTGTGGTCTCAATATCCCCGCACAGCACTTTTAATAGGGTGCTTTTTCCTGCGCCATTCGCTCCTAAAATCGTGGTGATTTCACCCGCTTTAACACGCAATGAGATACGATCTAAAACTCGATGTGAGTCATAATTAACGCTGATATTATCAACAGAGATAGGTGAGTGATCACTTACGTTTTTAGTCACTGATTGAGACCGTTTAAAAAAAGCCATTTAAATAAAAGCCTCTCTCTGTCGAGTTAAAAGATAGAGGAAAAAAGGCGCACCGATCAATGATGTGACGATACCAACAGGAAGTTCACTATTGGTTAAAATGACTCTAGAGAGTAAATCAGCTAGGAGCAATAAAATCGCCCCTAACAAGGTTGAAACGGGAAGCAGCTTTTTATGATCCACACCAACGATCATTCGTGCAATATGAGGAACAACAAGACCAATGAAAGCAATAATGCCGCAAAAACTGACTGTCGTTCCCACTCCAATTGCGGTGATCAAAATCAATAATCGTTTAATAAATTGCACTGAAAGTCCTAAATGGGCCGCTTCATTCTCGCCCAACAACATCGCATTTAATCCACGACTCTGGTATTGAGCGACAATAAAAATCACAACTAAAACGGTCAAGGCTAATCCGACTTGTTGCCATTGAGCTCCAGAAAAAGAGCCCATAGACCAAAGAGAGAGCTCTCTCAATGCGGAAGAGTCCGAAATATAGGAGAGAAAACTGACACCGGCTCCTGTAATCGCTGTAATTGCGATACCAGCAAGTAACATCGCCATCACCGATGTTTTCTGTTTTTTGGTTCCTAAACGATACACAACCAGTGTGGATATTGCGCCACCAGCAAATGCAAAAAACGGTTTAACCAGCAGTTCCGAGGTTTCGGTTAAGGTCACTTGCAGTTGAGCAATTAATACAATGGCGACAGCAGCCCCTAACGTTGCTCCCGAAGAGACACCAATAATCCCCGGATCAGCTAATGGATTACGAAACAACCCTTGCATGATTGCACCACATAACGCCAAGATCGCCCCTGTGATTAAACAGAGTAACGTTCTCGGCAAACGAATTTGATGAATAATAAATTGATGCTGCAAAGATAGTGCGTCTTTATGACCCAATAAGTAAGAAAAATAATCACTGACAGAAACCGTCACTCTGCCATTTAACGCTGAAAAGAGAGTTACCGCGATCAACAGTACCACTAAAAAAGTCGTGATATAGGTAAAAAATTGGTGGGAGTGTCGAGCGTTTTTCAGCATATTGCAGGAGTTCTCATGGGTTGCGATGCCATTCTAGCTCGGCATATATAAATACAAAACAAATAGAGAGCAATAAAGCGAACACTTTACACTCTCTACCCATATCTAACAGTCAACAACCGTTAATTTAGAATATTAAAAGTTATAGCTGATTGAACCGTATGCTGCAAAGCCCGGATTAGGATATCCATAAGCTGTTTCATAATCACTATCAAAGATATTATCTAAACGCAGTTTCAATGAGAGATCTTCAATCACACGATACGTGGCAGCTAGATTCAGCAAGCTGTATGCATCGTCTTCTACACTATCATAGGGTGCAACATCTCTAACGTCATCTCTTTTCCCTTGATACAAGTACTGTAAAGATAAATCAAAATTATCCGTCAGCGGAGCTAGTATTGACCATTGTGCACTATTTTTTGCTCTTCTAAGTAGTTGAGTATCATTCGTTTCATTCATTGGGTCTAAATAAGTATAAGAAACATTGTGCTGCAATACACCTGTATCAAATTTACCTATCACTTCCACCCCTTTAATCTTTGCTTTGCCTATATTATAAGCAACCCAAGTGCTAGGGTCATAATCAATGAGGTTATCAATTTTATTAATAAAACCATTTACTTGCCAAAATAGCAATCCAGATGCACCTTCAAATCCAATTTCATAATTTATTGATTCTTCTGGTTGTAAATCCTCATTACCACTGCCATCAAAATAAAGATCGGCAAAACTAGGGGCTTTAAAGGCGGTTCCTATTGAAGCTTTAATTTTATAGTTAGGTATAAATTCATAGGCTCCTCGTGTTGCCCAAGTGTATTCAGTATCATAAACTGTATTAATATCGGCTCGGACACTACCTTCTAAGGTCACTTTATGTTTATAATATTGAACCGTACTAAATATTCCAGTGTTACCTCTATTCTCGCCCGCGCCATAATCTGAATCTTCAGACATACTTTCATAGCGATAATCAATGCCAGTATTAATGGTTATTGAGGACATTAAGTAAATCGTGGAGACCCATGATGTATTAACTTCATCCACCGAACTTTTTGAAGCGGGTGATGAAGATGAGCACTTATCACTATAAAGTGGACGATCACAATAATCATCGTCATCAAAGAAATCCACTTGATCTTGATTTGAATAATTTAAGCTAAATTTATTCAATACATTATCAAGATCCCAGTCAAAACCAGTACTTATTGAGCTATTTTTAATGTTTGTCTGCTTCTGCACACCTGGGCTATACAATACTAAAGTATTACCATCATATTCAGTTTTATTTTCAGTATAACGACCCGTAATAAACAGGCTAAATGAATCAGACATATTATGACGGTAATCAGCCATAACATTTCCACTTTTAAAGCCATGTTTATCGTCATCATTCACGCCTTTAACGGGATGAGTATTATAGCCTTCATCTTGTTGATAACCGCCAGCAATTTTCAGATGTCCATTATCACCGACATCGGTAGAGGAGTTCCAATTACCATTACCATATTTATTACTGCCGCCCATGACAGTTAATCTTTTACGATCATCACCAAATTGTCCTTGAGTGATAATATTAATCACCCCGCCAATCGCTTCTGACCCATAGGTTGTTGCATTCGGGCCGCGGATAATCTCGACTCGTTCGACTTGATCTAATGGTATTTGACTAAAATCAACAGCGCCTTTTGTTTGTTGGGGAACTCTAACCCCATCGATCAAGAGAAGTACTTGATCTGACTCCGTTCCACGCATAAAGATTGATGTCGATTGTCCTCGGCCACCATTTTGTCCAACTTGGATACTTGGCTGCATACGAAGCACATCAACTAAACTGTCGGCTTGAGTTAATTCAATATCTTGCTGAGTAATCACAGAAGTAGGGGCAATAATGCTATTTTGATCTTGTTCAAAACGGTTTGCTGTAACGACAATCACTTCATCAGTCTTTGATTCAGTTTCAAGTTCATTAGCAAAAGAAAGAGGAGCAAAAGAAGTTAGAATAGCTAGAGGCAAAGTTTTAACCAGCATCCCGCTAGTTAGGCTTTTAATCGTCATGAAGGTAGACTTTCCGCGTTAATTATATGAATGTGATTAATAACCAGTCGGACTATACCGTTGCGCGTCAGTCGCAGAATTTCACTGCATTTAGTTATTAACTTGTCTGTATATCATACCATTAAAAACGAAGAAGCGTCTATTCCATACATTTAAAATATTTAATAATAGGTGATAAAAAACAATCAATTATACCTAAAATAATTGGCGTTGCTAGTAGACGGCAAGTGAGACCCCCATGAGTATCGGTGTACTCTATGATTGGAGCGAGTATAGCCAACAACCTAGCGACTTCAAGTATAAAAGGTATATCAGTTATCTATCTCATCAAAATAATCTTCTAATGACATCTCATCTTCAACATCATCGCTAATATCTAACTCACCATCGCTGGCTTTATAATTTTGATTTTGAATATAGCTATCACGTATAAATATATAACTATCCGTTGAACTCTCAATCATTGGTTCTTGTGGAATTAATTTAGCTCGACTGTCTAGCCCTTCAAATCCCCATTTAGCGACACTTTGCCAAAATGTCATAGGAGAAATAAAACCATTAATTGTATCACCTACTCCCTCACGAACAGAGAGTGGCCCATAAAGAGGTAACATGACATAAGCACCATTACCGACACCGTAATAACCCATTGCATCACTAAAATCTCGTTGTTCAATACGAATATCAAGAAGTGTCGCGATATCTAACAATCCACCAAGGCCCAGGGTGGTATTGATAAAAAAGCGGCTAAAGTGGGTAATGGCTTGATCCGGTTGCAGCATAATTAATCGGCTAACAACACTGGTAGGTTCTTCTAAATTAGAGAGGAAGTTGCTCATTCCGGTTCTTGCTGGAGAAGGGACATACTCGGTATAGGCTACCGAAGCAGGACGATAGAGGTAAGGATCAATATAACCGTAATTTACATCCCATATTGCTCGGTTAACTGGTTCAATAGGATCATACACATCTGACTCTGCCGATTTATTGGCACAGCCTGTCAGTAATATAATAAGAAACACCAGATACATCTTCAAAATTCATCACCCTATCCAATCAAACTTATTCTTTAAACTGATACCCTTCTTACTCGAAGCTGCTAGGTTGTGGGCTACACTCGTTCTAATCATATAGAATACCTATACTTATGAAGCCTCACTCGCTTGCCGCCTACTAGCAACGCCAATTACTTTAGGTATATAAACTAATATCATTATAGAAGTAAAAAAATATTTTACATAAAATTAACATTACTAATCTTGATAAAAAAGAAAATGATTATCACATTGATTTATAAAAAAAAGCTAGCCCGACTGATATCGAAAGCTAGCTTTTAAGTATAAGCAATAAATTTTGTTTCATTACTGAGGCATCAAATTTAACTGATAATGTCTCAGTATATTGCTAGAAACTAATATTGTTGATTGATTTCTACCTGTACGGGATGACCAAATGGAACTACTGGGCTTTCACCGTACCAGTCACCCTCTTTAGTCATAACATTACCGTCTTGATCGATACGAACACGAACAATCAATTCAGATAATGACGATAACTTATTCTCAGCAATCATACTGTCATTGTCGCTTAAATTAATGGTTAGCGGCATTTTATGTAGAGAAAGACGCTTCGCTGCAATCGGCATTGGCGAACCATCAGCAGTATGAACTGAAACAATAATAACACCTTGTTTAGGCAGTTTAACGTTATTGCCTAAGGTAATAGTGACTGGAATTGCGTTTTCAGCTCCTTCACCACCATTTAACTGAGATTCTGCACGTTGGATGCTTCGATTTAGCATCTCAGAGCGTGAATCATCAGGACCAATTAGAGCTTGCATGGTTTTCCAATAGATAACCGCACTCTTATAGTCTTGACGTTCAAATGCATCAAATGCCAATAACGAAAGTGCACGCAAGTTAGTTTTATCTTGTTGAAGCACACCCATTAACATTTGACGGCCTTGATTCATCATTCCTTCATCGCCAGAGAAAATCAGAGTTTGACCATAACCTAATTGAATATCTGGATTATTAGGATCAAGCTTATAGGCTTTATTCATTGCACCAGATGCAGTTTGCATATCACGAGCAGCCATACCTAAGCGGCCTAATAATAACCAACCTTGAGTATCATTGGGCTCACTCTGTAAACGAGTACGCAGTGCAAGCGTAAGATCCGCTAGCTCTTGATCACTCATCGGTGCCGTTGAATCATTCATTAAGCGTTGTGAAAGCTCAGGCAGACGTTTTGCTACACTTTGCCATTGCTCAACTTCATTATAGCTACCAAACTTTGCATATAATCCATAGGAGCTAGCAAGAATAACAATGATCCCCGGCAGTAAAATTAGTCGATTAATTTTTGATGTACTGTGATTTTCCACTTGTGGTACATCATCAATTAAAGACTTTTTCAGCTCGCTTTCCATCGAGTTCTGATCAGCCACTAACCCTTCTTCTTCTTCTTCAGCAAGTTCAGCTAAACGATCACGATAAAGTGCTTTATTAAGTTCATCTCGACTACCTGCATCATCGTATTTACTTTCACGCCAAAGAGGTATAATGAAAAGCGCCAATGAAATGAGGATCAAAATAGCGGTAATAAACCAGAATACACCCATTATTTACTATCCTTTGTTTTATCTGAGTCATTTTTATTTTCTGACACATTTGACTGTTCAGCATCAAGAATCGCGGCTAAACGCACTTCTTCATCGTTATCAAGCTCAGTTTTTACGCTTTCCGCTCTATTTTTTCTTGAACGAATCACTAACACTGTAAAGCCAATAAGAATAAAGCCAAATGGAGCAGCCCATAAAATAAGCGTACCCGGAGTCACGGCTGTATCATAGGTAATAAAGTTACCATAGCGACCAATCATATAATCTAAGATTTGATTTTTTGACTTGCCTTCAGAAACCATCTCATAAGTCTTTTTACGAAGATCTTCCGCTAAGCCTGCATTGGAATCAGCAATACTGTTATTTTGACATTTAGGACAACGTAGCTCATTACTTAACTCTTGAAAAAGTTGTTCTTGTTCTGGTGTCTTAAACTCATAAACATCAGTATAAGCAACTGCAAGATTTGCCGTTGCTGATAACAGTGTAACCAAGAAGGCCGCGGTGAGTACTTTAACTAGTTTCACTGGGTTGCCTCCTTCTGTAGCTTATCAAAAATAGGTTTTAAGGTAGAGTTCCAGTTTTCTGGATTTACATCACCCACATGGCGATAACGAATAACCCCATTGGCATCGATAAAGAACGTTTCTGGTGCGCCATAAACGCCAAGATCTAGTCCTAACATCCCATCACCATCGAATAGCGTAACTTGATAAGGATTACCTAATTCTTGCAACCAGCGAACGGCTTTACTTCGATCATCTTTATAGTTAAGACCTATCACTTTAATACCTTGAGCAGAGAGTTTATTTAAGTAACTGTGCTCTGCTCGGCAAGTTGGACACCATGTCGCCCAAACATTAAGTAATAAAGGTTGTCCTTTAAAGATATCTTGTGAATAAATTTTACCGGGTTGTGCCAGATCTTCCAGATGGAATTCAGGCACTTGCTTACCCACTAAAACAGACTCTAGTTTTGTTGGATCATCGCCACCTGCATTTCTTGTTAGCTGGATGCTGAACATCACCACTAACAGTAAAAAAAGGATTAACGGTATAAAAAGAAACTTTTTATTCATCTACTTCTCCCCTTTCTTATTTTTTCTGAAGCGGTAACGTTTATCACTCATCGCAAGGCCTGCACCAATAGACATTACAAGCGCACCCCACCAGATCCAACGAATATAAGGTTTGTAATAAAGACGAACAGCCCAAGCTCCACCCTCTAATTGCTCACCCATCGCAACATAAAGATCACGAGTTACCCCCCAATCAATCGCTGCTTCTGTCATCATAGAACGTTGAACGTTATAGAAACGCTTTTCAGCATTTAGCGTTGCAGAAATATCTTGACCGTCATAAATATTAAATTGAGCAATATAGCCGTCATAGTTAGGGCCATCATGTTCCATCACACCAGTGAAATTGAAACGATAATCCTGAACCATGTATGACTCACCCGGCGCTAAACGAACATCATGCTCAACACCATAGTTTTCAGTCATCGTAATACCAACGATCGTCATCGCTAGACCGATATGACCAAAGATCATCGCCCAGTGACTACGTCCTAGTTTTGTTAGACCTTTACCAAATGAGTGACGATGCGTTGCACGTAGGTAAATCTCATACCCTTGAAGGATCGTTACCCAAATTGCCATTGCAAGACCAACAACCGCTAATGGCTTGAAGATACCACCATAAAGTGCAATCAACCCAATTGAGCTAATTGCAGTAATAACAGCAGTGATAGCTAACGGTTTGACTAGATTACTAAACTTATCACGCTTCCAACGAACTAACGGTCCCATTCCCATAAAGATAACAAATGGGATCATTAACCAAGTAAATAACGTATTAAAGAATGGCTTACCAATAGAAACCGATCCTAAACCTAACTGTTTGTGAACTAAAGGAAGCAAAGTACCAATAAGTACCACTAAAAGTGCTGCAACAAGGATTAAGTTATTCGCTAATAAGAAGTTTTCACGAGAAAACAGGTTATAGCTTCCGTGTGAACGTACTTTTGCACTCTGTAAGGCATAAAGAAGTAAAGAACCACCAATAACAACCAATAAGAAGCCAAGGATAAACATGCCTCGAGCAGGATCAGAAGCAAAGGCGTGAACCGAGACTAAAACACCTGAACGAACAAGGAATGTACCTAATAAACTTAATGAGAATGCGCTGATTGCAAGTAATACAGTCCATGCTTTGAACGTACCACGTTTTTCAGTTACTGCTAATGAGTGCATTAACGCAGTACCTGCTAACCAAGGCATAAATGATGCATTTTCTACTGGATCCCAGAACCACCAACCGCCCCAGCCAAGCTCATAATAAGCCCACCATGAACCTAGTGCGATACCAATCGTTAGGAATAACCACGCAGCTTGCGTCCAAGGACGAGACCAACGTGCCCATGCCGTATCTAAACGTCCAGTCATCAAAGAAGCAATCGCAAAAGAAAAAGCAACCGAGAAGCCCACATAACCCATATACAACATTGGAGGATGAATGATTAAACCTGGATCTTGTAATAATGGGTTTAAGTCACGTCCATCAATTGGGAACATGGGTAAGGTTCTTAAGAATGGATTAGATGTTAGGATAATGAACAGCAAGAAGCCAACTGAAATCATTCCCATCACAGCTAAAACTCGAGCGACAGACTCTTGAGGCATGCCACGACTAAAGATAGCTACCGCGACCGTCCAACCAGCTTGGATTAACACCCATAGCAAGAGTGAACCTTCATGAGCTCCCCATACTGCAGTAATTCGATAATACCAAGGAAGGGCACTATTCGAGTTTGCTGCAACATAGTTTAAACTAAAATCATTACTGTAAAATGACCAAGCCAAAATACAGAATGAAAGAAATAACATACCAAACATGCCCCACGAGAGAGGTCTCGCGGAACGCATCATGGTCATGTTTCCGGTTGCCGCACCATAGAGAGGATAAATACTCAATAAAATGGCGAAAGCAAGGGAGATTATCAGCGCAAAATGGCCGATTTCAGCTATCATTAATTACTCTCCTGTAACTGTTCTTTTGTATAGCCCATTGGCTCATGCGTCTTCTCCATTGCTTCAGCAATTTCAGGTGGCATGTAATTCTCATCATGTTTCGCGAGTACTTCACTGGCTTTAATTGTCGTTGGATCAACTAAAACACCTTGCGCAACAATGCCTTGTCCCTCTCTGAATAGATCAGGAAGAATACCGTCATAAGTCACCGTCACTTCAGGACCAATATCAGCAAGATTAAAGCTAACATTTAATGAGTTAGAGTCACGTTTAACAGAACCCTCAACAACCATCCCACCAATTCTTAAGCGTTGGCCTACGGTAGGTTTTGTCCCATCAGGCTTGCCATACACTAATTCAGTGGGTGTATAAAAAAGATCAATATTCTGATTTAAAGCATAGAGCAATAAACCAATAGTAGAGCCGACACCAAAAACTAATGCTAAGATAATCGTTAAGCGTTTTTTGCGTCTAGGATTCATAAAGTATTCTCCATTTTTTCAGCATCCTTAACTCGCTGTTCTCGAGCTATTCTTTTACTTATCTCTTTTGTCAGTTTGCTATGCTTTCTCAACGTTGTAGTTAAAATAACGGCCATAGCAAAGAAAGTGATTCCAAAACCACTCCAAACATAACTGGCATAACCACCCATGGCTAAAAAATCAGAAAATGAAGTAAAATGCATGTGTTATCCCTTCTTCTTAACTAATGTTTTAACCCAAGGACGATGTCCTTCTCGAACTAAAATTTCATTTCTAAAGTTCACTAACATTACCCAACCAAAGAACATAGCAAAAGCTAAAATATTCAGTAATAGTGGCCATAACATATCCCCACTAATTGAAGGCTGATCAAATTTAGTTATGGTTGCACCTTGGTGTAATGTATTCCACCACTCAACTGAGAAGTGAATAATCGGTAAATTAATGACGCCAACTAATGCTAAAATGCTTGCTGCTTTAGTTGCCGTTTTATGGTTATCAAATGCATTATAAAGTGCAATCACACCAAAATAGAGGAAAAGTAGAATAAGTTCAGAGGTTAAACGAGCATCCCAAACCCACCAAGCTCCCCACATAGGCTTGCCCCATATCGCACCCGTTAATAGCGCAATAAAAGTATAAACAGCACCAATTGGCGCCATCGCTATCGCAGCCATACTTGAGAGTTTTAGCTGCCAGACCAAGCCAATAAATGCAGCAATTGCCATCGACATATAAACACCCATAGACCAAATCGCCGATGGTACATGAATATAAATCAGTCTAAAGCTATCGCCTTGTTGATAGTCTGAAGGCGCAAAAGCTAATCCCCAGATCGTCCCTGTAAATAGTGACACAATAGCTAAGACGGCAAACCACGGTATCAATTTACCGCAAAGGTTATAGGTCTTTTCTGCTTGTGCATAAGGGTGAAGCCACTTCCACATTACAATACCCACTTAAAAGTTAAAAAATAAAAGAAATAAATAAAAGAAATAATTTTAATTAACACTGACTCTTAATGCTGCAGAAACAGCAAATGGAGAAAGTGTAACTGCTGCTGTTAACATCGCGCCTAGAATCGCTAATTGGCCATTCATTGCCATTCCTAAATCCGCCGCTTCTATGGCTGATGTGGCAAAAATTAAAATCGGGATATAAAGCGGAAGAACAAGTAAACTAAGCAGTACGCCACCTTTTCTTAATCCAACAGTCAATGCAACCCCAATCGCACCAAGAAAGCTCAGGGTCGGTGTACCTAACAGAAGCGTTAATACAACCGCAAACCAGACATTAAAGCTTAAAGAGAGCAAAACGGCCAGTAATGGACTAATTAACAGTAAAGGTAATCCCGTTAACATCCAATGAGCAAAAATCTTAGCAAAAACAATGACAGGGAGAGGAACAGGCATTAACATCATCTGTTCAAGTGATCCATCCATGTAATCGTCACGAAAAAGTCGCTCTAATGACAATAGTGATGCAAGCAATGCCGCAACCCATACAATACCGGGAGCAATACGACTTAATAAATTTGATTCAGGACCAATCGCAAGTGGGAAAAGGGTGATAACAATCAAAAAGAACCACAATGGATTAAATATTTCAGCCTGTTTTCGATACGCAATTGTCAATTCGCGTCGAATAATTTGTCCGATAGCTCCGATCATGACACATTCCCTAAAATGATCTTTCTTAATCTTGGATTATCAATAAACATATCTTGATGAGTCGTAAGGATAACAATACCACCGTTATCTGCATGCGCCATAAAGAGCTCTTCGAGTACAGCAACCCCTTGTTTATCAATTGCCGTTAATGGCTCATCTAAAATCCATAATATTTGTTCACTTAACCATAAACGAGCTAAACCAACTCGACGTTGTTGACCTGCTGATAATTGTCCTGCTGGAATATCTTCACGTCCAGCTAATCCAACTTTAGCTAAAGCTTGCCAAATCTTATCCTCATCTTTTTTGGCATGTAATGATTGAATGAAAGCTAAATTCTCAAACGCTGTCAATTCTGCTTTCACTCCAGAGTGATGTCCAAGAAAAAGAAGATCTTGATGAAATTCTTCTCTTGCAGATTGAATACGTTCACCACACCAATAGATTTCTCCTTCATCCGCCGGAGCTAATCCCGTTAAAATTCGCAATAGACTGGTTTTCCCTGCTCCATTAGGTCCTTCAACTTGAATAAGTTCCCCTTTAGTGACAGAAAATGAGAGTTCATCAAATAAAACCCTTTCATCACGAATACAACTAAGATTTTTAACATCCAACATAATAAAGACAACTATCCAATATAATCTTATAAGTTATAAATATTAGCATACGCAAATTGTTGACTGATAGCTTTGTGTTCACTATTAATATCAATTTACAAAGAAATGGGACAAAGTATGTTTCAAATCACACTTTCACCATCTTGGTATAAATAAGCACTCAAAAAACCAAGTAAACACCTTGTCACTAATGTTACCGGCAAGTAAATCAACTGGTACCTATTTAGATATAATAAATTCACCCTACTATTTACAGGGTATTAATAAGCATAAGAAATAAAAATAACTCTAAATAGGTAGTTTAATTCCCTCAATTTTACAACTTATATCTATGATTCATTATTAGATTAGATCATTAATTAAGTTTTATCATAACTCTTTTATTCAATTGATATTTTAGATAGAATAAATATCAATGTCTCTATCGATTAACAGGATAAATCCCAGACCTCCTAAGTCTGTGCTCCAGGTTCGAGTCCTGGTGGGGACGCCATTCTTTCTTCGTTTACATAATAACTAATCGTGTATGAAAAAATCACGATGAGCACCTGCATAGCGATCATTCAGAGAAACATCATCACCATCATACAATTCACCACCGCTATTATGACCAGATGACGAACCACTCTTCAGAAGAAACTGAATAATAAAATTTGATATATATGGAGTTGCTAGTAGGCGACAAGTAAGTGAGGCTCCATGGGTATTAACTAACAGCGAGTGAACGCAGTCAACAGCCTAACAGCTTCAAGTATGAAGAGTATAAAATAAAAAAGATCGTTAACTGATTAAGTTAACGATCTTTTTTATTTTATTAGTGACCAGAATTAATAAACGCTACATTCACCTAATGGTCTGTTTTTAAAACGACGATGAATCCACATATATTGCTCTGGAGCTAAATTAATCAAACTCTCATTCAGTTTATTTATTGCCACTGCATGCTCTTCTGCCGAATTACAAATAATATCTGTCAAGGGATCACTAATTTCCATTTTGTAATGCCCATCCGATTTCCTAATAAAAGAAACAGAAACAACTAAACTGTTAGAAATCCGCTGTAGATCTCTTATTGTTGTAATGGTACATGCTTCTACATTATAAAAAGGTGCAAAAGCACTGCCTTTTTTATTACCATAATCTTGATCGGCAGCAAACCAAAGCGTTTGTCCACCTTTCAATGTCTTAATCATAGTGCGTACATCTTTACGATTAATTAATTTCAGATTACTTTTTGTTCGACCTTTAACTTGTAAATGTTCAACAAAAGCTTTCTTGTTTGCACGATATACTCCGCTAATATCCGCTTGAATAGACAGGGCTCTAATGGCCATTTCCATGTGAACGGTATGAACACCCAGTAGAATAATACCACGTTGCTCTTTTTGCAGCTCTATCAGCTTCTCTAAGCCCTCAATTGTCACATTTTTAGATATTTGCTTATCATTCCAACTCCAAGCTCTCATTGTCTCTAAAATTGCAATGCCGGTATTATCAATATTTTTATTAACTAGTATTTCTCTCTCAACTTCAGACCACTCAGGAAAGCAAAGATCACAATTCTTTTTAATAATACTTCTGCGATCTTTTAACATGGGAAATATCTTTCTCCCAATAAATTTACCCAGATGCTCTTGCCAAATTAATGGAAAACTGGAAATTAATTTTAATAATAGTAAAGTCAAATTAACTTTAATTTTCACTTTACTATCTTGATGATGACTATTCATTTTATTATTGCCACTTATTTATAGGCTTATACACTAGAGTATACAACCTAACCCTATAAATACCGATAGCAAAAATAAGAAAAACTGATATAAATAATAAATTTAAATTATTAGTAATTATAAAACATGATTAAACAACAAAAGCATTAACAAGAATCAATTAAAACAAACAATAAACATAAAAAATAAAGATAAACAAAATCAATTAATGCTAAAAAATATTTATTTATAACTTATATCTAACAAACCATTCATATACAATATAAATACGACAAATAGAATTGAATTATTTAAAAAAGACTTTTTATCTGATATTCATCCTTAAAATAATTGAAGTAACTAGTAAGCGATACGTGAATAAGTCTCATATATATGAGTTACTAGTCGATGGTTAGTGAGTGAGACCGATGAATATAGGTGTTATATATAATCGAGACAAACAAAGCCAAAAACCTAACAATTTCAAGTAAGAAGAAGATTCATGCATACTAAATAACATAAATTAAGCAACTGGGATTCTTATTCAAATAATCAAGACTAAAAGCCAAGATAGCAGATAGTCAGTATAAAGTTTTTTAATAGATGAACATTCGTAATATCTAAAGATCCGTTATTATTTATTAACTGAAGTCTAAATCAGAAACACTTTAATTTACCAAAACGCAAAAAACCCAGCCAAAGGCTGGGTTCTTTACTGTCCGCTATTGCAGAACTGGTTTGCTTTCAGATTTTAAAATCTAAAGACAGAATTTGAAGCCTGGCGATGACCTACTCTCACATGGGGAGACCCCACACTACCATCGGCGCGATTGTGTTTCACTTCTGAGTTCGGAATGGAGTCAGGTGGGTCCACAATGCTATGGTCGCCAAGCAAATTTTGTTGTTAACCGCGAATATTCGCGTTTAACGAAATTTGGAAAGTCTGATAATTAACTTTTTTGTTTAAGTAATAATATTCTCAATACTTCATTCAAGTATCTTTTGACTCGTCGAGTCGTATTCTTTTGAGTCCATCAAAACCCTTTGGGTGTTGTATGGTTAAGCCTCACGGGCAATTAGTACAGGTTAGCTCAACGTATCGCTACGCTTACACACCCTGCCTATCAACGTTCTAGTCTCGAACAACCCTTTAGGACACTTATAGTGCCAGGGAAGACTCATCTCAGGGCTCGCTTCCCGCTTAGATGCTTTCAGCGGTTATCGATTCCGAACTTAGCTACCGGGCAATGCCATTGGCATGACAACCCGAACACCAGTGGTTCGTCCACTCCGGTCCTCTCGTACTAGGAGCAGCCCCCTTCAATCTTCCAACGCCCACGGCAGATAGGGACCGAACTGTCTCACGACGTTCTAAACCCAGCTCGCGTACCACTTTAAATGGCGAACAGCCATACCCTTGGGACCGACTTCAGCCCCAGGATGTGATGAGCCGACATCGAGGTGCCAAACACCGCCGTCGATATGAACTCTTGGGCGGTATCAGCCTGTTATCCCCGGAGTACCTTTTATCCGTTGAGCGATGGCCCTTCCATTCAGAACCACCGGATCACTATGACCTGCTTTCGCACCTGCTCGAATTGTCATTCTCGCAGTCAAGCGGGCTTATGCCATTGCACTAACCTCACGATGTCCGACCGTGATTAGCCCACCTTCGTGCTCCTCCGTTACTCTTTGGGAGGAGACCGCCCCAGTCAAACTACCCACCAGGCACTGTCCGCAATCCCGATTAGGGACCAACGTTAGAACATCAAGCATACAAGGGTGGTATTTCAAGGTTGACTCCACCGCATCTGGCGACGCGGTTTCAAAGTCTCCCACCTATCCTACACATGTAGGGTCAATGTTCAGTGCCAAGCTGTAGTAAAGGTTCACGGGGTCTTTCCGTCTAGCCGCGGGTACACAGCATCTTCACTGCGATTTCAATTTCACTGAGTCTCGGGTGGAGACAGCGTGGCCATCATTACGCCATTCGTGCAGGTCGGAACTTACCCGACAAGGAATTTCGCTACCTTAGGACCGTTATAGTTACGGCCGCCGTTTACCGGGGCTTCGATCAAGAGCTTCTCCGAAGATAACCCCATCAATTAACCTTCCGGCACCGGGCAGGCGTCACACCGTATACGTCATCTTTCGATTTTGCACAGTGCTGTGTTTTTAATAAACAGTTGCAGCCACCTGGTATCTGCGACTGCCAGCAGCTTAGGGAGCAAGTCCCATCACCGCCGGCAGCGTACCTTCTCCCGAAGTTACGGTACCATTTTGCCTAGTTCCTTCACCCGAGTTCTCTCAAGCGCCTTGGTATTCTCTACCCGACCACCTGTGTCGGTTTGGGGTACGATTTCTTACGACCTGAAGCTTAGAGGCTTTTCCTGGAAGCATGGCATCAATGACTTCACTACCTTAGTAGCTCGACATCGTGTCTCAGCGTTAAAAAAGGTCCGGATTTACCTAAACCTTCCGCCTACGCACTTGAACCTGGATAACCATCACCAGGCCCACCTAGCCTTCTCCGTCCCCCCATCGCAGTCGTAAAAAGTACGGGAATATTAACCCGTTTCCCATCGATTACGCTTCTCAGCCTCATCTTAGGGGTCGACTCACCCTGCCCCGATTAACGTTGGACAGGAACCCTTGGTCTTCCGGCGAGGGGGCTTTTCACCCCCTTTATCGTTACTCATGTCAGCATTCGCACTTCTGATACGTCCAGCATACCTCTCGATACACCTTCAACCGCTTACAGAACGCTCCCCTACCCAATATAGCAAGCTATATTGCCGTAGCTTCGGTGTGTGATTTAGCCCCGTTACATCTTCCGCGCAGGCCGACTCGACCAGTGAGCTATTACGCTTTCTTTAAATGATGGCTGCTTCTAAGCCAACATCCTGGCTGTCTGAGCCTTCCCACATCGTTTCCCACTTAATCACAACTTTGGGACCTTAGCTGACGGTCTGGGTTGTTTCCCTCTCCACGACGGACGTTAGCACCCGCCGTGTGTCTCCCGGATATTACTTACTGGTATTCGGAGTTTGCAAAGGGTTGGTAAGTCGGGATGACCCCCTAGCCTTAACAGTGCTCTACCCCCAGTAGTATTCGTCCGAGGCGCTACCTAAATAGCTTTCGGGGAGAACCAGCTATCTCCGAGTTTGATTGGCCTTTCACCCCTAGCCACAAGTCATCCGCTAATTTTTCAACATTAGTCGGTTCGGTCCTCCAGTTGATGTTACTCAACCTTCAACCTGCCCATGGCTAGATCACTCGGTTTCGGGTCTATATCCAGAGACTGTGTCGCCCAGTTAAGACTCGGTTTCCCTACGGCTCCCCTAAACGGTTAACCTTGCCACTGAATATAAGTCGCTGACCCATTATACAAAAGGTACGCAGTCACCCCATAAAAGAGGCTCCCACTGCTTGTACGTATACGGTTTCAGGTTCTATTTCACTCCCCTCACAGGGGTTCTTTTCGCCTTTCCCTCACGGTACTGGTTCACTATCGGTCAGTCAGGAGTATTTAGCCTTGGAGGATGGTCCCCCCATGTTCAGACAGGATACCACGTGTCCCGTCCTACTCGATTTCACTTAATTAGACTCTTCGGCTACGGGGCTATCACCCTCTATCGCCACGCTTTCCAGCGTGTTCACCTAACTCTAACTATGCTTAAGGGCTAATCCGAGTTCGCTCGCCGCTACTGTCGGAATCTCAATTGATTTCTTTTCCTTCGGGTACTTAGATGTTTCAGTTCCCCGAGTTTGCCTCCTATAGCTATGAATTCACTATAGGATACCTAGCTTATGCTAAGTGGGTTTCCCCATTCGGACATGGTTGGTTAATAACGCTTCTTACCAGCTCACCAACCCTTTTCGCAGGTTAGCACGTCCTTCATCGCCTCTGACTGCCAAGGCATCCACCGTATACGCTTAGTCACTTAACCATACAACCCGAAAGGGTCTTTATGTATGATACAAATTTGCCTTCACTTTTAAAAAGTGAAAACAAAAAGCAACCAAGGTTTTTGATTGTTGATAATCAACAGGGTAATGTTAATTATCGTTTGCCGGACTCAATATAGAATTAACATCAATGATGTTAATTTGAATACAAGACACTTGAATGTGTATTGTGTTGAGAACTCGTTTATTCTTTCGAATAAACAATTATTACTTTTCAACTTATTAATGATTAAAAAATCACTAACGAGTTTACTAGTCAGCTTTCCAAATTGTTAAAGAGCATAATCTTTTGCAAGATTTTAGTGATAAAAAAACCACTTCCTAAAAGCTCTATCCTAAAGCTTTTAGAAAGTGGTGGAGCTATGCGGGATCGAACCGCAGACCTCCTGCGTGCAAGGCAGGCGCTCTCCCAGCTGAGCTATAACCCCTTTATCATCTCTACTACATATTAATCTTATTCAATCTGTGTGGGTACTCATCACGAAATATCAAATCGTTAAGGAGGTGATCCAGCCCCAGGTTCCCCTAGGGCTACCTTGTTACGACTTCACCCCAGTCATGAACCACACCGTGGTAAACGCCCTCCCCGAAAGGTTAAGCTATCTACTTCTGGTGCAGCCCACTCCCATGGTGTGACGGGCGGTGTGTACAAGGCCCGGGAACGTATTCACCGTGGCATTCTGATCCACGATTACTAGCGATTCCGACTTCATGGAGTCGAGTTGCAGACTCCAATCCGGACTACGACGCACTTTTTGGGATTCGCTCACTATCGCTAGCTTGCAGCCCTCTGTATGCGCCATTGTAGCACGTGTGTAGCCCTACTCGTAAGGGCCATGATGACTTGACGTCGTCCCCACCTTCCTCCGGTTTATCACCGGCAGTCTCCCTGGAGTTCCCACCATTACGTGCTGGCAAACAAGGATAAGGGTTGCGCTCGTTGCGGGACTTAACCCAACATTTCACAACACGAGCTGACGACAGCCATGCAGCACCTGTCTTACAGTTCCCGAAGGCACACCTGCGTCTCCGCTGGCTTCTGTAGATGTCAAGAGTAGGTAAGGTTCTTCGCGTTGCATCGAATTAAACCACATGCTCCACCGCTTGTGCGGGCCCCCGTCAATTCATTTGAGTTTTAATCTTGCGACCGTACTCCCCAGGCGGTCTACTTAACGCGTTAGCTCCGAAAGCCACGGCTCAAGGCCACAACCTTCAAGTAGACATCGTTTACGGCGTGGACTACCGGGGTATCTAATCCCGTTTGCTACCCACGCTTTCGCATCTGAGCGTCAGTCTTTGTCCAGGGGGCCGCCTTCGCCACTGGTATTCCTTCAGATCTCTACGCATTTCACCGCTACACCTGAAATTCTACCCCCCTCTACAAGACTCTAGCCTACCAGTTTCAAATGACCTTCCGGAGTTGAGCTCCGGGCTTTCACATCTGACTTAATAGGCCGCCTGCATGCGCTTTACGCCCAGTAATTCCGATTAACGCTCGCACCCTCCGTATTACCGCGGCTGCTGGCACGGAGTTAGCCGGTGCTTCTTCTGCAGCTAACGTCAAGTGGCAAGCGTATTAAGCTTACCACCTTCCTCACTGCTGAAAGTACTTTACAACCCTAAGGCCTTCTTCATACACGCGGCATGGCTGCATCAGGCTTTCGCCCATTGTGCAATATTCCCCACTGCTGCCTCCCGTAGGAGTCTGGACCGTGTCTCAGTTCCAGTGTGGCTGATCATCCTCTCAGACCAGCTAGGGATCGTCGCCTTGGTGAGCCATTACCTCACCAACTAGCTAATCCCACTTGGGCGTATCTTAATGCGCAAGGCCCGAAGGTCCCCTGCTTTGCTCCGTAGAGAATTATGCGGTATTAGCTATCGTTTCCAATAGTTATCCCCCTCATTAAGGCAACTTCCCAAGCATTACTCACCCGTCCGCCGCTCGTCAGCAGAGTAGCAAGCTACTCTCTGTTACCGCTCGACTTGCATGTGTTAGGCCTGCCGCCAGCGTTCAATCTGAGCCATGATCAAACTCTTCAATTAAAGTTTTGTTGTTTCTTTCGAAACGGCTCAACGAATACTGACTTCAAAACTAATTCTTTATAAATAAAGAATGTAATCTTAAAGCTACTATCATTCCAACAGAATGATAGTGAATTGACTGTGCCAGTATAATTCATAATAAATTATGTCTTACACTGTATTGGTCACTCAGTTCATTGAGTAATCTTTTTGTTGATTCTCGATAACGAGTGCCCACACAGATTGAATAAGTTAAATTGTTAAAGAGCATTGACATCGCAGTTGTTATCGCTAACAGTTGCGAAGCAAGGAGCCGTATAATACAGTTCCCTAATTTTAAGTCAACAATTAATTTCAATTATTTGATAAATAATAAAAAGAAACAAATTGTTGACCACCCTCGTTCGAAGGTTGTCACTTCAAAATCTAAAAATAGAATTTGGAGCGTGCAGCGGGAATCGAACCCGCATCATCAGCTTGGAAGGCTGAGGTAATAGCCATTATACGATGCACGCAAATAATGGTGCCGACTACCGGAGTCGAACTGGTGACCTACTGATTACAAGTCAGTTGCTCTACCTACTGAGCTAAGTCGGCACAATATTTGTTTTCGTTATCCAAGTTTAAAAACTCAAACAACTGAATGTGGCGGAGAGATAGGGATTTGAACCCTAGAAGGGCTACAAACCCTTGCCGGTTTTCAAGACCGGTGCTTTCGACCACTCAGCCATCTCTCCAACGCCGCTGATACTAAGGTAGTGCCGTTCTAATGTAAAGTACTTTTTTCTCAACCGAATAATAAATAGACTATTTTTGTGTTTTTTTTTGTTTTCGACTTGTATTCGTCTATTTTGTAAACGATAAGTGCTATTTTTCTATTAATCCGAACCAAAGAATCGACCAAGTCTAACTAGCTTTACATAAAAAAGTATATTTCATTATGACAGAGGGAATCACTAGAATCTGTTATCTATAACCAAAATTAATTGGAGTTGATAGTAGGCGGTAAGTGAATGAGGCCCCATGAGTATAAGAGTACTATATGATTGGGGCGAATGAATACAGCCAACAACCTAGCAACTTCAAGTAAGAAAGGTATAATTGCTTTACAGTACATCAAAAGATTAGCAAGGAGATAAACAGTGACTCAAGAAAATAATCCTCTACATGGTATTACATTAAAAAAGATAGTAACGGAACTGGTTGAACATTATGGTTGGGAAGAATTGGGGTATCGAATTAATATACGCTGTTTCACCCAAGATCCCAGTATCAACTCGAGTCTTAAGTTTTTACGTAAAACAGATTGGGCAAGAACAAAAGTAGAAGAGCTCTACCTTGATATGACTCGAACAAAATAGAATAACTCCTTTTATTCCTCCGTACCTGAACACTTCAATTTGAGTAATCATAACAGTGGTAATAAAAGGAGTTAATAAAATTAAATGATAGAAAAATTGAATACCTAGTGACTTTCAAATGCTAATGCTTTCTTCTCTAGTATTCTAAAGAGTAAAGTGAGTAAGCCATTTACGATAAGATAAAACCCACCAGCAACTGCAAATACCGTCAAAGTGTCATAAGTTTGTGCATTAATACGCTGTGCAAATCCCATGATATCCATAATTGTGATAGTACTTGCTAAAGATGTCCCTTTAAAAACTAAAATTACTTCATTTGAATAGGCAGGAATTGCACGACGTATCGCAAAAGGTAATAAAATTCTTAATGTATTCCACTGCCCCATACCAAGAGATCTGCACGCTTCCCATTGTCCAGATGCAATACTATTAAATGCACCTTTAAATAATTGAGTACTATATGCTGCGGTATTAAGTGCCAATGCCAACATCGCACACGCCCATGGCTGACTCAGCCAAGACCATAAGATACTTTCACGAATCACTTCAAATTGACCAGGTCCATAATAGATCAAGAAAATCTGGACTAATAATGGTGTTCCGGTAAATACGGTAATGATCGCTTTTGTAAATAAAGATAATACTGGAATACGAGTCACCAGTACCATTGTCATCAGAATCGCAAGAATACCGCCTACGATTAATGAAGAAAAACTCAAAATCAAACTGGTTTGTAAGCCACCAACCATTTGCCAAAAATGGACTTCATTCATAATTAGTTACCATGCCCTGGAATGGCCAGTTTCTTATTCATTTGGTCAATCAATTTTTGACTGACAAGGCTAATCACAAGATATATTACTGCTACGCCTGCATACCAATTAAAACTTTGGTGAGTCACTGCTGCGGTTAACTGAGCTTGCTTTAAAAGTTCGGTAACACCAATTAATGAAACCAATGCCGTATCTTTTAATAAGACTAACCATTGATTAGTTAAACCCGGTAATGCATGAATTGCTGCTTGCGGAGCAATAATGCGCCATGAAGTATAAGCTCGACCAATACCGAGAGCAGTTGCAGCTTCGACCTGCCCTTTTGATACTGCTTTTAATGCACCTCGGATAGTTTGTGATGCATAAGAGGCAAAAATAAGCGCTAAAGCGATAGTTCCTGATAGAAATGGGCTGATCTCAACAAACTCTCCAGTGATATAGAAGATAATTTGACTCGATCCAAAAAAGATAAATAAAACGACCAATAACTCAGGTAGACCGCGTAATAAAGTGACAAAAATAGTCGTTGGCCATGCAATCATTTTAAACTTATTGGTTTCACCTAATGTAAAGATGATAGAGAGAATTAACCCTAACGCTAAGCTAGCAACGGCTAGCTGAATAGTCATCCAACTAGCTTGTACCAATAATAAACCGTAGCCTGATTCAAATGACATCATTTACTTAGCAAAATACGTATTAAAAATTTCTTGGTAGGTGCCATCTTTTTTAACAGCCACTAATGCTTTGTTTAGTTGCCCCAATAGCTCAGTATTATCTTTACCTACTGCAATGCCAAAACCATTACCAAAATACTGTTTGTCTGTTACTGGTTGACCCACGGTTGATACATCTGCATCTTTTTTCACCCAATCCGCAATCACCGCTGTATCACCAAATACGGCATTAATACGTCCTGTTTTCATGTCCATGAATGCATCTTGATAACTACCGTAAGGAACTGGCGTTACATCTGGCATCTTATCTAATAGATAACTTTGGTGAGTAGAGCCATTTTGTACACCTACTCGTTTACCTTTTAATTGCTCTGCATTTGTCAGTGTTTTGTCACTAGCAACAAAAATAGCGGCATTATCATAATAAGGCGCAGTAAAACTCACTTGTTGGCTACGGGCTTCGGTAATATCCATTGCTGAGATAGCGGCATCATAACGATGAAACTTAAGGGCAGGAATTAAGCTATCAAAAGCTTGATTATGAAAACTACATTTAGCATCTAGTTCTTTACAAAGCGCATTCGCAAGATCAACATCAAAACCCTGAATTTGGTTATTTTGATCGATATACTCAAAAGGAGCATAAGTCGCTTCCATTACAAAGCTAATCTCTTGCTGTTTAGCTGCTACTTGAAATGATGTTACTGCTAGTACTAAGGCAATTAATTTTTTATTCAACATAATATCGATTCCATTATTAATTATTATAAATTGTTTTTATGAATTAGTGAGCTAAATAGTTAGCAAAGGCTTGTGTTTGAGGAGCTGTAAATGCACGGTTATCACCAAACTCTACCACTTTTCCTTGTTCTAGGTAGAGAATATGGCTGGCAATCTTTCTAGCAAAGTCGACTTCATGAGTAACGACAACTTGAGTTATCCCCGTTTCACTTAACTCTTGAATAATTGAAACGACTTGACTGGTTATCTCAGGATCTAAAGCTGCGGTAGGTTCATCAAAAAGAAGAACATCTGGTTTCATCATTAATGCACGAGCAATAGCTACACGTTGCTGCTGACCACCAGATAACTGAAGGGGCCAATGATTGGCTTTTTCTTCTAATTGAAGTTGTTTAAGAAGAAGAATCGCTTCTGCTTTTGCGTCTTGACGACTCATTCCTAATACTTTGATAGGTGCTTCGATTAAGTTGTCTAATACAGAAAGATGTGGCCATAGGTTATATTGTTGAAAGACCATACCAACTTGACGTCTTAAAGCTTGTCCTTTTCTCTCTTCTAATGGTGCTGAAAAGTCAAAGAACTGATCGGCAATAGAAAGCTCTCCATTTTCACCTGTTTCAAGCAGATTTAAAACACGTAATAGAGAGCTCTTACCTGCACCACTTGGGCCAAGTAACACAAGGGTATCGCCCGTTTCACACGAAAAACTGACATCATGTAAAACTTGATGTTTACCATAACTTTTATCTAAACCGCTAACTTGAATACTCATTCACTTATTCTGCATTTATTCCCAACACAAGAGCATAATACCCCACTTGAAATTATATGCAATATTTATGAGTAAGTATTTATTAAAGTTTAACGTAAACGTCCTTCAAATCCACCACTGTGTAAACCACCGCCGGCACGCATTCCGCCAAGCCCCTGAAATTGACCTTGGAATTGACGATTTTGGAAAGAGTGATTCAAGCCCTCTCTATCAATGGTTGAATGGTGCTGCCACTGATTATTACCTTGAAATTTATGATTATTATTTAAATTCTGATGATTATCCAACTGTCTATTATGACGCTGCTGTTGATTCACTCTATTGGTATCTAATTGATTTAGATCTCTAGTCTTCCAACTATTATTTGTTCTCTGTTGCCATTGTCCATTCTCATTACGCATAATATTGCCGTTCTTATCTGCATAAACATTATTACGCAACTGATTATTGACTCGCGCTTTAGGATGATTATCTCTCAGTTGATTGACGTTAGCATTACGTAGGCGGTTATCTCGGTTTTGATAAATATTATTGCGATTAATGTCGTTTCTATTAACATTATTTCCATTGATATTATTAAAATGCTTATTCACATCCGTTCGATTACCAATATTGACCGTATTACCAATATTAATATTGCCGTTATTCTCAATATTTATATTATTATCATGGATATTATTTCCACCCCAGCCCCAATGACCACAACAATTTTGGCTCCAACCAAAGCCAGCACTGATAAAGCCATTACTCCAGCTGACTCCAACATTCCATCCCGTCCATGAGTTATAACCAACATGAAGACCCCAAGTGACAGGACGAGGATAATAAATAGCTCCAACATAAGGTGGATAATACCAGCCTGTACCATAAACAGGGACACCATAATATGGGAAAGACCATAAATACCCCGGAGTATAACCAACATAAACAACCGTTGGCGTCGAATCATAAATCTGTACAAAAGTCATATTATAAGCTGGCGAGCTTGGTGGGATCTCAGCAATGACGGTAGTTGGAATGGTATCAGCTACAACCCAAGGACCACTTGCGCTGGTAGAAGTAAACCAAACCGCATTATCTAAAGCGTAATAACGGTTATCAATTCGCAAAACCTGTGTTCCAGAGTTTTGGACATAATAGATATTGGTGCCTGGAATGACCACAAATTGTGGTTGACCAGAATATGCCACAGTTAATGTTGCTTTGCTTCTATCAATGGCAGTTGTTTGAGGGATTTGAGCATCCATTACCGCTTGATCTGCTTCTGGCGTTCCAGCAACCGAGGTACGTACACCGCCAATCTCAGAATTCGCAGGAATATCTTTAAACGCTTTTGGTAGTTCAGTTGCAGGAACAAAGACCCAAGGACCATTTTTAGAGGTTGATTTAAACCAACGTCCAGAAAGCAATACATACATTTCGCCGGATGAGAGATCACGTAGCCAAGCGGTTTCTGTATTTTTAACGTATAAGATATTGCCTGTCGATAACGCTTGCCAATTAGGAACGCCGTCGGTTGAAATCACTTCAGTGGGCTCAGTAGCGACAATAATCTTCAAATTATGAGCAAATTGATTTTGACGTTTTTTTTGGTCTGCTGGCATCTGCTTTGAAACCAGTTGAATCAAATCACTCGGCGGTGTCGACTCTGGCATCCAACCACTCATCACATTGCGTGAAAAATACCAATTAACACCATCGGTTAAATAGTACTGCGACGTTTTCGTACTTTTTACCACATAATAAGGTGTATTCTCAGCGCGAAGGTAATCACTATTCGGGATTACCTTAAATTTCGGCTCACCATCAAACAGTAATAACAGCGCGAGTTGATTAGAAAAGACCATTTTCGGTGGCGTATTTTTCAACTCAGCAATATGGCTATTTTCTCTATCGGCAATTTTAAGGCTTGCGGCTAACTTTGAGGCTGAAAAAATGAATACGGAGTTTTCAATCGTATCATTGACTCGTTTCGTAAATGCGACACTATCCACTTCACTATCTTTTGGCCATCCCATTTTTGTCACAACAAAGTTTCTTGCCGTCGCTTTATCTTCAGATTTATCAATATCAACTCGTGTTGTAAACCACATCGTTCCAAAGATTGGTTCTCCACCATCGACTTTAAAAGAGACTGCGGTTCTCCCTTGTAAAACATTCCCCGTGAGTTCTTGAGCTTGAGGTTCATAAACAACTAAGCTGTTATTACCCACTTCAATTTGTTGAGGCCACTGTTTAGCCGTTGGCGCCGAGTTCGTTTCAGTGTTTGCAAATGTAGATAGAGAATAACTACTGATCAAGACCAAGAGTAGTATTTTGACGATGGAGGATAGCTTGTCCATTATTGCCTCTTAATTAAAAAGTTCTCAAAATAATTTGTTTAAATACAGTGAGGATTAACACTCAACGTGTTTTTTTACTAATTCAACAGTAACATTTAAAACCGTATCATACCTTGCTTTTACCAATTGGTAGTCAAAATCTGGTGAAAACCAAAGTTGCACTTTTTTATATTTACCCACTTCATAGACACGATATGCTGGAATTTCTCCCCATGTTTTCGTTTTAATTTTATCTAATCCTTGAACTTGAAAATGAAGAGGTTTAATTTTATTACGACCTTGACGATATAATTTAATATCTTTGATATCATTTAATAACGCGTAACGAATTGCCGTGCTCACTGTATTAATATCAGCCAGTGGCATTCCTTCATTATCAAACTCTTGAGGTTTGCCATCAAGAATAACTCTAGATTTAGTCCCATCATCACTAAAACTTGTCTTCATTTTGCGGTCTTTAAAGCCTTCTAAAGTCTGTTTTGATGAAGAAGGAACAAATGCGCCAAACTTGGGCGACCAAATCAATACCGTTTGTTGTTCAAAAATAGCTTTGACACCCAATAGACTTAACTTTCCTGCGGAATCGACATGGGCTTGTTGCTCTTGCCAATCAATAATCCGTGTTAATTCCCCAATATTCACCCCTGCTAAGTAGGTATGGTAATTTAGTGTCTTTTTACAGCGATGATTATCAGGGAAAGGTATTGATGGTTTAACACGTTTATTCTCTGCTTGAGTCGTGGATATCTTAGAAATAGGTGAGGGTGAAGAGTCTGAAGCAAAAATGAGTGGTGCAAAAAGTAAACCGATAGATGCAAATAAAGCAGGCAAAAGAGACATCTCTCTAAATATCGACTTATATTGAGAAAAGAAATTTAAAGTAACAGGTTTAATTTTCATAATTAGAAACCTTATTAATAGGTATAACTAAACGAATAGGATACAAATGCAATTGTTTTCTTATTTATTTATTTCTTTTTATAAAGATAGACTAAAAATCTGGTTATTTTTTCAACTTAAATAAAAAATGCACAACATTTCTGCTGTGCATTTTCTTGACTGTACTTGATATTTTATCGGTGACGAAAAAACAACATGATACTAACTCAACTCATGACTCGACATTAATCTGAGCCAAAAAGATCGCGCGTATATACTTTCTCTGCAACATCTTTCAACTCTTCATCCATTCGATTTGAAACAATCACGTCAGAGCATTGTTTAAACTCTTCGAGATCTTTAATCACACGAGAATGGAAGAAGTCGTCTTCTTCTAATACAGGTTCAAACACCACCACTTCAACACCTTTCGCTTTTAAACGCTTCATGATCCCTTGAATCGATGACGCTCTAAAGTTATCAGAACCAGACTTCATAATTAGGCGATAAACTCCAACGACATTCGGCTTACGCTTTAAAATCGAGTCAGAGATAAAATCTTTACGTGTCGTATTAGCATCAACGATGGCATTAATCAGGCAATTTGGTACATCTTGATAATTTGCTAATAGCTGCTTAGTATCTTTCGGCAGACAATAACCACCATAGCCAAATGATGGATTGTTATAGTGATTCCCAATACGAGGATCTAACCCTACCCCTTCGATAATTTGTTTAGCATCTAAACCATGCGCTTCAGCGTAAGAATCTAATTCATTAAAGTAAGCAACACGCATTGCTAAATAGGTATTAGAAAACAATTTAACCGCTTCAGCTTCAGTGGAGTCAGTAAATAACACATCAATATCTTCTTTTAATGCGCCAGTAACTAGTAGGTTTGCAAATATTGTTGCACGATCACTCTTTTCACCCACAATAATACGTGATGGATAAAGATTATCGTATAAAGCTTTACCTTCTCTTAAAAACTCGGGAGAGAAGATAATATTATCAGTTGCTAACTCTTCTTTAATACGCTGAGTATAACCTACCGGGACCGTTGACTTAATAATCATCGTTGCATTCGGATTAATGCTTTGAACATCACGAATAACAGCTTCAACTGAAGAAGTATTAAAATAGTTGGTTTTGACGTCATAATCAGTCGGCGTAGCGATAATAACGTAATCCGCGTTTTGGTAAGCTAACTCTTTATTGAGTGTTGCTTTAAAGTTTAATGCTTTATTCGCGAGAAAATCTTCAATTTCACGATCAACAATCGGTGATTTACCACTATTTAATAATTCTACTTTCTCTTCAATGATATCAATGGCAATGACTTCATTATTTTGAGCCAATAACATTGCATTGGATAAACCAACATAACCTGTACCTGCTATTGCAATTTTCATCGTTTCCCGCTTAATTCTTTTTAATATAATGATGACACTCACTGTTTACATGAAGTTTTTAACGCTATTTAATACAACTTCAAGTAACAAAGGTATAATTAAGTATAGATAATGGTATCCAATAATAATGCTATGTTAGTTAATTTCTTTTTTATTTGCCAACTCTTTATTATCAATGGAGACTTTAACCTGTTGATTTATAATGTTGATCAACATAAATGAACGTTTTTCCCCATCAGATTCCATATAAATCGCTTCAATACCGATGTAAGGTGCTTGATTTAGAATAAAAATTTCCCCTTGACTCGGTAATGAGCCATCTTTCAGGTATTCAATTTTTGAACGTTCTTTTAATCCAGTGATAAGATCTTCAGTTACATTTTGAGGGTGAGTGCCGCTACGAACAAAATCAACCACCCCTCGAGTCGATCGCACTGCCGTTGTATGAAGTATTTCAATATCAAAATGGACAAAAACATAATTGGGAAAGAGAGGTTCAACCACGATCATTTTCTTTCCACGTTGAATTTTTTCAACCCTAACTTCTGGGATATAGGTTTCAACACCTTGACGTTGAAGATTAACGATAGCTCGCTGTAACTCACTTCTTTTACAGTACAGTAGATACCAACTCTTCATAAATCTTCCCAAAAATTGAATATAATAGTAATAATTACCCGGCAGCAATTACCTTTAAAAACACAGAATATTACCTACCTTAAAACTACAATTCAATGACCATTTATGATTAATGACATTCCTCAATAATAAATAAAAGTATAAGAGGATTGCTGTCTGTCATAAATCAATCTAAAATTATCTTATCTTTCCTCATATTCAATAATGATCATGAAATTTCCTGGACAACGTAAATCAAAACACTACTTTCCCGTTAGCGAGCGCGATCCTCTTGTTAACACACCGCAGAAAAAAATGCATACCAATCACATTGTCGGAATTGATCAAACCTTAGTCGACATTGAAGCTAAGGTTGATAGCACATTTGTGGAAAAATATAATCTAAGTAAAGGCCATTCATTAGTTATTACCGATGAAGCAGCAGAGGCGCTTTATACCGAGCTAAAAGAGCATGCGCTCATTACTCATGAGTTTGCTGGCGGAACGATTGGCAATACATTACATAATTACTCAACATTAGCAGATGATAAATCTCTACTTTTAGGCGTGATGAGTAAAGATATCAAGATTGGCAGCTATTCTTATCGCTACCTCTGTAATACCTCTTCTCGTGTCGATTTAAATTATTTGCAACCGGTCTCAGGGCCGATTGGCCGCTGTTTTGCTTTAATCACAGAAGATGGTGAACGAACCTTTGCGATTAACGAAGGTAAAATGAATCAACTTCAACCGAAAAGCATTCCGGAAGAAGTTTTTAAAAAAGCCTCTGCATTGGTATTAACCGCTTATTTGGTGCGCTGTAAAGAGGGTGACCCAATGCCTGAAGCAACCCAAAAAGCGATTGATTACGCAAAACAATATGACATTCCTGTTGTTCTAACATTAGGGACTAAATTTGTTATTCAAGATAATCCTGAATGGTGGCAAAAATTCATTAAAGATAATGTCACCGTTGTCGCAATGAATGAAGATGAAGCAGAAGCATTAACCGGCGAGTCTGACCCATTAGTAGCAGCAGATAAAACCTTGCAATGGGTTGATTTAGTACTTTGTACCGCTGGTCCAGTTGGGCTTTATATGGCGGGCTTTACCGATGAAGAGACTAAACGAGAAACTAGCTTTCCACTACTACCAGGCGAAATTGCTGAATTTAATATGTATGAATTTAGTCGCCCAATGAAGTACTCAGATTGTCAAAATCCAGTAAAAATCTACTCGCACATTGCCCCATTTATGGGTGGCCCAGAAAAGATTAAAAATACTAACGGTGCTGGTGATGGTGCGCTTTCCGCTCTATTACATGACATGGCCGCTAATCGTCACCATCGAGATAATGTGCCAAACTCAAGTAAGCATAAGCACACTTTCTTATCTTACTCATCGTTATCTCAAGTTTGTAAATATGCAAACCGTGTAAGCTATCAAGTATTGGCTCAGCATTCTCCTCGCCTATCCAGAGGATTACCTGAACGTGAAGATAGTTTAGAAGAGGCATACTGGGAACGTTAATTCTCACTCTTAAATTGAGACACTCTTTTGTAAAGAGCGAGTAATCAATAATAAAAAGGGCATTAAGATACGTCAGTCAATTCGTATCTTAATGCCCTTTTTTATTGCTGTTATACCCAAAGTAATTGGCGTTGCTAGTAGGCAAGCGAGTGCAGCCAACAACCTAGCGACTTCAAGTATAAAGGGGATAAACTCAATAAACTTCTCGTTAAATTATCACCAAACTTAAGATGAGATCGCTGGAGAAAGTATGACTTTTAATGCCTCAATATGAACAGTATTATCATTAAGACATGGGATATAATTAAAGCTCACACCACCAGCCTCTAAATAGCTATCTCGACACTGTTCTGCAATCTCTTCTAACGTTTCAAGGCAATCAGCAGAAAAAGCTGGCGTAATAATATCCAGTGATTTAACCCCATTTTTAGGTAACTGCTCAAGGGTTTTATCAGTATAGGGCATTAACCAAGGTTCACGCCCAAAACGAGACTGATAGCTATGCCCAATTTGATCATCATTCAAATCTAATGCTTTAGCTAACAAACGTGTCGTCTCTTCACACTGTAGAGGATAAGGGTCACCCGCATCAGCAAGACGCTGTGGTATGCCGTGATAAGAGCAAAGCAGATAATCACTACGGCCATTCTTATCCCAATGATCTCGTATTGATTGCGCTAATGCTTCAATATATGCAGGGTGATTATAGTAATCATTAATAAAATGAAACGCGGGTATATGAGGCGTTTTCTTTACCGCCTTAGCGACACGATCAAACACCGCGGCAGTTGTCGTTCCTGAATATTGAGGATAAAGAGGAAGAACAATAATTTCCTCACAACCTTGTTGCTGTAGATGATTAATCCCATTATCAATAGAAGGGTTTCCATACGTCATCGCCAGAGCAACGGGACAATCAAGCTGTTCAGCTAATGCACTTTGTTGACGGCGAGAGTAGACCATTAAAGGTGAGCCATCATTCATCCAAACAGATTGATAAAGCTTAGCCACTTTTGGTGCTCTTATTGGCAAGATAACACCATGCAGTATTGGACACCAAAGCCAACGTGAAAGGTCAACCACACGATGATCATGGAGAAACTCAGATAAAAATGCACGAACGGCTGCGGCTGTTGGTGCTTCTGGGGTTCCTAAGTTAACCAGTAATACACCCTTTTTGCTTTTTTCTTTTATCGGTAAAGTCATCTTATATCCATTTGTTCTTAACAATCGTCTTATACCTAAAATAATTGGAGTTGCTAGTAGGCGGCAAGTGAGTGAGACTCCATGAGTATAGACCGACTATATGATTAGGGCGAACGAACATAGCCAACAACCTAGCAACTTCAAGTAAGAAGGGTATATCATAAGCCACAAATAGCAAAAAGGCAGCCTCACGCTGCCTTTATTCATCATTAAAGCTAAAAATAATTAGCCTAATGCTTTTTCGATGTCAGCACTGACAGCTTCAACTGCTTGAGTTCCATCAAACTTGATGTACTGAGTGTTGCCAGCAGACGCTTCTTTTGAGTAGAAATCGATCAATGGTTTAGTTTGGTCGTGATAAACACCTAAGCGAGCACGTACTGTCTCTTCTTTATCATCATCACGAACAACAAGATCTTCACCTGTTACGTCATCTTTACCTTCAACCTTTGGTGGGTTGTAAACAACGTGATAAGTACGACCAGACGCAAGGTGCGCACGACGACCCGCCATACGATCAACAATCACTGAGTCATCAACCGCAAACTCTAGTACGTAATCAACAGCAACACCGATCTCTTTTAGACCTTCAGCTTGTGGAATCGTACGAGGAAAACCGTCTAATAAGAAGCCTTTAGCGCAATCATCTTGAGCAATACGCTCTTTAACAAGGCCAAGAATAATATCATCAGAAACTAGCTGTCCTGCATCAATCACGGTTTTAGCTGCTTTACCCATCTCAGTTCCAGCTTTGATCGCTGCACGAAGCATATCGCCTGTTGAGATTTGTGGGATACCGTATTTGTCCATAATGAACTGAGCTTGAGTGCCTTTACCAGCACCGGGAGCACCTAAAAGAATAATGCGCATCTTGTTCTCCTAATAACTTTAATTAAGTATTGTAAGGTTAAATATATTCAAATGGATAAATAAGAAAAGAGTATCTCTACCTTCTCCAATGATTCATCCATTGTTTTAACTATTATAAATTGTTTTAACTATTATAAATGGAGCAGTTCATTATACTAACTACTCTATAAATTTAAATCATGACTATTTACGGCGCCAAGTTGTACCTTGAGGCCCATCTTCTAATACCACGTTCATTGCGGCTAAACCATCACGGGCAGCATCGGCGGCTGGCCAATCTTTTGCTGCACGCGCATCGTTACGAGCTTTAATTAAACGTTCAATTTCAGCGACTTCATCATCAGCGCCATCTTGTTGGCCTTGAAGGAAAGCTTCAGGATCTTGAGTTAATAAGCCAAGAATTTCAGCCAACTCTTTCATGCGTGCACCAAGTTTAGATGCGGCAACCAGATCCGTCGATTTCAAGCGGTTAATTTCGCGCGCCATATCAAATAGAACAGAGTAGGCTTCTGGAGTATTAAAATCATCATCCATCGCTTTTCTAAAGTTCTCAATAAACTGCTCACCACCTTCGGCAGCAATTGTTGAATCTAAACCACGTAAAGAGGTATATAAACGCTCAAGAGCTGAACGACCTTGATTTAAGTTCTCTTCACTATAGTTTAACTGACTACGATAATGACCTGACATTAAGAAATAACGAACCGTTTCATTGTCGTAATGCTCTAATACATCTCGAATTGTAAAGAAGTTACCCAGTGATTTAGACATTTTTTCACGATCAATCATCACCATGCCACTATGCATCCATGTATTCACATAAGGGGTATCATGAGCACAGCATGATTGGGCAATTTCATTTTCATGATGTGGGAACTGTAAATCTGAGCCACCACCATGGATATCAAAATGATTACCTAATAGTGCTGAGTTCATCGCAGAACATTCAATGTGCCAACCCGGACGACCCGCTCCCCATGGAGATTCCCATGTTGGTTCTCCCGGTTTTGACATTTTCCACAGAACGAAATCTAACGGACTACGTTTTGCAGCTTCAATATCAACTCGAGCCCCGGCTTGTAACTGATCTAAGTCTTGACGAGAAAGCTTGCCATATTCATCAAACTTACTTACCTCAAACATCACATCGCCATTTGAACCAACATAAGCAAAACCACGTTCAATGAGACGCTCAACAAGAGTAATAATTTCAGCAATATATTCCGTTGCTCTTGGTTCAATATCAGGGCGCTTCATCTGAAGAGAATCGAAATCTTTATGCATTTCACCAATTAAACGCTCTGTTAGCGCTTCACAGCTTTCGCCATTCTCTGCGGCACGTTTAATGATCTTGTCATCAATATCTGTAATATTTCGCACGAACGTTAAATCATATCCAGAATAACGAAGATAACGACTAATAACATCAAACGAAACAAATGTTCTACCGTGCCCGATATGACAAAGATCATAGATCGTCACACCACAGACGTACATTCCAATTTTTCCAGGATTGATAGGAACAAATTGCTCTTTTTGTTTTGTTAGTGAGTTATATATTTTTAACATTGCGAAAGTTACTCGATATTAAGGGTTAAAAATCAGGGTAAGCTGTAGTTAACAGCGTCAATGTAGCCGATTATATACTTAAATAGGCTATCGTTGCGAGGTAACAAGGTCGTAAATAGTCGTAAAAAATAGTAAAAGGTGTAATTTCCTCAATTATTCAATTTAATTGAGCTAAAATAAAACTCATTTCAACTCAGTTCTTTTATGGTGGAGTTGAATCAGATAGAATCCACTCTCTATAACAAAACCCCTGTAAGGATTATATAATGGTAACTCTTCATACAACTTGTGGTGATATTACACTTGAACTAAACGCAGAAAAAGCACCAAAAACGGTTGCTAACTTCCTACAATATTGCCGTGATGGGTTTTACAACGACACTCTTTTTCACCGTGTAATCGATGGATTTATGATCCAAGGTGGCGGTATGATCGAAGGTATGGAAGAGAAGCAGACTCGTGCACCTATCATGAATGAAGCAGACAACGGTTTAAGCAATGTTGTTGGTTCAATCGCAATGGCTCGCACCATGGAACCACACTCTGCTAGCTCTCAGTTCTTCGTTAATGTAAGCAATAACACATTCCTAGATCACCGTTCACCAACAGCTGATGGCTGGGGTTACTGTGTATTTGGTAAAGTGACTGCAGGAATGGATGTCGTAGAAAAGATTAAAGGCGTAGCTACAGGCACCGCTGGCTATGTACATCAAGATGTTCCAGTAGAAAACATCTTAATCAACTCTGTTACTATCGAAGAGTAATAGATAAAGGGCAGTTTAACGCTGCCCTTTCTACGTCTATGCGTATCTTATTTATTTCAGATCTTCACCTCAGCGAACAACATCCAGAGATTACAGACTGTTTTCTCGACTTTATGGCGAATGAAGCCCCAAAAGCCGATCAGCTCTATGTCTTGGGTGATCTGTTTGAATACTGGATAGGTGATGACAACCTTACCCCATTTAATCAGACCATTATCAATGCCTTCAAAACTCTGACTGACACCGGTACCTCATGCTTTTTTATACACGGTAATCGTGATTTTCTTGTTGGTAAGCAGTTTAGTCAACAAACCAATGTCACTTTACTTCCAGAAGAAGCGGTTATTGATATTAATGGCCAAAAAGCGGTTATCCTCCATGGTGATACACTTTGCACTGAAGATGTGAGTTACCAGCAATATCGTAAAAAAGTTCATAATCCAGTTATTCAGTGGATTTTCCGCCACCTTCCTCTCTCATATCGTCGAAAAATTGCGGCAAAAATTCGTAATCAGAGCAGTGACGATAATCAAACAAAATCTAATCAGATTATGGATGTCACATTTTCAGAAGTTGAGTCTATACTGAATAAATATCAAGTAAACTTAATGATTCACGGACATACACATCGACCTAATATCCATGAGATAAATGTAAACAATCAACAGAAATCTCGAATTGTATTAGGTGATTGGTATACTCAAGGATCTGTTTTAATTTGTGATAATGATAAAATATCTTTAGAAACAATTACTTTTAACTGTTAAGTATAAGTTAAAATAATTTTTCATAAAAACCTGATATCCATCAGGGTTTCTGATATATAATCGAATCCTCACACATCATGAAGGTATTAGAATAGTAATGAAGTTAGATGATCTTAATCTCTTCCGGATGGTAGTTGAGCAAGGAAGCTATACTGCAGCGTCCCGCAAGAGCCGCGTTCCGGTAGCAACATTAACTCGAAGAATTCAAGCATTGGAAGAAAGCTTGGATATTCGATTACTCAATAGACATGCACGCAAACTGTCACTAACGGATGCTGGTCAACGTTTTTACAGTGAATGTAGTCCTTTGCTAAAAAATCTTGTCAATAGTATTGATCTGCTTAGTGAAGAGAATCACAGTGCAGCAGGTAAATTACGAATCGCTGCACCATCAAACTTAACGAAAGTGATATTACAGCCGATGTTTAATGCCTTTATGGTTCAACATCCTGCAATTAGCTTAGAGTTATTAATGAGTAGTGAAACTGATCAGATCGATCCAACGGATTGGGATGTCGTTTTCCGTGCGGGTCCACAACGTGATTCCACATTAATTGCTCGAAAAGTTCACCAAGTTGAAGATATATTAGTTGCATCTCCAGAGTACGTTAGCAAGATGCCTACACTTGAACATGCTAATGATTTGCACTCTCATATGCTATTAAAAGGCAGTCCACTTTTACGCTGGCGTTTAACTAATAATGATAATGAACAAGTGGCTATTAATGAGGAAGGACGTTTTGAATCAAATCAATTAAACGTTGTTCGTAAGGCGGCTTGTGATGGTTTAGGTATTACTTTAATGCCCGATGCCATGACGAAAGAGTATATTGAATCAGGCTCTTTAGTTCGTGTCCTTGATGAGTGGTCAGCAAACTCCCGTGATGTATTTTTACTTTATAATCACCGTGAGCATCAGTCTGAAAAATTACGTCTATTTATCGAATTCTCTAGCCAATACTTTCGTCTATAGTAATGACATCAGTAATGGCAAGGCACTGAGAGTAAATAGCCAATAAAAAAAGAGCCATTAAGTAGGATTCCCTATTTAATGGCTCTTTTTTATTTATATTCCCTTCATACTTGAAGAGTGTTATTGGGGTTGCTCGTAGGCAAATAAACGCAGCCAACAACCTAACAACTTCAAGTAAGAAAGGGATAGATTAGATTTTATTACGACCAGCAATAGAATGAGACAGAGTCGTCCCATCCACCAGCTCTAACTCACCACCAACAGGAACACCATGAGCAATTCGGCTTGCACTAACATTATGTGCATGACAAAGCTCAGCAATATAGTGAGCTGTCGCCTCGCCTTCTACCGTTGGATTCGTCGCTAAGATTAGTTCGTTAATATCTTCTTCAGCCAGACGCTGTTCCAAAATATCCAATCCAATATCGTGAGGCCCAATACCATCAAGGGGAGATAAGTGCCCCATCAAAACGAAATACCGACCGCTATACTGTCCTGTATGTTCAATTGCCACAATATCTGCTGGACTTTCAACCACACAAACTTGTCCATTCACTTTACGACGAGGATTAGCACAAATTGCACAAACCTCTTCTTCTGTAAATGTGCGACAGTGCTGACAGTGATCGATCTCAGTCATCGCTTGATTGAGCATTTGACCTAGTTGCAAGCCACCTTGACGATTGCGTTGTAACAAGTGAAAAGCCATACGTTGAGCTGATTTTGGTCCAACACCGGGCAAATAGCGTAATGCTTCCATTAGTTGTTCTAATAAAGGGCTAGTACGCATTGATTAAAACGGCATTTTGAAGCCAGCTGGAAGGTTCATTCCTCCAGTCACGCCTTCCATTCTCTCTTTTTGCGTCTCTTCTACACGGCGAGCGGCATCATTAAACGCGGCAGCAATAAGATCTTCGAGCATCTCTTTATCATCTTCTAGTAAGCTAGGATCAATATCAACGCGACGAACACTGTGACTACCAGTAATCGTGATCTTCACAAGACCTGCACCTGATTCACCGGTGATCTCCATCTCTGCGATCTCTTCTTGTAACTTTTGCATACGATCTTGCATCTGCTGGGCTTGCTTCATTAAGTTGCCCATTCCGCCTTTACCAAACATAACTTCTCTCTCTTTGGCTATACCCTAACTTGAAATAACTCGGGTATCATGTCAATAAATAGCACTTTTATCGTTAAAAGTACCGTTGTAAATTTTTCTAGCATATAGCGATTCTACTTATTACTGTAGATTACCGTGATAAAAACCGCCATATTTATAGTGGTCGTATACTATCATCATCGATAGTCGCTGAGAATCGTTGTCGTAATATAGTAACATTGGGATCTTGTTCAATATTTTCAATGGCCACTTGTAATCTCTGTTGATAAAGTCGATCTCGGATATCTAATGGCGTTTCCCCTTCACTACCTAATTCAATGCTTAACTGGATCGATTTATTGAAAACACGACTTAACTCTTCAGTTAATTGTTCCCTTGCTCGCTGATTATCAAGATGAGCTTGATTAGCTCGTAAAGTCAGCTTAACTTGATTATCTTGTTCATTCATTGCTGAGTTGAGAGCTAACTGCTGCACAAGTTTTGCTAAATTAAGTTGAGATATTGTTTTACACCACGGATCTGTTTGATTTGACTCTTCAACCAATTTTTCTACCATTTCAGCACTTTTCTCATGCTCTAGAGCACGTTTGAGTACCATCGGTGATATGCCTGAAGACGGGCGTTCTTTAGTCACTAGCTGTTGATAGTGCTCAGTTTCTTGCCAACGATAACTCTCATCTTTTGGCTGTTCTGTGCTTTGATGCTGTGCGACCCGACTATTAATGTTTGCTAAGTGTTCTTGTGCCGACGTTGGAGTAACAGAGTCTGTATTACTGTTCAAACGAGACTGTAATACATTCTGCTTTTTGCTTGAAGGCGTTGATTCTAACGTCGGTCTACTTTTTTTACGGGTGGGGTCTCCCCTTTATCCGCTAACATTTTACTTCTTAAACGGTTACGCGCTGATAATAAACTATTTGCTGATGTCTTTTTAACCGGTGGATTATTTACTGCCACTTGAGTGTTTATCGCGACATCAGGGGGAGTTGATGCAAACTGCTCATCATGATCTAAATTGTCTTGTTGATCATAGCGGTCAGCATTAGCTTGATCATAATCATATTGTTGATTTTGTTGTGGCGCTTCATTTTTCGATACGTCATTACTAGGTAGATGATTCCTAGAAGTATCATTCGAAGCACCATGCGCTGATACCTGTTCCATTGATCGAGCTGGAGAAGAGATAGATTGTTGATTCTTTTGTTGTTGAACCATGCTCTGCTGAATAGCCGCGCTTGGTTTCTCAACTCGTTGCTGATCATTAGCCGTTGATTGGATCGGAGCATCAGACTGAGATTGAACCAGCTTTTGTGGTTGTACTTTTTGCGGTGCTTGTGCTTGAGTAGAAGAACTTGGTTGATCTTGTCTCTTCTGTTCACTCAATTGGGCTTTTGCTCTTGCCGCTGGATTAATTTGAGATCGAGCAGGAGCGCTTGCTTTTGGTTGAGCTATCGATTGTGAGATCGCTTTATTTTCTGCTTGCAGTTCTCTACCTTGATTGATTGCAGATACAGGCTCAGTGGCCGGTATCGTGATACTTTGTGGTGTAATACTCTGTTTAATTGCCGGCCTAAATGCCAACATTCGTAACAATGCCATCTCAACGCCTGCTTTACCATCAGGAGCTAAAGCTAAATCTTGACGACTCTGTAGCGCAATTTGATAACAAAGCTGGATATCTTCAGGTGCAAATTTACCCGCAAGACTATGTTGCTGCTCACTGTCACTATCAAGAGGGTTAAAGAGACCAGGTAATGCTTGTAACATTGCAATTTGATGAAATTGATTAGCCAGTTCTTTTAACAGGCCATCCCACTCAACACCAAAGCTTGCTAACTCGTTAAGCTGTTCCATTACCGCACTGGCATCATTTTGAGCAAGTGGCGCTAATAAATGTAAAGCTTGAGAACTGTCTAACGTTCCTAACATCTCAGCAACAATATCGCTGTTGACCTGATTATTACCCAATGCGATAGCTTGGTCCGTTAAGCTTAAGGCATCACGCATACTACCATCAGCTGCTCTTGCCATCATTCTCAAAGCACGACTATCGAAGTTAATCTCTTCTTTTTCTAAGATCAACTGTAATTGCTGTTGGATCTGCTCTACATCTAAATGTTTAAGATGAAATTGCAAACAACGAGAAAGAATCGTAATCGGTAATTTTTGAGGATCCGTTGTTGCTAAAATAAACTTTACATATTCCGGCGGCTCTTCGAGGGTTTTCAATAATGCATTAAAACTATGACGAGATAACATATGTACCTCATCAATAATATAGATCTTATAACGCCCTTTAGCCGGTTTATATTGGACATTATCAAGTAGTTCTCGAGTATCTTCGACTTTGGTTCGTGATGCCGCATCAATTTCAAGTAGATCAACAAAACGCCCTTGATCAATTTCTTGACAGGTTTGACACACACCACAAGGGGTTGCTGTTATGCCTTCTTCACAGTTTAAGCCTTTGGCAAAAATACGCGCAATGGTGGTTTTACCCACACCACGAGTCCCACTCAATAGATAAGCGTGATGGAGTCGTTGATGGGTTAGCGCATTATTTAATGCAGTTAAAACATGCGATTGTCCTACAACATGATCAAATGAATGCGGCCGCCATTTACGGGCTAAAACTTGGTAGCTCATGATTAACATTTCCCTCGAGAGTTAAGCTAACAATAGTAGCATAGCAGCGCGCAAGTCACGAGTAATAGCAGGGTAAGCGACCACTTTATCGACAAGCCAGATCATGGTGAGTATTTCTCATTGAATGCTCGAGGTAAAAAGAGTCCACCCCGTTTTTCTTTAGATACAAAAAAGCAGCAACCATTATTCAAATTTAAGTATCATCAATACTTAAAAGAATAATTATCACTGCTTTTTAGGTAGGTAGCTATCAATAAATTAATGCTACCCATACTTCATCACTGATGAAAATTAGTGCCCAGCAAACTCACATAAGCTGTAAACATTAATATCCATTGCGGCTAGGCGCTCTTCACCACCAATTTCAGGTAATGAGATAACAAATGCAGCATCATTAACATCACCACCAAGACGACGGATCAGTTTAACTGTTGCTTCAATCGTACCACCTGTTGCAAGAAGATCATCAACCACTAATACTTTATCACCTTCGACAATCGCATCGGTGTGGATTTCTAGCACATCATGGCCATATTCAAGTTCATAGCTTTCAGAGATAACTTCACGAGGTAGTTTGCCTGGCTTACGAACAGGAATGAAACCTAGACCTAATTCTAATGCTAATGGTGCACCAAATAGGAAACCACGTGCTTCTGTGCCTACAACTTTAGTAAAACCTTGACCTTGATATTTCTCTTTTAGAATATCAATGGTCGCTTGATATGCTTCAGGTATTTCCATTAAGCTTGTCACATCACGAAACATGATCCCCTCTTTTGGGTAATCAACGACTGTTTTGATGCTTTGTTTAATTAGAGCTAATTTTTCTTGAGTCATAACCTGTTTCTCCGACTTGAGTCGGTCACCTATTCGACAAACAAAAACGCCCACTCAATTTATGTTCGCAGGCGTTTTCAACACAACCAGACAATACTAGTGATTTTTTTGACAATGAGCAATATTATCTATCACAGGCAAACGATTAAACCACAATAATAATCCAATCCCAAAAAATAGTAGTACAAATTTCAACCATAATAATGACACTAAATATATTGACAACATAAAACTAACAACAATAAACCATCTTGCACGTTTTTTTACAACAGAAGAGATCGCTCTATTATTTTGCCAATTATTAATAATTGGACCAAAATGTTGATGCTGATGTAACCAATCTCTAAATCGTGGTGAACCTCGCATAAAACAGAGGCTCGCCAACAGTAAAAATGGCGTTGTAGGCAGTAGAGGCAAAATAATACCGATACAGCCTAAAATGGTTGCACAAATACCCAAAAAATTAAAAATAAATTCAATGAGCTTTTTTTTCATCATAAGAGTGAGATTACCTATTTATTTCAGATCTATACTTAAACTAATTTGATTCAAAGTCACCTTCACCTCAAATACAAATACTCTAACTTAATGTAATAAGAACAAAAAAAGTCAGATCCCTCTATATTTAATCAGTCGTTATATTGATCTAAGTCACAAAGATCAAATCAATAAATGTTAATTAACTGTTACAACTAATTGATTATTTATTACTAATTAATTGATTTATATCATACAACACTCTTCTGATAAGGATAGACTATATTTAAATATTGGTCATGGGATAACCTTAGATGTTAACTATAAAAACAAATAATCAAACAGTTAAGCAATATCACCAGCGTTTATTATCAGAGTTTAATCTTCTACAACAACAACTTCCAACATCAGACGGTAAGATTCCTGACAACCTTCAACTCTCGAATAGCCATACTTCTGCTATCGCGTTAAACCCAGACTTAGGACACACTTTTCAACGTTTTCTACAAGTTGAGTCAGCATTAAGCTCAATATCTATTGAGTTATTTGGTCTTTGTGTTGATTGTGAAGATGAAATAGAAGAAGAGCGATTAGAACAGGATCCTGCAACGCTTCGTTGCCAAGCCTGTGAAGAGAAGAGTCGTTATAAGCATAACTAAATAACGTTAAGGATAAAAAGCAAAGCTGTCAGACTTTGCTTTTTATTTTATATTTTTTACTTAACTAAAAGCTGGTTAATGGCCCCTAGAAATTTAGATGGATCTTCTAAACTCCCTCGTTCAGCTAACATCGCTTCGCCTAACAGTAGTTCAACCCAACGACCAAACTGCTCTTCATCAGCTTCATCCGCCATATTTTTAACTAATGCATGCTCCGGGTTTAGCTCTAGGATATATTTCACTTCAGGTGCGTCTTGTCCGGCAGCAGCAAGTAATTTAGCCATTTGAGTGCCCATCTCATGCTCACCAGTGACAACAGCCGCAGGCGTACTGATAAGTTTGAACGTCGTGCGTACTTCACTGACACGATCACCTAGATAAGCTTTTGTACGTTCAAGAACGGAAGCAAAATTTTCTTCTGTCTCTTTTTGTTTCTCTTTGTCTTTCTCGTCATCAAACTTGCTAAGATCCAAATCAGCTTTAGCAATAGATTGGAACTGTTTGCCTGCATACTCATTAAGGTGTCCCATTAACCACTCATCAATGCGATCAAACATTAAGATAACTTCAATACCTTTGGCTTTAAACTGCTCTAGATGAGGGCTATTTTTTGCTGCCGCGTAACTATCCGCAGTAATATAGTAAATCTTATCTTGCTCTTCATTCATACGACTAATGTATTCATCAAGAGATGTTGTCTGGGTTGAATTATCATTCTCAGTCGAAGCAAAACGCAGCAGCTTGGTAATTTTTTCACCGTTTGCACGATCTTCTGCTGGGCCTTCTTTTAGTACTAATCCAAACTCATCCCAAAACATTTGATATTTATCTTTATCATTGTTCGCCATACGATCAAGCATGGTTAATACACGTTTAGTACACGCATTACGTAGCGACTGAGTGATCTTATTATCTTGTAAAATTTCACGAGAAACATTTAATGGCAAATCGTTTGAATCAATTAAGCCACGAGTAAATCGAAGATAACTAGGCATAAACTGCTCAGCATCATCCATAACAAAGACACGTTGAACATACAACTTTAAACCATGTTTATGGTCACGATTGAAAAGATCATACGGTGCTTTTGACGGGATATAAAGTAAGCTAGTGTAATCTTGCTTCCCTTCTACACGATTATGAGCCCACTTTAAAGGGTCAGCGAAGTCATGAGAAATATGCTTATAAAACTCCACATACTCTTCATCGGAAATATCAGACTTGTTTAATGTCCAAAGTGCTTGAGCTTTGTTGATCTTCTCCCACTTCCCTTCTTCATCCTTTTCATGGGTAAAGATCTCAACTGGGATACCAATATGATCTGAATATTTACCAACAATCTCTTTTAAACGCCACTCATTTAAGAATTCAGACTCGTCCTCACGAAGGTGAAGTGTGATCTCTGTTCCACGATCTTCTTTAACGATATCTTCAATCGAGTAATCACCTTCACCTTCAGAAGACCATTGAACTGCTTGATTAGCTTCTAAAGCAGCGGCACGAGTGCGAACTGTGACGAGATCAGCAACGATAAATGAAGAATAAAAACCCACACCAAACTGACCGATAAGCTGAGAGTCTTTGGTCTGATCTTGACTTAAGTTTTCAAAAAATTCAGCCGTTCCAGATTTCGCAATCGTACCTAAATGCTCAATGACACTATCACGATCCATACCAATACCGTTGTCGCTAATCGTTACTGTTTTAGCATCGGCGTCGAATGAGATTCGCACACGTAATTCAGCATCACCTTGATAAAGTGCGGTATCAGAAAGCGCTTTAAAACGTAACTTATCTGCAGCATCTGAAGCATTTGAGATCAATTCACGCAAGAAAATCTCTTTATTCGAATAAAGAGAGTGAATCATCAAGTGTAATAATTGTTTAACTTCAGACTGAAAGCCACGAGTCTCTTTATTGTTAGCGGTTGTATTGCTGCTCATCATTACTCCATCAATAAATCTAATTTGATAAAAATGCTTATGACTTAATAAGCGGTGCCCAAAGTAATTAGCGTTGCGAATAGCGAGTAAGTAATAACACCTCAATCTTATCTGTGTCATATACGATTGGAGGTGATGAACTAACGACTCCCCAGCAACGTCAAATAATAGGGATTATTATGAATAAATTGGGACTAAATTTCATATTTCAATAGTTTGAAATAGAATATTTTTATTTATCTAACAAGATCTATATCAATTTCAAGATAACTAAATAATATGAATTATTATGATTATTAAGTATAATCTGATCCGAACAGTTCACAGGATCATGAGAGATAAATGACACAACCAATTGACAAGAAACTGATAAATAAGAAATTTATCTTTGATAGCGAAAATAGCGAGCTGATTAATATCGCTATTCCTGATGACATTGTTCGTTTAGGTAGTAATGAGAATCGAGCACTACAATTCTTAATTGATAATCGTCAATCAACAGTTTCGCGTCAACAATTACATGCTTACATCTGGCGAGATCATGGTTTTGAAGTGGATGACTCCAGCTTAACTCAAGCAATATCAACCCTAAGAAAACTATTACAGGATTCAACTAAGTCCCCAGAATATATTAAAACTATTCCTAAACGTGGCTATCAGTTTATCGCTAATATCGAAAACAACTCAGATAACTCTCTCGAGTTAACATCAACAGATTTTGATATATCAGAAACCAATGAAGAGTTTAATACAGCGTCTCTGGATATTAGTACAGAGAATATAAACCATAGTGAAAATACAACGGAAGCACTTCATCGTTCAGCACCTGTATCACTCAATGATCGCGTGATAAACCAAGCAGATTTAAATACCAGCGCAACGGGTTCCTCCCTTAATGACCAAAATACAAACACCTCACAAGGTTTAAGTATTTTTAAAATTATCACCATTGTTATCGCATTACTATTGCCTATTTTAGCTTACACGTTAACAGACATTGAAAAAGTTGAACTTCTACAAGTTACCGATATTGAGGGGATACCTATTTATACTGTACAAGAACATAAAGGGATTGAACAATGGATGCCACTCCTTAAGCAGTGTACAACGAACTATTTAGATACCAACAAAACTGAGCAAGCTCCACAAAAAATCATTTTATCCCCAGGGCTAAACCATAATCTTATTGTCAACTTTATTCATGCCCCGAATATTAAAATCGAAGATAACTTAATTACTTTAATTGAAGGCGAGAGTAACCCGGAAATCATATGTCGATAAATAAAAACCTTACACCTCAGCTAAAGAAGTCATGGCATATCATTCTGTTATTGATCTCGATTGTGGGTAGCTTTACTATCTACCATGCCGACGATCAACGAATTGAAAATTTATTGCTCAATCATGGTTGGAGTTTAAAGTCTAAGCTCATTCTGCCACCCAATGATGTCAAAAAGTTACCACACATTGATAGTATGTCAGCGAATACCTCTTATCTATTTTTAAATAATCATCTCTACTCTAAATTAACAATTCTTTATTTAACAGATAATAACGGGCAACAGATAAGAATTAACATTTCAGAAAATGGGCGATGGCGAGTTAACGATGGCTTCTTAGTCTTCACTGACACGAAAGAGAGTCATATTACATCAGGCAATGAAGACATTCTCAGTGAAGATCAGATCAACTTTGTTTTAACTGTAATAAAAACGGTCACTCAACAGGCAAAGAAAGTTGATATTGTTGATGATCAAGCAATCTTACTGACTAACCTAACGTTTGGCTCACAAATTCTTTATATCAATTAATCGCTCAATTTTAGCGATATTATAAAAATGCCCTGTGGCAATGATACACTATCTGGAGTATCTGTTGCACAGGGCATTTTCTCGTTATCGAAAAACCAATATCAAGCCGATATTTGTTGCTCTTGTTGAATAACCTTCGCCTTATCACTGCGCTGAAGATTTAAATATTCAAGGTAGTTCGTTGTAATATCACCGGTTACATACTTACCACTAAATACCGATGCCTCAAACTGTTCAATCTGAGGATTCTCTTCTTGAACCGCTGTCATTAAATCGTCTAAATTCTGAAAAATAAGTCCATCCGCACCTATAAGAGCAGCAATCTCTTCAACCTCTCGACCATGAGCAATGAGTTCTTCAGCTGTTGGCATATCAATACCATAGACATTAGGGTAACGAACCTCTGGTGCAGCGGAAGCAAGATAAACATTTTTTGCTCCTGCTTCCCTTGCCATTTCAATAATTTGTTGAGAAGTTGTCCCGCGGACAATCGAGTCATCAACTAATAAAACATTTTTTCCTTTAAACTCCGACTTGATGGTATTGAGTTTACGACGAATCGATTTTTCACGCTGTTGTTGTCCAGGCATAATAAAAGTTCGCCCTACATAGCGATTCTTAACAAACCCTTGGCGGTAAGGTTTATCAAGTACTCTGGCAATTTCTAACGCACTATCACAAGAAGTTTCAGGTATAGGAATCACCACATCAATATCTTTATCAGACCATTGCGATTGAATCTTCTCACCTAATTTACGTCCCATCTTAACGCGAGCGCTATATACCGAGACTTTATCCATAAAAGTGTCTGGACGTGCAAAATAAACAAACTCAAAGATACAAGGTGCAAGCTGAGGTTTAACCGCACATTGTTGACTATAAAGCTGACCATCAAAGGTAATATACAGCCCCTCTCCTGGCTCAACATCACGCACAAACTCGAAGCCAACAGCATCTAACGCTACCGACTCAGAAGCGACCATGTACTCTTTACTGCCATCCTCTAATACTCTCTCACCAAAACAGAGAGGACGGATACCATAAGGGTCTCTAAATGCTAATAAGCCATGCCCAACGACCATAGCGACCACGCCATAAGCACCTGTCACTTTTTGGTGCACCGCCGCAATAGCAGCAAAGATATCAATCTTATCAAGTTGGGAACGACCTAACTGTTTTAGTTGGCATTGACCAAGTTGATCTAATTGATCGGCAAGAATATTAAGGAGGATTTCGGAGTCTGAATTAGTATTGAGGTGACGGCGGCGTTGCTGGAGTTCTTTTTCAATGTTTTCGGTATTCGTTAAATTACCATTATGGGCGAGGGTTAATCCATAGGGGGAGTTCACGTAAAAAGGTTGAGCCTCTGAGGCACTGGAACTGCCAGCAGTCGGATACCTGACATGACCAATACCGGCATGACCTTGCAGTCGTTCCATATGTTGATTATCAAAGACTTGGCTCACTAAACCGTTAGCTTTCCTCAGACGGAAACGATTGCTTTTTATGGTAACAATACCGGCTGCATCTTGGCCACGATGCTGTAATACCGTTAATGCATCATAAATTGACTGATTTACAGCGCTTTTTCCAACAATTCCTACAACTCCACACATGATCTATCCCTTTTATCTCGTCGTGAATATTAGGTCTGTTTCTAATGTCGATAACTTTAAATTTAAACATTCAGACTAAACGTAAAGCTATCAATGGAAATATCTTATCGTTAAACTGATTCTGCATCCTTAATTTTATTTAACAAGATGACAACATCGCTAACTAAAATGCAGTCTACAGCAAAAACTGGGGATATTTAAGGCAAAAAACTTGAAGTTCCTTGGATATATTGAAAAAACCATTCAATAACAATACCAAAGTGTGGAATTAATTCAGAATCATGCCACCAATCCGAACTCGATAAGCCCGTAAATGTATCAATGGCAAACAGTAATGCCGAGATAATAAGCACACCACGAAGCCCACCAAAGACAACACCTAATACCCGGTCGGTGCCTGATAGTCCGGTTTTTTGAACTAGTTGGCTAATCACATAGTTAACCACAGCCCCCACAATCAGAGTCGCGATAAACAACGCAGCAATCGCCGCCCCGTGTCTGACCATTTGATCTTGAATTTTGGTGAAGTAATCCGCTAGTAGTAGATAGAAATTACTGGCGACAAAAAAAGCAGTAACCCAAATAACCAAGGAGAGTGCTTCTTTAACAAAGCCTCGAACTAAACTAATTAATGCAGAAAATGCAATAATTCCGATAATAACGTAATCAATCCAAATCAACATAATAGTAAATACCTACTCTTATCCATTTTTATAAATACCCCTTTCCCCATAATGATCTAACTAGTCACTGACTCAACGATTTTAAATTTGAATATCGTAAGGCGTACTGATTATTATGAGTAACTATCATAATTAAGGCGCAAGGGGATCAAAACGTAAAACCTGCCCTTTTAGCCCAGTTAACTTCTCTAATGATGATAATTTTTCCGTTAATGTATCTTTTGAGACATTAGGTCCAACAACCACACGATTTAACACATCAGGTTGTGGCTTTTCAGGATAAACATGAGATTGGTAACCCGCTTCACGCAATTTAGTCATTAACTGTACTGCATTAGATGATTGGCTAAACACGCCCAGCTGAATAACCCAAGCACTCTCTTTTAATCCTTTGTTTTGAACCTTTTCAACAACAGGTTCAAATTGACCATCATCGACCTTTTTATCTTTGACTACCACAGCAATAGGATCCGGTGGTAAAGTATGATCTTCTAATGGTGGTTTGATCTCATCAATATTCATCACTTCTTGAGAGATAGCCGGCTGTAGAGGGATCTCATTAAACTCTTCTTGATAAGTCTGTTTTTTTCCATCAAAAAGATCAGGTAATACGATAATCCCTATCGCGACTAAAATAATGGTGCCAACCAGACGACTTTGAAAATGACTTGCCATAGAAACTCCTTTCTATAATTAACGTCCAGTGATTAAGAGACCGCTGCTATAGTGTGAAATGAGCCAAAAACAATAATAATATCGTTTTTAGATGCGACTAATGTTGCGGCTTCAATCGCGTTTTTCGTTTCACTATAACCAAGGGTACCTTGAGGTAAGTGGCACTGTAATTGCTCGGCTGTTGCTGCTCTTACTCCAGTTAACGACACGGGGTACCATAGATCAACAATCCCATCCATTTCCGCCAAAGTCGCTGCAATATCTTTATCTTTTAGCATTCCGACCACAGCATGAATCTTAACAGTTTGATCTTGACCTACTTCAGATTGAGCTTCAGCTTTTTCTGCTTTTATTGCGCTCAACTGTTCTGCTAAATATTTTGCAGAATGAGGGTTATGTGCAACATCGGCAATCATTAATGGCTCTTCACTCAACGTTTGCATTCTACCTGGTAAAGAAGCTTGCTTTAGACCAGCAACGATATTTTCATCACTCAACTCTAATTCCGCTAAACCTAGCGCCATAATTGCCGTCGCCGCATTAGCAACAGGTAAATTTGGAAGAGGTAGCTCTGTCAAATCAAATGCACCACAAAACCAATCCCAAGACTTGGCATGCTGTTTATAACTGAATTGATAACCAACTTGATGGAGTTCTGCCCCAATCTCATCTGCATATGCCGCGACAGAAGCAGGAGGTTTTGGTTCACCACAAATAGCCGGTTTATCTTTACGGAAAATACCCGCTTTTTCGTAACCAATTTGATTAATATCATCACCAAGCCAATCAACATGATCAACGGCAAGACTCGTTATAATAGAAATATCATGATCAACAACATTAGTTGAATCCAGTCGTCCGCCCAAGCCTACTTCTAATATCACAATATCTAGTTGCTGCTGTTTGAAAATATGCAGAGCGGCTAAAGTACCAAACTCAAAGAAACTTAAACTCGTTTCTCCTCGATGTGATTCAATGTATTCAAAAGCATTAATGTGGTGTTGATTATCAAGTTGCTCGCCATTGATGCGAACTCGCTCATTATAATCGATGATATGAGGGCTGCTATAAACGCCAACTCGATAGCCAGCATCTAATAAAATCGCTTCTAGAATCGCACAGGTAGAGCCTTTACCATTGGTTCCAGCTACTGTAATGACGAAAGGGGCAGGTTTAATGAGGGAGAGTTTATTAGCAACAATCTCCATTCTTTCTAGACCAAGATCTATCGCACTAGAATGTATAGACTCAAGATAAGAAAGCCACGACTCTAACGTGCCCGTGGCTTTAGGTGTACTCGGTGTAGTCATAAGTAACTTATTTACTCGTTATTATCTTCCGATGATGACGCTTCACTACTCTCTTCAGTTGGCTTTGCGGCAACTGGAACAACATGAGGTGAAGGTTGATTGGTCATTTTAGAAAGTAGACCTGCAACACGATGTCTCATTTCACGACGATCCACAATCATATCGATGGCACCGTGCTCAAGTAAGAACTCACTACGCTGGAAACCTTCTGGTAACTTCTCTCTTACTGTTTGCTCAATAACGCGTTGACCTGCAAAACCGATTAGCGCTTTTGGTTCACCGATATTAATATCACCTAACATAGCTAGACTGGCAGAAACACCACCCATTGTTGGATCCGTTAATACTGAAAAGAATGGTAAGCCTTTTTGAGATAGACGCTCAAGTGCAGCACTGGTTTTTGCCATCTGCATTAGCGACATTAACGCCTCTTGCATACGTGCACCACCACTTGCTGAAAAACAGATCAAGCCGCAGTTATCTTCCATCGCTTGCTCAACGGCTTTAACGAAACGAGCACCAACAACAGAACCCATTGAACCGCCCATAAACGAGAATTCAAACGCACAAGCGACCATTGGCATCCCCATAAGGGTACCTTTCATCACGACTAATGCATCTTTCTCTTGACTCTTCTTTTGAGCAGCAGAGATACGATCTTTATATTTTTTTGAATCCTTAAACTTAAGGATATCTTTTGGCTCAAGATCATTTGCCAATTCAATTTGGCCTTCGCTATCTAAGAAAGTTTCAAGACGGCGACGCGCTTTCATGCGCATATGATGTCCACATTTAGGACAAACTTCTAGGCTACGTTCTAACTCAGCTTGGTATAAGACTTGATCACATGACGTACATTTAGTCCAAATCCCTTCTGGAATGGATGCCTTGCGAGTAGAGACGATATTACTTTTTGTTAGTATGTTTTCTAGCCAACTCATGAAGAACCTTTTCATCTTAGAGCCAACAAATCGTATTTGTCTGTTGGCGTTATCTTTCGTCAATAATCAAACTATTGACGCAAGAATATATGGGGTGATTAAAATCTAGGTTGAATTAAACCATAATCCAACTGTTCTGTAGATAAAAAACTGGTTGTACCTATGCAAAAGTCATGCATAAGCTATAGATATTTAACAATATTACTGCTAGAAAAGAGGATTAACAACCCATCTTTTGTCAAAAACCTGTCTAATTTCATTGAACAAGAATGAGAATTTGACACTATCTCATTGAGCTAATAGTAAAAAACCCTCAGAACACTCAGAACAAATAGTTAACATTCTGGTAAAAAAAGTGGTCCAATTGGTACTCGAGGGAGTTCAAATACTTTGGGATAATCAACATCGACTAAATAAAGCCCTGCAGCTTTTCCTGTCGGCGCGGCTAAATTACGATCTTTTTGTTCTAATAACCAACTCATCCATTCAATTGGCTGTTCACCTCGCCCAACTTCAATTAAGCTACCAACAATATTACGGACCATGTGATGAACAAAAGCATTGGCTTTAATATCGACAATGACATAACTGCCCTGCCGAGTGACATTCAAATGGATCATATTTCGACATGGGCTATTAGATTGACATTGAGCGGCACGAAAAGAACTAAAATCATTCTCACCTAAAAGCAGTTGTCCCGCTTGATGCATTTTATCGGCATCGAGTTCACCATGGTAATGACTGACCCCTTTTGCCAATATAGCGGGTCTAAAATTATTATTAAAAATAATGTAACGATAACGACGAGCTGTCGCACTAAAGCGAGCATGAAAATCATCAGGAACAACTTTGCACCAACGGACAGCAATATCGCCAGGAAGATTCGCATTAACCCCTAATGTCCAAGCGGCCTCTTTACGAATGGCGGTTGTATCAAAATGTACGACTTGCCCAGTACCATGAACGCCAGAATCAGTTCTACCAGCACAAAAAACATTAATAGGTTGATTAGCAACAGTTGAGAGCGCTTTCTCTAACCGTTCTTGAACACTATCGACACTTTGCTGACGCTGCCAACCATAATACCTTGCACCATCATACTCAATACCTAGCGCTATTCGCATATTTTGCTACCCAACTAATGAAATGGAGCATAATTATACCCAAAGTAATTAGAGTTGCTAGTCGGTGATAAGCCCATGAAGTAAACAAACAGTAGAAAAACGTCAACAAACCATAGAAAAACAAAAGATTATAATTAAAATTCGCTATCTTGATCTTGTAATAAACGTTTCTTCTCTTCATTAACACGGAGAATACGTTTTCTCTTGTAGTTAATATAGATAAAAAATAAAAAAGTTAACCCGATAGCAATAGAGATAAAGCCTAAGATGAAGGTTAATAGTGAAGGAGAATCATCATCATTATTACTTAATCGATGACTCTCTTTAGTCTGTTGCTGCTGTTGTACTTGTATCGTCTGCTTTTGCTCTGCTATCACCGTTTTTAATTGGGTTTGAATCTGCTCCTCGGCTTTAAGTTGATCTTTTAGTGACATAATTTGATGTTGAATATTGGTCATTTGTAACTTTAATTGTTGATTATGTTTTTGTAGTTGAGCGATATCTTGCTCTATCTCATTCGATGCTGATTTTAAGTTTGATGAGGCATGTTTATTGGTTGTTTTACTTATTTTTTGAGTGCTTGCCGTTGATACATTCGACTTAGTTTTAACTTTAGATTTCGTTGGTTTTTCGAGTAAATCTTTTGCTTGCTGACTGTTAATCTGTAATGCCTGTTTATCAGAAGGAATTGATAGCTGTGATTTAGGGATCAGACCATGGATGCTATTATCAGCAAATGCGGTTGGATTTTGACGATAAATCACCACTAAAATTTGATAAATATCGGCTCGATAGTTACCTTCTTTTTTTACTTTACTCGCAATAGACCAGAGAGTTTCAGTATCCGAAGTTGGACCATAGCGTTGCATTGTCAAAGTGGCTGTCGATTGCTTATCAGGTGATGCATAAGAGTTAGTGGAGAAAAAAAACATCAATACAGTCAATGATAGAGCCAATAAAAAGACAAGAGAGTTCGTTTTATCACTACGCATTTTCATCTCATTGCTTCCAAATTTTTTTATCCTCATTCAGTCAGTCCTTATAAACTCGTTAATCTTTAAATACCTATATAAGCTTTCATTAATTATACAAACCTAATCAATAAAACGGTTAACTAAATAATGAGAGTGATGCTGTTCTTTCTTTTCTCGTCTCAACTTCTCAATAATAAAACAATAATTCTCTCGATAATTAGAGCTTCAGAAGTAACGGGGGAAGAAATAACAGATAAAAAAAGGGCACTACAAGCAGTTTATCTGCTCAATAGCACCCATTTTTATCAATGTTGAGTTTTAACGATTATTTTATTTAAACAACCCGTTCATTTAAAATTTTCGTTATTTTAATAGCGAGTCATTTTAATCACTATAGATAATCGCGAACTAACACTTCAGCCGTTTTCACTGTATTAATCGCAATGCCTTTACGAACGTTATCAGCCACTAGCCACAAGTTAATCCCACTAACATGGCTAATGTCTTCACGAACACGTGCAATCATGACATCACTACTTCCTGTCACATCTCCTACAGCTGTTGGATAATCGCCATTCGGGAAAAGAATAACGCCTTCAGCTTGTTCAAGAATAGACGTAATCTCTTCAGCACTACTTGGTTGTGCCGTTTCAATATGAAGACTCATGCCATCACCATAGAAAACAGGGATACGAACACAAGTTGGATTTACAGTAACAGACTCATCTGCCAGTACTTTTTGAGCACCTAAAACCAATTCCATCTCTTCACGTGTGTAACCATTATCAAGCAACCCACCCGTTTGAGGTAGGCAGTTAAAGGCAATTTGCTTATCATAAGCACTATTTTCAGCAGGAAGTCCGTTAAGCAACTTTGCTGTTTGCCCAGCTAATTCATCAATACCCGCTTTGCCGCTACCAGAAACAGATTGGTAAGTAGAAACGTTAATACGCTCAATACCGACAGCATCATAAATAGGCTTCAATGCCACCAACATTTCGGTCACATTACTGGTTGGTACTGCAATAATATTTTGGTTACGATATTCAGCGAGTGTTTCAGGGTTAACTTCAGGCACGACAAGAGGAATATCATATTGCTGATTAAAAGCACCACTGCTGTCAATCACAACAACACCAAAATCAGCCGCTGTAGGCGCCCATTCTAATGCAGTCTGCTCATCAGTAGCAAAAAGCGCTAAATGAACTTGAGACCAATCAAAATCAGCAACATTAGTTTGAGCAACACTTCTATTTTTAAACTTCTGAGACTCACCTTCGTTCTCTTCGCTACCCAATAAGAAAAGGGTATCAATCGGGAAATCACGCTCTTCTAATACTTCCACCATTGCGGTACCCACAATGCTTTCTGCGCCTAAAACAGCAATATTAAATTTTTGACTCATCAGTGTTTATCCTGTCGTTACTGTGCTAAATCTCATCATATGATGGATCTATCTTGAAGGTTAATCTTCATTATGGTGTTGATTATAGCCGATCGTCTATTTAATAAGAATATTTAGTTTTGATCAATATAGATGAACTATTTTCTCCCTTTATAAAATAGTTCATCTCAAAAGATTAAAATTGTAATAGTGCTATATTAAGATAAGAGGTATTTTATTGTTAAACATAAGAATATATTATTAAATCTCACTAAGGAGTCGTGATTGGTTACGGTTGATCGGCATGATGCGATTACATTAAAAATAGCAAATGTTATTTCTCAAAGTAAAAAACTGGATATAGAGATCTATTTCTTTATTCCCGGTGAGCTTGGTATTACGCCAAATATTATTTCTGAGTCTAATTTTTACTATAACTCAATCACACAGAAACGCGTTTATTACAGTGATAAAATACTCCTTCCTTTAGTGCATAGTCGATTAGCAAAACGAGGAAAACTCTCTTTTAATCAATACCGAGTCAGTTTAAGCCTTTTCGCTTATCAATATGTTACTGCTCTCGATAAAGCGGTTAATCAATTCAATAAAAAGAATAATAGCGAGACGATTATTGATGATATTTTAAATATGATCGAACTCTCCCTCGACATTTTAAAACGTCTACGCCGCTCGGTGCCCGAAGAAAAAGATCTCAAACATTATTACAATAATATTGATAATTATCTCTCTTGGTATACGGAACAACGTTTCCTCTCTTTAATTTCCCACATGAATCGAGATGCTGATTACAAAGCGATTAAAGAAGAATTGATAGCCATTATTGAAAAAGAACAACTTTACCGAGAGGAAAAAAACTATAACTCAACTAGAGTTCAGGCCGATATAACGCGACTCAGTAATAAAATGCGTTTACTTCGCCGTTTAATTGAACATCCAATAAAACTCAATGAGCAACTCACTTCCCTTGGCAGTAACATGAAACGGATGGTAAAAGGACTCGCAACGGGTTTAGTGATGATTGTCGTGACGATTGTGGCAATTTCTGCTCGTGGTTATTGGGGGGAAATTACAGCATCCTTTATTATGGCAATGTCATTTGTCTATGCATTACGCGAAATATTCAAAGATGATCTGCGTGATATTTTATGGCGTTGGATCAGAAAAAATCGTCCAAAGTGGCGTCGACGTTATAGTGACCCCAACACGAAAAAAGTGATTGGCCAAAAACTAGAATGGTTGGATTACTTGTCGAGTAAATTGATACCCAAGGATATTTTAGCAATACGGAAAAAGAAGATTGCACAACGAGAAGAGAAAATTCTACGTTATCGCTCTGAAGTACAAATGAGTTCGTCTCAATTCTTAAGTGGCTATGAAGAGACCAAAGAGAGTTTAATGGTCGATCTTCGTTCTATTGCTCGCCTAATCAACAAAGGTTCCAATAAGATATATCAACTTAACAACGGTCAAGTAAGTCGTGAATCTGTAGAAAAGCGTCATCTTATCAACTTAGTGATTAAAGAAGATAATCATTTAGGTGAACCAAACTACTACCGTTGGAAAGTGGTACTAAATAGAAGCAAGATCATTGATATTGAAGCAATTGAGCAAGTTGATAATAAAGAATCAAAAAATAAAGAGATGAAAGAAAAAACAACACAAAAACCGGCTGGAACAGACACCAAATAAAAAACCAGCACCGATAATCCTATCAATGCTGGTTTCATTCACGATTTTTTGAATTATTTAATTACGCTTAATTAGCAGCGAATCAAAAAATCATTACTCACTAAACTTTTTAATGATTAGCGTTGCATTGGTTCCGCCAAAGCCAAAGCTGTTTGACATAACTGTCGTTAGCTCTGCATCACGCGCTTCTGTCACAATATCTAGACCTTCAGCTGCGCTATCTAACTCTTCAACGTTAATACTTGGTGCAATAAAGCTATTATTTAGCATCAGTGTTGAGTAAATTGCTTCATGAACACCTGCAGCACCTAAAGCGTGACCAGTCATCGCTTTCGTTGCTGAGATTGCTGGGCTGTTTTCACCAAATAATTCTTGGATAGCACCTAGCTCTTTTGCATCACCAACAGGGGTTGATGTACCGTGAGTATTAACATAGTCGACAGAATCAACATTCTGCATCGCCATCTTCATACAACGCACCGCACCTTCACCAGATGGAGCCACCATGTCGTAGCCGTCAGATGTTGCACCATAACCCACAACTTCGCCATAGATAGTTGCGCCACGAGCCAATGCATGTTCTAGCTCTTCGATAACGACCATACCGCCGCCGCCAGAGATAACGAAACCGTCACGATTTGCATCATAAGTGCGTGATGCTTTTTCTGGTGTTTCATTGTACTTAGTTGAAAGCGCGCCCATTGCATCAAACATCATGGTCATGCTCCAGTCTAACTCTTCACCACCACCAGCAAATACGACATCTTGTTTGCCTAATTGGATAAGTTCTACTGCGTGACCAATACAGTGTGCTGATGTTGCACATGCAGAACTGATAGAGTAGTTAACACCGCGAATTTTAAATGGCGTCGCTAGACAAGCTGAAACGGTTGATGCCATTGTGCGTGGTACCATATAAGGACCAACACGTTTAACACCTTTGGTACGAATAGTATCTGTTGCTAACGTTTGGTTTTGTGCCGATGCACCACCTGAACCTGCAACCAAACCAGTACGTTCGTTAGAAACCTGCTCTTCACTTAGGCCTGAGTCAGCAATCGCTTGATCCATTGCAATGTAAGCATATGCAGCCGCATTACCCATAAAACGGATCTGTTTACGATCGATATGCTCTGAAGGTGTAATTTTTAGATCACCCCAAACTTGGCTACGAAGACCTTGTTCTTTAAATTGCTCAGAAAAGTTAATACCTGACTTTCCTGTTTTTAGAGATGCTAATACTTCCTCTGTATTATTACCAATACTAGAGACAATACCCATACCTGTGATAACTGCACGTTTCATAACTTTAATATCCTAATAACGTAATCTGTGGTCGATAATAAACGCTTTATCGTCAGAAAGTGGTCAGCTTTCCCATATTTCGGGTATAATTGTGACAAATTCAACGATTCTAAGAGCATTTGATAATGACTAATTCGACCAGTTCTCCTAATTCAAGCAGTAAAAAAATAGAAAATGCCACTTTAGAATGGAATGAATCAGGTACTCCTATTTCGAATCAGTTTGATGATGTCTATTTTTCGAATAACAATGGATTAGAAGAGAGTCGATATGTCTTTTTATTACAAAATCGGTTACCTGAGCGCTGGTTAACCTGTCCTTATCCACGTTTTACCATTGCTGAAACAGGATTTGGAACTGGGCTTAACTTTTTAGCAGCATGGCATGAGTTTCGTCAATATCGTAACGAAAACCCTGAAAATTCGTTGCAACAACTGCACTTTATTAGTTTTGAGAAATTTCCCGTCACACTCAATGATTTAAAAGTAGCGCATAAACAGTGGCCAGAGATGGCTGAGTTAGTGGAACAGCTTCATCTTTACTACCCCGTTGCGGTTGCAGGCTGCCATCGAATCATTCTTGATAATGGTGCCGTCACATTAGATCTCTGGTTTGGTGATATTAAAGAGACGATGCCGCAAGTCTGGAGCGGTGAAAATGGCGTTGTGGATTGCTGGTTCCTCGATGGTTTTGCCCCAAGTAAAAATCCTGAAATGTGGAATCAACAACTTTTTAATAATATGGCTGGATTAGCAAAACCTGATTGCCATTGTGCAACCTTTACTGCTGCGGGTTTTGTACGTCGTGGATTGATAGAGGCGGGCTTTGCGATGACAAAGGTGAAGGGCTTTGGTCATAAACGTGAAATGATTGCTGGTGTTATCTCAGAACATGTTGAAGAGAAAAAAGGCAAAAAAAGATAAGCCTTGGTACCGCATCACCCCTGCTGAATCAACCGATGATATTGCAATAATTGGAGCCGGTGTAGCGGGACTATCTACAACGCTTTCCCTGCTTCGTCGCGGAAAAAAAGTGACGTTATATTGTGATAGCTCAGAGGTTGCTGAAGGAGCCTCAGGTAATCGTCAAGGGGCGCTTTACCCTCTCCTTAATAGCCACACACAATACCCAGTCACTGACTTCTTTGCGCCAGCATTTCTTTTTGCTCGTCAATTTTTTGATCAAATAGCGGAAGTTGAACGTTTTGATCATGATTGGTGTGGTGTCACTCAATTAGCTTGGAGTGACAAAGCTGGGAGCAAACTGAATCACATGTTACAACAAGATCTCCCTGAATCATTAATCTATGCGACAAATAGAGACCAAACAGAACAATTAACTGGCGTAAAAACTAACCTACCAGGGATTCATTTCCCTCAAGGCGGTTGGTTATCACCACAGCAGTTATCTCAAGCGCTATTAAATCAATGTCTAACATTTAGCGATTTTAAAGCCAAATTCAATCATAAAGTCACCAATTTGACCAAAGATAACGACAAATGGCAATTGACGATAGAGCAGCAAGTGCTTACCACATCATATCAAACCGTCATAACAACAGAGCATCAAACAGTCGTCATTGCTGCGGGACATCAAGTACATCAGCAGTTCGATCAATGTAAATCGCTACCAGTTACGGCTGTTCGTGGGCAAGTTAGTCATATTCCCACCAATTCAGAACTTAATCATATTAAAGGGGTTATTTGCTACGAAGGTTATTTAACCCCTGTAAACCCAAATAATCAGCATCATTGTATTGGGGCTAGTTATGATCGTCATAGCCAAAATTTAGATTATTCAGAAACAGAACAACAAGAGAACAAACAAAAATTGGTTGATTGTATTACGGAGGTTAACTGGCCTAAAACCGTCGATATAAGCGAACAAAAAGCCAGAGTTGGGGTTCGTTGTGCATCTCGAGATCATCTACCTTTTATTGGCAATGTCGCCGATGAAACACAGTTATTTGAGCAATTTAAAGATTTAAAGCAGAATATAGATTGGAATAAGAGAAAAAGAGTGGCGGAAAATGAAGGGATAGCCCCAACGCCTATTCATCATAATCTATTTATGATTGCGGCTTTAGGCTCACGTGGTGTCTGTTCTGCTCCACTCTCTGGTGAGTTATTAGCGTCAGAGATCTGCGGGGATCCGCTACCGTTACCTATATCGGTATTAGAATCTATTTATCCAGCAAAAATCTGGGTAAGAAGAGCGCTAAAAGGTCGGCCATTGGAATAAAAAGAAATAGAAATAGAAATAGAAATAGAAAAATACCGTATTAATAAGAGTTGTGCTTCAATAACAAGCACAAGCCATCTAATACGGTATTTATATCACTATCTATATCTTCTTGAAGAACTTGAAGTCTATTTCAGTGATGATCGGTGATTAGTCCACAACAATTAAAACCAGCGCTCTAACGCCCCTTTATCTAATTGTTTAAATGCACTATTTAGCAATTTAGCTAATTCAAAATAACTCGGCTTTGGTTTCATCGGCTCTAGAGCAAAACCTTCTTTCACCACTTTTTGATGAATATCTCGATACCAAGTCGCTAACTGAGGCGGTAATGTAGTACGGCTACGGGTACCTAACCACCAAAGTCCTTGCAATGGCATACTGATCGCAAATAGAGCTATTACCAATGTTTGCGGTAGAGCTTGTTGATTAGCAAAAACCATTTGGGTCAATATACTAATCACAGCGACAGCCGGCATCACTTTATTAGCAAATTTTGTCGCTTTAATTACTCGATTTTCAGCAAAGATCGGCGCTAATTCTTTACGGTTAGGCCACATTTCCATGTACGCTTGCCCATCACTAAAACGCCCTAAAAAACGCTTATTTACCATAACGCTTACCTCTTTGTACATAACCGCTAGTTTGAAAGATAACTTATCATAAAAGCTAATAACTCACTATGATCCTTTATTTACCCGACCTTTTGAGTATAAGGAGAATTATTCAGAATATAAAGCAAAGGCTAATATTTATCACAATATTTCACCATAAATAGTACATCACACGGATAAAACCCAAACAAAATGTATAAGAATTAAAAAAAAATGACAACTAAGTTGATACAAATTAAGTTTTCGTAAAAATTTTTTGTTATAATCTCATATGATAATGTATTCTTAGCGCGCCTAAAATATGACACTCATGAATTCATCAATATTATCATATTTTAAGCGTTTCTAGCAGGTCGTTGTTATTCCAAGAAGTTCTAACAAATGATAATTAGATCTTGAAATAAACGATGACTCTCTATTCGCTAAATTATCAATTTTGGCTAAAATAAAACGATTAACCAAAAATGATCCTAATTCTTTGCATTGCAAGAGTAATGCTGAATTCTACTTTCCTGATAAAAATTAAAGGTAGTTACTAATGTCTAAGTTGATTCTGGTACTTAACTGCGGAAGTTCTTCACTTAAGTTTGCTGTTGTTGATCCTGTTACTGGTGATGAGCACCTAACTGGTTTAGCTGAGTGTCTTCACCTTCCTGAAGCTCGTATTAAGTGGAAACTTGATGGCAAGCACGAAGCACAACTAGGCGATGGTGCTGCGCACGAAGAAGCGCTAGCATTCATGGTACAAACTATTCTTGCTTCTAAGCCAGAACTAAAAGAGAACTTAGGCGCTATCGGTCACCGTATCGTACATGGTGGTGAGCAGTTCACTCAGTCTGCACTTATTACTGATGAAGTTCTTAAGGGTATTCAAGACGCATCAACATTTGCCCCTCTTCATAACCCTGCACACATCATCGGCATCGAAGCTGCGAAACACAGCTTCCCTGAACTTCAGAATGTTGCTGTATTTGATACCGCATTCCACCAAACAATGCCGGAAGAATCTTTCTTATACGCACTACCGTACAATCTTTATAAAGAACACGGTATCCGTCGTTACGGCATGCACGGTACTTCACACTTATTCATCACTCGTGAAGTTGCAGGCCTTCTTAACAAGCCAGCAGAAGAAGTTAACATCATTAACTGTCACTTAGGTAACGGTGCTTCTGTTTGTGCAATTAAAAATGGTCAATCTGTAGATACTTCAATGGGTCTAACGCCACTTGAAGGTCTAGTGATGGGTACACGTTGTGGTGATATCGATCCTGCTATCGTATTCCACCTACATGACGCACTGGGTTACTCTGTTGATCAAATCAACACCATGCTAACTAAAGAGTCTGGTCTACAAGGTCTAACTGAAGTGACTTCTGACTGTCGTTTCGTAGAAGATAATTACGGCGAGAAAGAAGAAGCAACTCGTGCAATGGACGTATTCTGTCACCGCCTAGCTAAATATGTAGCAGGTTACACGGCTTCTATGGATGGTCGTCTAGACGCTATCGTCTTCACTGGTGGTATCGGTGAAAACTCTGGTCCTATCCGTGAGATGGTACTTAACCGTCTAGGTATCTTCGGTATCGAAGTTGATGGTGCTGCTAACCTTAAAGCACGCTTCGGTGGTGAAGGTACTATCACAACAGAAAGCAGCCGCATTCCAGCAATGGTTATCTCAACTAACGAAGAGTTAGTGATTGCAGAAGATACGGCTCGTTTAGCAAACGTATAATGATTCAACGGGTTAGCCTTTATCGCTAACCCGTTTTTCTATTAACCTCTGGGGCTTAACTCCTATTCTAGATCTCTCGTTATTCGATTAAGAGCAAGGAATACGCAGTTAGGCTTTTTATTTCTATTGTTAAAGGTACTGCTTAATGTCCCGTACTATTATGCTTATCCCTACTAGCGCAGGCGTCGGCCTAACAAGTGTTAGCATGGGTGTCATCCGCACCATGGAACGTAAAGGTGTTAAGGTTTCATTCTACAAACCTATCGCTCAACCTCGTAGCGGTGGCGACCTACCCGATCTAACGTCAACTATCGTTAATATGAATAACGATACTAAACTAGGTCAACCATTACAGATGTCTGTTGCTGAGAGCTTAATCGGTAACGACAACATGGATGAGCTTTTAGAAACAATTGTTGCACGTTACAATCAGATCAACAGCGATTCTGATGTCACGCTTATTGAAGGCTTAGTTCCAACTCGCAAGCACCCATTTGCTAACCAAGTGAATGCTGAAGTTGCTGCAACTCTTGGCGCTGAGATCGTATTAGTTGCGACCCCAGGTACAGACAACCCAACTCAGCTTAAAGAGCGTATTGAAGTTGCTTGTTCAAATTTTGGTGGTACTAAAAACAAGAATATTTCAGGCGTTATTATCAACAAGTTAAATGCACCTGTTGATGATGCTGGTCGTACTCGTCCTGATCTATCTGAAATTTTTGATGATGCAGACAGCGCACAACAGAATGAGCTAAAAGTGATGGAGATCTTCAACTCATCACCGATCCGAGTTCTTGGTTGTGTGCCTTGGAGTATCGATTTAATTGCCACTCGCGCAATCGATATGGCGAAGCATTTAAATGCAGAAGTCATTAACGAAGGTGATATTAATACTCGTCGTATTAAGAGCATCACATTCTGTGCACGTTCTCTTCCAAACATGATTGAACATTTCAAGCCAGGTTCATTACTTGTAACTTCAGCTGACCGTCCAGACGTTATCGTTGCTGCTGCACTTGCTGCGATGAACGGTGTTGAAATTGGTGCTGTACTTCTTACAGGTGGTTATGATATCCCTAAAGAGATCATGAACCTTTGTGAGCCAGCATTTGAATCAGGTTTACCCATCTTCAAAGCTCAAGGTAACACTTGGCAAACATCTTTAAATCTTCAGAGCTTCAACTTAGAAGTCCCTGCTGATGATAAAGAACGTATCGAATACATCAACGAACACGTTGCAAGCCACATCGATGCAAACTGGATTGAATCAATGACAGAAGGGACACAAAAGTCACTTCGTCTAAGCCCACCAGCATTCCGTTACCAGTTAACTGAATTTGCACGTCGCGCAGGCAAACGTATTGTCCTTCCTGAAGGTGATGAACCACGTACCATTAAAGCAGCAGCAATCTGTGCTGAGCGCGGTATTGCAGAATGTGTATTAGTGGGTAATCCAGATGAAATCAAGCGTGTTGCGGCACAACAAGGTGTTGAGCTTGGTACTGGCGTTCATATCGTTGATTCGGCAGCAGTACGAGAAAACTACGTTAATCGTCTAGTTGAGCTACGTGGCGCAAAAGGGATGACTGAAGTTGTTGCTCGAGAGAAGCTACAAGATTCAGTATTCCTTGGCACGATGATGCTTGAGAATAGTGAAGTTGATGGTCTTGTTTCTGGTGCAGTACACACCACAGCAAACACCATTGTTCCTCCGTTCCAGATCATCAAGACAGCACCAGATGCATCTATCGTATCTTCTGTTTTCTTCATGCTACTCCCTGACCAAGTATTGGTTTATGGTGACTGTGCGATCAACCCAGATCCAACGGCAGAGCAACTTGCTGAAATCGCGATTCAGTCAGCAGATTCTGCAACGGCATTTGGTATCGAGCCACGCGTAGCAATGATCTCTTACTCAACGGGTACATCTGGTAAAGGTGCTGATGTTGAAAAAGTACGTGAAGCGACGAAACTAGCTCAAGAGAAACGTCCTGATCTTATCATCGATGGTCCTCTTCAGTACGATGCAGCAATCATGGAGAACGTGGCAGCATCTAAAGCGCCTAACTCACCAGTTGCAGGTAAAGCGACCGTATTTATATTCCCTGACCTAAACACAGGTAATACAACATACAAAGCGGTACAGCGTTCAGCTGATCTTGTCTCTATTGGTCCAATGCTTCAAGGCATGCGTAAACCAGTAAATGACTTATCTCGTGGTGCATTAGTTGATGATATTGTTTACACTATCGCACTAACAGCTATCCAAGCGAGTCAAAACGACTAATCATCGTACTTCACTCTTGACGACTTAAACCGTAGAGGGTGAATAAAAAAAGGTCAGTGATCAAACGAGCATTTTACTTTTAAAATGCAGTGAAGATCCTGACCTTTTTCTTTATTTAACGCTACTTTCTTTCACTATGCTTTCTTTAGCGACAGCTTGCTTTAATTCTTACTTCTTTAGCGAAAAACGTCAATATAACGATACTGATTTTACCACTTCGCCGCTTAATGCCACCACATGCAATTCATTATCTTTTAAAATACCATAACTCGCAGGATAACCACCTTTCGGGAATGTTGGTGAACCGGGATTGAAAATGACTTTACCCTCACGCCACTCTGCAACAGGTATGTGCGTGTGCCCATAAACTAAACCATCTCCATTCATTAATGGCGGCTGTTTATCTGGATTATTAATGTGCCCATGAGTCAAAAAAAGTCGAGTTCCATTAGCAAGTAATAACGAGTGGGCATCATTTAAAATCGGAAAATCTAATAGCATCTGATCGACTTCACTGTCGCAATTACCACGAATAGCAATAATCTCATTTTTATATAGATTCAATAATTCAGCAACTTTAGCGGGCTCATATCCTTCTGGGATCGAGTTTCGAGGCCCATGATTTAGCAGATCACCCAATAAGATAAGCCGTGTTGCTCCACTTTTTCGATAACGGTCAATAATTTGTTCAGTGACACTCAATGAACCATGAAGATCAGAGGCGAAAAAAAGATCCACAGTTAACTCCAAATAGAAAATAATAAGAATTTATAAAGTATAAGCATTCATTCAATAAAACCCTACGCCATTTATGAGCTCTTTTATTGCAATTTACATCCATCTTACTTGAAGTGGTAAAATTATTAGGAGTATTCACGCCTATTAATAATTTAAGATGCCTAATTATTGATTGAATTGAAGCTACTCCGTCATACCATTGATGACTATCGAGTTATAACTTACCATTCCTAATACTTCACCATTTTTGATTACTGGTGCACGACTAATACCAAAACGCTCAAAAAGTCTCGCACAATAACGAATATCCATCACAGGTGAGACGGAGAGTGCAGGTTTAGACATAATCTCATACACATTGGTTCGCGCTGGTGAGCGATCAACGGCTAACACTTTTTTAGCAATATCATTCATCAATAAGAGGCCATATTCATCATCAGGGTGCCGTTTATCAACAATCAGGGCTTTTACCTGATGAGACTTTGCCAGCTTAATCGCTTCTTCAATGGTAATTAGCCCATTAATTATAACAACATCACTCTGCATCACATCTTCAACTCGAACAATTTCTCTGTTACTCATCATATTTGATCCTCAACAACTTTAGTCAATGACTCTATTTGGTGAGCAACACCGACTGCATCTTCAATATCAATTTGTATTGCAATTCCCTGTCCCGAAGAGGTATCAAACTCCCCTTTTTCATTAATTGTCTCTAAAATAGCTCGCGAAAGGTGCTCTTCAACAACCAATAAAATAACATCCCGTTGTACATCTAATGTTAAACCAAAAAAGGTTTTCTTCTGTATTAACCCTTCTCCGCGAGCATGATTAATCACCGTCGCCCCAGTGGCTCCCGCGGTTCTTGCTGCTAAAAGAACAGTATCAGTTTTATGATCTTCAACAAATGCAATAATCAATTTAAAACGCATTATTCACCTCTTCTTTTTTCAGATAATGGATCAAAAGAAGCGTCCGATTTATGGCCTATTTTCGAATTCATCGGCTCTTTTTGATTCACAATTAATGGTTCAATTTTTTTCCATTTTCATCTTCCACCGATTCATTAGAATCAGCCATTTCTGTTTCAAGTGAATGACTTTCAAATTCACGGGTTAAACATTGAATAATTTGGGCATAACCCATCACAGAAATAATAGGGAATAGACTGGCAAATGCGATTAAGCCAAAGCCATCAATAACCGGATTTCGCCCCGGTATCGTTGAGGCTAAACCTAAACCTAAAGCGGTCACTAGAGGAACAGTCACGGTCGAGGTTGTAACACCGCCAGAGTCATAAGCCAATGGGATAATAAACTTGGGAGAGACAAAGGTTTGTAGCACCACAACACAATAACCAATAAGAATATAGTAGTGAATAGGATCGCCAGAAACAATACGATAACTTCCTAGCGCAATGCCAAACGCCACACCCAATGCAACTGAAACTCTTAATCCGTTAACTCCAATCGCGCCACCTGAAACTTGATTGGCTTTAATGGCAACAGCGATAAGAGAGGGTTCGGCAATCGTGGTACTAAAACCAATCGCTGCGGCAAAAAAATAGACCCAATAATAGTCTTGCCAATGAATATCCTCAGGTATAACACCGTCAGGATAAATAAATGAGGGCGCGGTTAATTGCATGGCCATCATGTCACCTAAAGGAAACAGTGCCAACTCTAAACCCATCAAAAAAAGGGATAGCCCAATAATAACGTAAATAAAGCCAAGGATAACTTGCCCAACATTGGCAATAGGACGCCTTAATATCACCAATTGAAAGGTCAATAAAATAGCTGCAATAGGTAAGACATCTCTAATCGTTGAGAAAAATGTCGATATTAATTGAGTAAAGAAAGTACTCTCCATCATGTCATCACCATCCCATAGATCATCACAAAGATCATCGGTGTAAGCGAAGCAAAAGCGATCAAACCAAAGCCATCCAGCATTGGATTTCGTCCTTTAATTACCGTTGCTAAACCGACACCTAAAGCTGTGACTAGAGGAACAGTAATCGTTGATGTTGTGACACCACCAGAGTCGTAAGCGATTCCAATAATAGTTTCTGGTGCAAACCACGTTAATATCATCACTAAACAGTAACCACCAATAATCAAATATTGAATCGGCCACCCTTTTAAAATTCGAATTACGCCGATAACAATCGCTAAACCAACAGAAAATGCCACAGTAAGACGCAAACCATCGGCGTACTCTTGTTTTATTTTAAGCTGATTAACAATAACGCCACCTTCAGCGGCAACATTCGCAGCTTCATTAGCTACCGCCGTTAATGCAGGCTCTGCAATGGTGGTACCAAACCCTAAGCAGAAGGCAAACACAATTAACCAGAAAATACTTCCTTTTTGAGCCAGTGCATGAGCCATCGACTCACCAATAGGAAATAGTCCCATGTCGAGTCCAAAAATAAAAAAGGTAAGTCCAAAGACAACGAGCAATAATCCAATAAGGATAGAGGTGATATTAGGGAGTGGCTGTTGTAAAACAACTAATTGAAAGAAACCGATCACCATAATGATAGGTATAAGATCACGAAAACTACTCAATAAGGCAAAGAGTAATGTCTTGATTCCTTGCATTGACTCTCCTTATCTCGTGATTTAAAAAATAGGTAGCATACCCTATGATTAAGGATAGTCCTTATCTTAACGACTTTACTGTTTTAAATTGAGCTAAAGAACCAACTTTAAGATTAAATATGATTTCATTGGGGAGAAAACTTGCTGATTATCAGAAACAAGAATATCTTTATTATTATCAGTCAGGGGCGATGAGGATTTATGAGAATATTATTAACGGGTGGTACAGGTTTTATTGGCCGAGAGTTAGTTCACCACTTAAACCAAGAACTATTAACGGTAATGAGTAGAAACCCTCATAACGCCTACCCAATAGTTGGTCATCATATTCGAATTATCTCCAATCTTGATTGTCTCAATGATCTTAATGATTTTGATGCTGTGATAAATTTAGCAGGAGAACCAATAGTCAATAAACGTTGGAGTCGTCATCAGAAACATATCATTTGTAGTAGTCGTTGGAATATCACTGAGCAGCTTGTCGCACTGTTTAAAAAAAGTTCTGAACCACCACATACTTTTATCAGTGGATCTGCGGTGGGTATTTATGGTGACCATGGCAATAATATTATTGATGAAACATCGGAACCCGTGCAATCAAGCTTTGCTTATAATGTCTGTCACCAATGGGAAAGTATTGCAAAACAAGCTGAAAATGAAAAAACGCGTGTTTGCTTGCTAAGAACAGGTATTGTCTTGAGTAAAAGAGGCGGGGCATTAGCAAAAATGCTACCTTCTTTTCAATTTGCAGCGGGGGCTATTTTAGGCTCAGGGAACCAATATTTCCCTTGGATCCATATCGATGACATGATTAAAGGCATTCTCTTCCTTTTACAACACACAGAAGCCAAAGGCGCATTTAATTTTACCGCACCAAATCCTGTCACTAATCGAGAGTTTAGTAAAACATTAGCGTCTGTACTTCATCGTCCATGCTTATTTAGAGCACCAGAATGGATGTTAGAATTGATGTTAGGTGAGGCCTCTTGCCTATTATTAGAGAGCCAAAAAATTCACCCTGTTCGCTTACAAGAAGCCGGATTCCGATTTAGTCATTCAGAAATAAGATCAGCTCTTAAAGAGACATTATCATAGCTCGGTGTTAAGGCTTGAAAGTTCACAAGGAACTTCAAGCCTCTTATGCCATTAAGTTGCTAGGTTGTTGATTGTACTCATTCCCCCAATCATATCGTTCACCTATACTCATGAGGTACCACTCATTTAACACCTATTAGCAGCACCCATTATTTTGGATACAACTTAATTCAGTTAATTCAAGTTAATCAACCGCTTAATCGCACCTCTAACCGAAAATAACACCAGGCCAACCGCAAGTGATGGGAGTAAAAGCCACAATATAGGATGCATTACGGGCGTCATTTCAAAACCCCATTTTAGGACAACAGCTAATGTTGCTTCAGCACCAAATACCGCAATTAAACCAGCCATCACAGCTATGACACCAAACTCCCAATTCAGCGTTGCACTGATCTTTTTGCGACTACTGCCCAATAAGCGATATAACTTCACCTCTTGCTGTCGTTGTACCAAGCTTAAACGGAGAATTGCCAGCATCAATAATAAGCCACTGACAACCCCAACAGCACCTAACACAGAAAGTGCAGCAGATATCTGTTCAATCATCAACTGAATGCGCACCATTAATTGACGGATATCCAACTGAGTTACCGTCGGAAAGTCTCGTGCTAAAGTCGTTAATAATTGCGGGTTTTGTTCATCAATACGGAAGCTTAGCATTTCTCCCATTGAAAATTGCTTCAACAGATCGGGTGTGAAAATCACATAAAAATTGGGTTTCATATCACGCCATTCAACTTTACGAATGCTATTGACTGGAGCAGAAATCGACTCACCACTAATAATAAAATCAATTTGATCGCCGACTTTAATTCCAAGATTTTTAGCGATGCTGGACTCAATAGAGACGCCACTCTTGTCTCCCCACTCTCCCTCAATAAGCTCATTATAGGTTGGGATAGCCTCTAACCAAGTAAAGTTCAACTCTCTGCGTAAGACTTGCCCGCCTTCATCTTCACGATCTTGAACTCGCGTACTGATATCCTCCCCATTAACTCCAATCATACGACCTCGAATCATGGGAAAGCTTTGAGAACGAGGGACTTCGGCTTTATCTAACTCCGTAAGATAATCCGCTCTTTCTGCTGGAGATATATTAATGGCAAAAACGTTAGGCGCATCTTCAGGCAGGCTTTTTTGCCAATCCGCAATTAAGTCACCGCGCAATAACCATAATGTCGCCAGCAACATCAATGAGATAGATAAAGCACTCAATTGAGTTCCTGTTGCTAATGTTGAACGACTAATTCGACTAATCGCTAATTTAACCGCAGGTGTTGTAGGAAGAAAGCGCTGAATCAAGCGAATTAACCCAGCACCAACAGCTGCTAAAAAAGCCAACACAAGCAACAAAATAATCGCAATTAGCCACATAATAATATCGCTACCAAACCACCAAATTAAACTTAATGTTGGTAGAGCAAAAAAGATCACTTTAGTTATTATCGAGGTTTTAACTTTGATATCCCGCTGCATGACAGTTAATGCTGGTGTTGCTAACAACCGATAAAGCGGTAAACCCAGGGCGGGTAAAGCCACAATCATTGCCACAATAGGGGCAATGATCCACGAAAGTAGATTTATCGGTGGTAGCGTGTCCGGTAACATTGTCGAGAGAGGCTGGCGAATCAACACCTCTAATCCTAATCCGAGCAGTAATCCAAGTACCACCGCACAACTCATTAATAACAACAGTTGGCGCAATAACCAACGAATCACCCACTTTCGGGATGCCCCCATACTTTTTAGCACGGCAACGGTTTCAACTCGACTCTCAACATAATGATGACAAGTCATTGCCAGTGTTGCTCCCGCCATTAATATCACTAAGGTAATACTTAATGAAAGATACTTTTGCGCACGCTGCATTAACTCATTACCACGTGATTGAGTTTGACTATCACGCCAACTCTCCCCTGCAACTGGTGTATAAGCTTGCTTGATCTCACTTAAATTGTCATCAGAGCCGGCTAATAACCAGTAATAACTGATCCGACTGCCCGGTTGAATAACATTACTGGTGGCAACATCTTGCTGATGAATAAAAACGGAAGGAAGTTGAGAAAATGGATTAAATGAAAGCTCAGGCTGTTGAATAATCTGCCCTTTCACCGTTAATGCAGCATCCCCAATATAAAGGGTATCATTGGCTTTAACATCTAAAAGAGAAAATAACTGTGCCGATAGCCACACTTCACCTTGAGAAACTTTATTAACAATCCCTTGAGGTGATTTAAGTTCGAGTACACCACGTAATGGATATTTATCATCCACTGCCGTCACACTAACCAACTGCATCTGTGCATCACTAAACGCCATCGTGCTAAACTTTGTTTTAAACGATTCAGTCAGATCGAGTTGCTCCCCTTTCATCATCAATTCAGGTGAAATAGGATTTGAAGTTTTCAATACTTGATCAGCAGCCATCAAGGTTCTGCTTTGCTGCTCCAGTACCACACTTAATCGCCCAGCCAATGCAGAAATTGCAAATACCGTCGCAATGACTAACGCTAATGCAACCACAATCGGCCAAAGTTGGGCTTGATAAAGTTCTCGCCAAGACCAACGCCATAAAAATACGTTTTGGTTGTTCATATTGCATTGCCCTCTGCAACAGTGACGTTCCCCTGACTTAAGGTGAAAATACGGTGGCAGCGTGCAGCTAGCTGATTGTCATGGGTAACAAGAACCAATGTCGTGCCATGATCTCGATTTAAAGCAAAAAGTAGCGAGATGATTTTCTCTGCTGTCTGTTGATCAAGATTCCCAGTTGGCTCATCGGCAAACAGAATATTTGGTCGCATCATAAAGGCACGAGCTAGCGCAACACGTTGTTGTTCACCGCCAGAAAGTTGGCTTGGTAAATGATGTTCTCGTCCAGTTAATCCAACTTCCGCTAATAACTCTTGAGCACGTCTCTTATCTTCTTTTTCGCCTCGTAAAGTTGAAGGCAATAATACGTTTTCAAGGGCTGTCAAAGAAGGAATTAATAGGAAACTTTGAAATACAAACCCTAATGATTGTGCACGAATGGCTGCTCGTTGTTCATCATCAAGATTTGAAATACGTTGTTCAACTAAATCAATATCACCGGATGTCGGTATATCCAATCCCGCGAGCAAAGACATTAAGGTTGACTTCCCCGCTCCCGATACACCCACTAGCGCAACAGTCTCTCCGGTCATCACTTCTAAGGATAGATTGTTAAGAATTGTTAATTTTTCATTCCCACTGGTCACTGTTTTGGTTACATTAGTGGCTTTAATAATAGGGAGCGTTGACATGTATAAATTCCTTTTTTTGCTTTTATTTATCCTTTCACCTATCAGTCATGCCAATACAGATAGAGATATTGGCGAAAAAACATTACTAATTTTAGGTGATAGCTTAAGTGCCGGTTATCAAATGAGTATAGAACAGAGCTGGCCATATCTGTTACAAGAAAAATGGCAATCCAATCAAGATATAAAAATAATTAATGCCAGTATTTCAGGTGATACTACAGGCAATGGATTAGCGAGATTACCTGAGCTATTAACACAACACCAGCCTAATTACCTATTAATTGAACTGGGTGCCAATGATGGTTTACGAGGCTTCCCAACAAAAACGATTGCCGAAAATCTACAACAGATAGTTTCCCTAGCGCAACAGCAGCAGACTTCTGTCATGCTCATGCAGATTCGCGTTCCACCTAATTATGGCCGTCGTTATAGCGAAATGTTCAATAAAATTTTCATAAATATAAGTAATAATAATAATATTCCCTTATTACCCTTCTTTTTAGAAAAAGTGATTATAAAACCTGAATTAATGATGAGTGATAATCTCCACCCGAAACCAGAAGCTCAACCTTGGATCGCTGACTATATGTCGAAACAGATGATGCCCTACATTAACTAACATACTAGTTTTTTTTAAATAAAAGAATTTAGCTCATGATAAAATGATCAAAAATTAGCCATTGTCATATTGCTGAAATATTTTTCTGACATCATAACCCCATTAAATTGCCTCACCTTGAGTTTTAGTGCTCTCGGTGAGATTTACTCTTATGCATCATGATTTTTAGTTACAACATAAAACGGAGTAACTTGAAGTCAGCATCTATATTTATAAGGTTGATGAGTTATTAATATGTCACTAGGAAAAATCAATTTTATCTGTTTTTTTATCGTTGTCAGTTTTTTTCTAATTGTTTAACGACTTGAAAAATGAGTTCTAAACCCAATATAGTTAATATCAGCTCATAAATAGTCGGATATTAAAGATGGAACAAGCGATGACGCAACAAGGGTTTATTGTCGAATTAAATGCTCAAAACTTTCAACCAGTACTACAACAATCAATGGAAAAACCAGTTGTTTTAGTTTGTTGGGCAGCCATGAGTCCAGAAAGCATGGAAATCCGTACCATTGTTGAAAAAATAGCAATGGAATATAACGGTGCATTTACTTTAGCTCTTTTAGATTGTGAACAAAATAAAGAACTCGCCATCCAATTTGGTATTCAAAGTATTCCTACGTTAGCCGTATTTATCAATGGCCAAGCTGCTGATGGGGTTGCTGGTGCTCAGACGGAACAGGCTATTCGATCGCTCCTAGCTAAACACTTACCAAGTGCTGAAGAGATACTACAAAAACAAGTCTTCCAATTAGTACAACAAGGTGAATTCCAACAAGCTCTCCCGATATTACAACAGTTATACCAGCAGCAGCCAGAAAATGGTCAAGTTGCATTAGCATTAACCGAGTGCTTAATTGAGACGGCACAATATGATCAAGCTGAAGTTACTTTAGCTACCGTGACGATGAAAGATCAAGATACACAATATGCGAGTTTAGTGGCTAAATTAGAATTGCATACTCAAGCTGCAGATACACCAGAGATTCGTGCAATTGAGCAACAATTAGAACAAGATCCAATGAATCAAGATTTAAACTATCAACTGGCTATTCAATATAGTCAGGTAAATCGTCAGCAAGAGGCTTTAGAATTACTGATTACGATTCTTCGTAAAGACCTTAATGCTCTCGATGGTGAAGTGAAGAAAACCATGATAGATATGCTGGCTGCATTAGGCCAAGAAAACCCAATTACCGGTCAATTCCGCCGTCAACTTTATGCGTTGCTTTATTAACAGGAAATAAATTCACGACGGTAAACCTGTTGGAACTATTAACGCTTTTATCCGTAATCAAGCGTTAATAATATATAGCAAAGTAATTGGAGTTATTAGTAGGCGGCAAGCAAGTGAGGCCCCATGAGTATAGGTGCACTATATGATTGGGGCTTTATTCACTTGCCATCTACTAGCAACACCACTTATTTTATGGTACACATAACTAACTTTAACTTATAATTAATAAAAAATAAGATTAAAAAAACCCACCTATCCTTTATCATTATTAATTAATGATAAATTAATTAATATTCATGCTAATATTCATGCTAATATTTATAGTCATAGTAAAAAGATAGTTAAATTAATAAAATCAGGTGCAGCTCAACTAAATAAGTACTATTAATCTTGTTCAATACTCATGACATAACCATACTTTCTAATCGTAATTAAACTGAATTTTGAACTTCTAATTAATGCCCGCAACTCTGAAATAAGTACCGGTAAACTACTGCTACTAACGATACTTCGATTCCAGATGTGTGTCGTTAACTCCTCTTTTGAAACCGGTCTATTAATTGAATTCGTTAATAAACAGAGTGCTCGAATTGCATAAAGACTACATTTCATTGTTCGACTACTACCAACAATCGTTAGCATAATATCTTTCTCCGCAACAGTGACCTCAATACCACTTTCTTTAATAAAGTCATAGTCGAGCCCTTTACAACCGACGCAGTGAACTCGCCCCTTACAATCGCTTTGCAGTTCAATAAACTTTGTTGAAATAATTCCATCATTCATGACTAAAACTCCTTTTAATATTTATTTGTTATTATTTAGTAACAACAAACAAATACTAACAACAAGAATTAAAGTAATCAAATTATATAAAATTAAAAATAATTAGATAAAATTAATAAGAAAAATAAAATCATAGAAAAGTAAATAAAGTTTATTATTTCTTATTTATTAAAATATAACCTACGCCTCTTACATTTAAGATTTTCATTTCTTTCTCTTTAAAAACCTTTCTTACTTCATTAATAAGAACAGGGAGACTACTCGCTCCAATATACTTGGTATTCCAAACATGCTGAACAATATCATCATAAGGTAAAACACTGTTTATATTGGTCTCAAAAAGACAACAAGCGCGCATAGCATTTGAACTCATTCTAATGGAGTTAAAAAAGTTGTCATTAAGATGAACGCCATTTTTATTACAATAAACTGGACATGAAAGGCAATGGATATTTTTATCACAATCTAATTGAATAATTTCGGACATCATTTTCTCACTTTGCTAAATATTAAAAAATAAGGAAAAAGTTGCTCTCCAGCGAGAACAATTAAATAATATTCAATATTGATTATTAATAAAAATAATAATCAATAATTATCAGTATTAACTTTACTTATACTATAAATAACCAATGATCGTTGTACTTAGAAATTTTCGTGATCCTGATTCCAAAAATGTTTAAATAATAGATTGATAATCAAGATGTAATCGCTATTGTGCTGCTTTTTTATCATCATCGCTCTGATTTTAATCACTTGGTAGTGAAATTAGTAAAAAATAGTAAAAATAGCTTGTTATTATAATTTTGCTCGGTATTATATGCCTCCTCGAAGCGCGATAGTGCAACGAGAGTTCGGTGAATAGCGCAGCTTGGTAGCGCATCTGGTTTGGGACCAGAGGGTCGGGGGTTCGAATCCCTCTTCACCGACCAAACAATATAATATGGTTATCTGATAATAATTCAGTGACGGTATTAACAAAATTATCGGTGAATAGCGCAGCTTGGTAGCGCATCTGGTTTGGGACCAGAGGGTCGGGGGTTCGAATCCCTCTTCACCGACCAATTTATAAGCCTCGTTGGCAACAACGAGGCTTTTTTTGTATACTTAATTTATTGTTTATTTTGCTCTTGAACGACCATGACTAACCACGACGATTTAGCACTCTTCCAAAAAATGATGTCTGATATTGATCCCCTGGAGCAAAATCAGATCGCCCCTAAAAAACAATCAAATATGAGCAAAGACTCTCAACTTGCTCGTCGTTTGGCTGCAATAAGCCTTTCAGAAATTGATAATGAATACCTTTCTCTTGATAACGCAAAAATGCTCGCGCCTAATGAAATTATTGGCTATCGTCAAGATGGCGTTCAAGAAGGGGTTTATCGTAAATTAAGATTAGGAAAATACCCAATTCAAGCTCGTTTAGACCTCCATAAACGGACACTGGAAAATGCTCGCTCAGAAATACTGGCTTTTTTCCGTCAATCTCAACGATTAGATATTCGTACAGTGATCATTATTCATGGCAAAGGCGCAAATGCCGTTCCACCCGCGATGATGAAGAGTTATGTCTCTAGCTGGCTTTCTCAAATTAAAGAGGTTATGTGTTACCACTCGACACAACCTCATCATGGAGGATCTGGGGCGCTCTATGTGATGCTAAAGAAAAGTGCAGCAAAGAAACTTGATAATCGAGAGCATCATCAAGCTCGTCGTAGTTAATTACCCTCTTAATTTAGGTTTAACTCATTATTCGACATCCCATTCATATTTTGACTTAAAGTCGTTGAGTCGTTTATTCATAAAAGTAGAGCCTACGCTCAGTCGCTTACCGCCGACTAGCAACTCCAATTATTTTAGACATAGGCAATAAAAAACCGATAACTAATTCCTAGCTATCGGTTTTATTGTTTTATTGTTTTATTCTAAAAAATAGCTTAAATCACAAACACCACACGAATCGCTAATAGAATCAAGATAGCCCCAGAGATACGATCAATCCAAACCGCTTTTTGCTTTAATTTATCAAGAATTAAGGAGTGTGATAAAACAAATGCAACAAAGGTATACCACAACCCATCCACAATCAGAGGTGTGGCAACAATAATTACTCTGCTGCTCAATTCACTGCCAATGGCAACATATTGACTAAATAGTGCGATAAAGAAAAGTGCAAGTTTTGGATTTAATAATGAGATCATTGCTCCATCACGCATCGCCTCTTTATAACTTGCTGGCTCGCCAGCTGCTAGCTTATCGGCAATTCCACCCTTTGAAGAGAGTGCTTGATAGCCTAACCATGCAAGATAAGCAGCACCCGCATAGGCGACCGTATTAAACACTAAAGGAAACTGATGCAGTACAACGGCTAACCCTAAAAGCGTTAATAATGCATACAAACCCACACCAAGCGCATGACTCCAAGCCGTTGCAATCCCATGACTTCGACCACTCGCTAATGTGTGTTTAACAACGACGGCCAAACTAGGCCCTGGCGACATTGCACCTAACATTGCGATTGCTAATAGTGATAGCCAAACTGTAAATGTCATTTTTTATCATCCTTTATTTTTAAACTGAGAACTACTTCCCAATTTTTCCATAACTACCACCGGTTAAGGTAAGTAAATCGTTCCCTGCCAATTCAATCTCTAAACCGCGTTTACCCGCACTGACAAAAATTGTCTCAAATTGTTCAGCACTCTGATCTAAAATTGTCGGTAAACGTTTCTTCTGTCCAAGTGGGCTGATCCCTCCGACAATATAACCCGTCACTTTCTCTGCTAATTTAGGATCGGCCATCTCTGCTTTTTTTGCACCAACAGCCTTTGCGGCTGCTTTCAAATCAAGCATTCCATTAACGGGTACCACTGCAACGGCCAATTTTTTAACATCACCATTTAATGAGAACAGCAATGTTTTAAAAACACGTTTTGGATCTTGTCCTAACTGTTCGACGGCTTCTTGACCGTAATTCTCATTATTACTATCGTGATGATATTGGTGAACGGTATGAGGAATCGCCTTCTTTTTGGCTAGGTTTATTGCTGGAGTCATATCTTACCTTACAGATCAATAATTAATAACGAGAAGCGAGTAACTTTATACCTCTGGGTTATTGATCTCAACAGGAAAGATTAAAATATCTGATTTAGTTATAAAACCATAAAATGAAACAAAAAAACCTCCTAACATTTAGCTAATCGCATAAGGTAGGAGGCTTTAGTCGTATTATCTACAGTCACAACTAGATAAAAAACCATACCCAAATTAATTAGGTATATACAGTCAGTAACTTGAGCTTAATCACCCATTATTTATAAGTGACTTCACCTTTAGGTTCAAACTCTTCCACTTTTATTGGAGAGTGAGTTGATAAGTACTCTTTTAATACTTCAGCATCAACAAAGCCAGTGTTTACATAACCTTTGTGATCAGCAACTTTAGGATAACCATCACCACCCGCAGCATTGAAGCTTGGCACGGTAAAGCGGTAAGTCTCTTCTTCTATCAGCGATTTTCCGCCAATCTCGATATCACTAACCTTATCGCCTTCAACTGTCATGGAAACGCCAGCAAACTGTGCATACGCTCCAGAATCAACTGGTTTTGTTGCCACCACTTGCAGATACTCTTTAACTTCAGCACCGGTCATATCAACATAAGTGACAATATTGCCAAATGGTTGTACTTTAAGAATATCTTTATAAGTCACATCACCCGCTATAATAGAATCACGTACCCCACCGGAGTTCATTACGGCAAAATCTGCTTTTGCTCGCTCCATATGAGAGGTCGCAATCAAACGGCCTAAATTAGTTTGCTTAAAGCGAACGACATCACGGTCACCTTCTAATTTTTGATCTATTTCAGAGACTTTAATATTCAGCTCTTCTTGCCCTTTCTCTTGGTAAGGTTTCAAGAATTTGACCATTTCTGGATCTTTAGCTATCTCATCTTCGATAAAGACACGCTGCTTTTTACCATCAACCATCACTTTTTTCTTTAGATTGACAGGGATAAGATCGTAACTCACTAGGTTTAGCTCGCCATTCTTAAATTCATAATCGGCACGACCAACAAATTTCCCCCACTCATAGGCTTGAACAATCCAAGTGCCATTTTGATTATCGGGTTTACATACATCACCAGGCGCAAAGTTTTTATTGGTTAAGTTAGGCGCTTCCATACAGACAGGCTCTTGAGAGTGGCCACCTACGATCATATCAAGCTCGCCTTCATCTAAGTATCGAGCTAATGCAACATCACCTGGGGCATTCACGCCGCGCTTGTCGTTCTCATAGTGTCCCATGTGAGTTGCTGCAATGATCAGATCAGGCTTTTCATTGGCTTTTAACTCCGCAATCACTTTTTTAGCTTCTGCTTTTGGATCTCTAAAGTCTAGACCGCTAATGTATTCAGGGTTACCAATCTTTTGCGTATCCTCTGTGGTTAAACCGATAACCGCGATTTTAAGCCCTTGCTTATTAAAAATTTTATAAGGTGAAAATAAACGCTTCCCTGTTTGCTTATCGTAAATATTGGCAGAAAGCATGGCAAAATTTGCCCAATCACGCTGTTTAAATAACGTCTCAAGCGGATTATCAAACTCATGATTGCCTAACGCCATCGCATCATAGCCGATACGGTTCATGCCTTTAAAATCAGGTTCAGCATCTTGAAGGTCAGACTCAGGAACGCCGGTATTGATATCACCACCTGAAAGAAGCAATACACTCCCACCTTGCGCTTGTACTTCTTGACGGATCTGGTCAATCAACGTTTTACGCGCTGCCATTCCATATTCGCCATTACGGTTATGCCAGAAGCGTCCGTGGTTATCATTAGTATGCAAAATAGTAATATTATAGGTTTTATCTGCTTGCCATTCAGTTTCTGCAAATACCGCAGTACTTGCGACTGTTGAGCTTAACAGTGCCATACCAATTGATAAGGTCAGTTTTGAAGGTTTGTTCATCCTTGTTATCCTAATTTAATTATATGTGTAAATTCATATCGCTATACCCTTCATACTTGAAGTCGTTAGGTTGTTGGCTTCACTCGCTCACCTCAATCATATAGTACGCCTATACTCATGGGGCCTTACTCAATTGCCGCCTATTAGCAACATCAATTATTTTGAATATATATTGTAAATTCGTTTGGGCTTTCCTCGAAACTGTTCTGTTAAAATTGCTAAAGGGATCACTTATTTCCGCTATATTTATGAACAATCACCATAAAAAAGGCAATAAAAAACCGATACTGCGATCATCACAATATCGGTCTCATTATTTTATAAAATCATTAAAAGTGATTATTTCACATCAATCGGAGCAAAGCCCTTGATCAAGTCATCAAGCTGTTTAACTTGTGCTAAAAATGGCTCTAGCTTATCCAGTGGAAATGCTGATGGTCCATCACAACGCGCAGTATCTGGTGATGGATGTGCTTCCATAAACAAACCTGCAATCCCCGTTGCCATACCAGACAGTGCCAATTCAACAGTCTGCTCACGACGTCCACCAGAAGCGGCACCAGACGGATCACGCATTTGTAGAGAGTGAGTCACATCAAAGATGATTGGGCTGCCTTGTGAAGCTTTTTTCATTACACCAAAGCCAAGCATATCGACAACTAGGTTATCATAACCCATACATGCACCACGCTCACAAAGAATGATATTTTCGTTATCACACTCAGCAAACTTCTCAACGATATTTCCCACTTGAGCAGGGCTCATAAATTGAGGTTTCTTCACGTTAATGACAGCACCTGTTTTTGCCATCTCTTTAACAAGATCTGTTTGACGAGCAAGGAATGCAGGAAGCTGAATCACATCAACCACTTCTGCAACAGGCTGTGCTTGTTCAATTTCATGTACATCGGTAATAATTTTCACACCAAATTGAGCTTTTAACTCTTCAAAGATCTTAAGACCTTCTTCCATGCCTGGACCACGATAAGAGTGAACAGATGAGCGATTTGCTTTATCAAAAGAAGCTTTAAATACGTAAGGAATACCCAACTTCTCAGTCACTGTAACGTAATGCTCACAGATCTCCATCGCTAGATCACGTGATTCAAGCACGTTCATGCCACCAAATAGTACAAACGGCTTGTCATTGGCTACGTCAATATCACCAACTTTTACAATTTTCTGATTCATTATTTACTCTCTTATCTTTATTAATTGGTATCAATGATTATTAATGCAATACGACACCTTGCTCAGAAAGTGCTTTTAATTGTAGTCGTAAAATCTCAATAGATGGGTCATCTGGGCACTGTTCAATAAAGTACTCAAAGTCAGATGCTGCAATGTGATTACAGTCTAATTGCTGAAAAATAAAACCACGATCACGAATTTCATAAGGATCATCAGGATTCAATATTAACGCCAAATCACTACAGCGTAGAGCCAAATCAAACTGGTGCTCACCCAACAAGATATTCTTCATCACCCCCAGCCAACGACTAATAATACTACTATTACTGCTTGGATGAAGATGAGCGGAAGTGACTTTTGCAAATGCCCCTTCATGCCCTTTTAACCAAGCTTCCAATAAATGAGAAGTGATCACGTTGCCATCAAATGGATTAATAAAACTGGCTGACTTTCCTGGGATATTGACACGCAATATTAATTGAGTAGGAAAGTTAACGGCTTGAACCGGTAGATCTAATTTCTCTGTTAAATAAAGGAAAATAGCACCTAAAGTCACTGGGATCCCACGACGACGTTCAATGACACTATCAAGAAAGATATTTTCAGATTTAAAATACTCTTGATAGTCGCCTGTAAATCCCCACTCTCGATAAAAAAGTTCGATTAAACCTTCTAATTGCTCACTCTTATCAGAGATTGTTAATAATTTCTGCTCAGCCTCTTCGACAAGTTGAGCTAATTCTCTCTTAACGATTGACTGAGATAGCGATGATTTAATTTCCGCGCTAACGGCTAAGCCAGCGTCGACAAGACTCATGTTATCTAGTTCATCATTATCAAAATCAAACATATTTATCCTAAGAACATCGGTACTTTCATCATCGCTAACTTCGCCGCCATAAATAACCAGCCAAGCGCCCCTAAGAAAGCAAATGTTTTAAATACTTTATTGTTGGTATAGTGGAAGGTGACAAAGCCAAGGGCAATATAAACACCGACACAAGTAATTTTTTCTGTTAACCAAACGGCTGAAGTTGTAAACGGAATAAAGCCGGTAATAAAAATCAGGGTTATACCCGATACAAGTAAAACCGTATCAGTAATATGAGGGGTGATTTTCAACCACTTCTTCTCTAACATTTTAGAGTTAGCCATTAATAATATATATCGAAAAACAAAAAGTGTAACACTTAATGCAATAGCTAATAGATGAATATGTTTAACAGCTGCGTACATTTGACTTCTCTTTTATTAAATTTTCGCTGCCGGCCATTGACCCACAGTGACTCTTCCATGACCAGCATAATCTAGCTCAGTCACCACATATTGATAGCCATACTGTTCGAGTATCGCTCTGACATCATCGCCTTGTTGATAGCCATGTTCAAGTAAAATCCAACCTTTCGGTTGTAAATAATCTCGTCCTTTATCAACAATATAATCTAGATCGGCTAATCCTTTATTCTCTGCGACTAGCGCACTTAACGGTTCAAAACGCACATCACCTTGCGCGAGATGAGGATCATCTTGATCGATATAAGGGGGATTACTCACGATAATGTGAAATTTTTGATTATTTTTTAATGGTTGATACCAACTTCCGGCTAAAAACTGACAGTTATTAATTTCGAGTCTTTCTCTGTTCTCGTCAGCTAATATTTGTGCTTCAGGTTGAAGGTCAATACCTGTGATTTGGCAATCCGGCCGTTCGCTAGCAATCGCCAATGCAATCGCACCTGTACCGGTTCCTAAATCTAAAATCTGACATTGTGGTGTTAATTTATCGAGAGCTAACTCAACCAAACGTTCAGTATCTGGGCGTGGTATTAACGTCGCAGGTGAAACTTTTAAAGGCAATGACCAAAACTCTCGCCAGCCAACAATATAAGCAATGGGCTCACCACTTAAACGCCGGGTTATCAGTTGTTCTAATTGAGTCAATTGCGATTCTGTTAACTCTCTTTCTGGCCAAGTAAAAAGATAACTCGATGGTTTATCTAATACATGGCATAACAGTACCGAGACATCAATACGCGCAGAGTCAAAGCCTGCTTCTGCAAGTTTTGACTCTGACGTTTTTTGTACCATTTCAATGGTATTAATCATAATGATTAATGGTTCTCAGAAAGTGCAGCTAACTGATCCGCTTGATACTCTTGAAGTACAGGTTGAATCAAGCAATCGACATCACCTTCTAACACTTCATTTAAACGGTATAGTGTTAAGTTGATACGGTGATCCGAAACACGACCTTGCGGATAGTTATAAGTACGAATACGATCTGAACGATCACCAGAACCTAATAGGTTACGACGAGTATCTGACACAGCCTCTGCACGACGCGCTTCTTCAGCTTGAATAATACGAGCTGCAAGTACCGACATCGCTTTTGCTTTGTTCTTATGCTGAGAACGCTCATCCTGACATTCAACCACCGTACCGGTTGGTAAGTGAGTAATACGAATCGCAGAATCGGTGGTGTTAACGTGCTGACCACCAGCACCTGATGCACGGAAAGTATCAATTTTAAGATCAGAAGCTTTGATCTCTGGAAGGTCGGCTTCAGGGATCTCAGGCATAATCGCCACAGTACAGGCCGAAGTGTGAACTCGACCTTGAGATTCGGTTTCAGGAACACGCTGAACACGGTGACCACCAGATTCAAACTTCATGGTCCCATAAACGCCATCACCGCTAATTTTCGCGATCATCTCTTTATAGCCACCTTGCTCTGAAGCATTGGCACTCATCACCTCAACGCGCCAGCCTTTTTTCTCAGCAAACTTTGAGTACATACGGAATAAGTTACCGGCAAAAATACCTGCTTCATCGCCGCCCGCACCGGCACGAATTTCAACAAAACAGTTATTACCATCATTAGGATCTTTTGGCAGCAATAAGATTTGCAGTTCATCATTTAACTTTTCAATGACGGCATCTGCTTCTTTGATCTCATCTTTTGCCATTTCACGCATCTCTTCATCATCTTCTTTCAGCATCTCTTTTGCTGCAATCAGATCTTCTTGAGCTTGCTTAAAAGCATTGAAACAGTTAGTCACTTCCTCTAACTGTGAATACTCTTTTGATAATTCACGGAAACGGTTTTGATCACCAATAATTTCTGGATCACCCAGTAAGTACTGAACTTCTTCGTAGCGTTCTGCTAGTGTTTCTAATTTTAATTGAATCGATGGTTTCATAATTAGTGTCTAATATTACTGCGTGGTCAAACCTAAACTTTTACGGATAACAGTCAGCTGTTCCATATCACCTTCCTGTGCAGCCTGTTGCATTGCGCGGGTTGGTGAATGAATAAGTTTGTTAGTTAATTGATTTGCTAAGGAAGTTAACACCTCTTCTGGTGCAGCACCAGCAGAAAGCGCTTGTAAACCTTTATCTAAAAGAAGCTGTCTTAGCTCATTAGATTGTTGACGATAGTGCTTAATACTATCGACAGCTTCAAGGGAACGCGCCCAATTGACAAAGCTTTCGCTCTCTTGGGTAATAATAACCTCAGCTTGAGTGGCTGCCAGTTTACGTTGTTCTATGTTTTTTTCAACGATAGAGTGCAGATCATCCACGGTATAGAGGTAAGCATCCGCAAGATCGCCCACTTCTGGCTCAATATCACGAGGAACCGCAATATCGATTAATAACATGGGTTGATGATGACGCTTTTTAAAGGCTCGCTCCATCATCCCTTTACCAATAATCGGCAATGGACTCGCTGTTGAACTGATCACCATATCCGCTTGATGAAGATATTCAGGAATTTCTGGCAAGCTAATGGCTGTTGCTCCAAATTCATCAACAAAGGATTGCGCTTTTTCAACAGTACGGTTTGCGACAATCAATTTTTTTGTGCCATGCTGCGACAAATGTTTAGCAACCAGTTCGATTGTTTCACCAGCGCCAACAAGTAAAATAGACGTATCAGAAAGGGATTCAAAAATTTGTCGGGCTAGAGTACATGCTGCGAATGCAACGGAGACGGCATTACCACCAATATCGGTTTCAGTACGAACTCTTTTTGCAACACTAAATGTTGATTGAAAAAGTTTATCTAAGTGGCTTGAAATAGCATTTTGTTTCTTTGCATCCGTGTAAGATTGTTTAACTTGTCCTAAGATTTGGGGTTCACCTAAAACTAATGAGTCTAGCCCACAAGCCACTCGCATTAAGTGAACGATCGCTGCATCATCTTTATGTATATAAAGGCTTGGTTTTAGCTCATCTAAAGAAATTTGATGAAAATTTGCCAGCCAATTGATCAATTGATCTTCATCACCTGTTTCAGAAGTTGCGTAAACTTCTGTTCGATTACAGGTTGAGACAATAACAGCACCACTGATGGACTCTTTTTTTATTATTTGTTGTAACGCGTCATCTAATACACTCGGTGAAAAAGCAACTTTTTCACGCAATGCAATAGATGCGGTTTGATGATTGATTCCAAGAGCAATGATTGACATTAAAAGTACTATCCAAAACAGTGAAATTAATTGATGAAATATTCATTAATGATAATAACTCTCAATTAATAAGTAATTACAAAATTTTGCTGCCTAATATTACTGCATGCTTCACATGATGAGAAGAAATAGATCCGATTAAATGTTGCGTCAAGTAGCATAATAGTGGATGAAATAGGCAATATTGTCCCTTATCAGATAAATCAGAGTAGAGCATAGCGTAATAAATCGCTACACTATAGCTATTATATTATCTTGAGGCCTTACGACATTGAGATCTAAACTTCACATTCTGATCATTGCTCTTCTTTCTCTGATCACGGTCAGTTGTGCCACCGTACCCACCCCATCGGTTAAAGTCGAAAATTGGCAGCATCATCAACAAAAACTGTCTCAATTAACTCATTTTACGGCATCAGGAAAGATAGGTTATATCAGCCCTGAGGAGAGAGTGAGCCTTCAGTTCGAATGGCAGCAGCAAGATCAAGATACCTACCAACTTCGTCTCTCAACATTTTTGGGTGGTACCGTTTTAAAACTGAATGTAACGCCCCATAAAGTCACACTTGTTGATCGTGAAGGGAAAACTCACATTGGTCAATCGGCTTCCCTAATGGCTTATCAGTTAACCGGATTAATTTTGCCTATTGATGAGATGAAAGATTGGATTAAAGGATTGCCTACCGGCACTAATCAATACTCTTTTAATGAGCAACAACTAATTAAGCAATTAAATAAAGAGATAAATTCTCGTCAGTGGCAATTAACTTATAATCATTATCAAACCATCCATTTGGCAAATACCGATTTAGATCCCACAGATTTTAAAACTGGGACGATCCAACTGCCACAGAATATGGTATTAAGTCAAAATAAGCAGAAAATAAAATTTGTCATCAATAAATGGAACCTCAATGATAAATAATCCAATCCAATGGCCTAGCCCTGCGAAATTAAATCTTTTTCTCTATATCACAGGTCGTCGAGAAAATGGTTACCATGAATTACAAACCTTGTTTCAATTTTTAGACTACGGCGATACGTTAACCATTACACCCAACGATTCAGGTAAAATCACCATTAGTACGGAGATGCCCGGCGTTGAATTAACAGATAACCTTATCTATCGTGCTGCCATCTCACTGCAAAATGCGACAAAATCACCATTAGGTGCAGATATTGCCATTGATAAACACTTACCAATGGGGGGGATTAGGTGGTGGTTCGTCTAATGCGGCAACGACACTTGTTGCTTTAAACTATCTATGGCAAACAGAGTTAAGTCTCGATAAATTAGCAGAAATAGGGCTATCCTTAGGAGCTGATGTTCCCGTTTTCGTTCGTGGATTTTCCGCCTTTGCAGAAGGCATTGGAGAAGTGATTCAGCCAGCACTTCCTGACGAAAAATGGTATTTAGTCGTTAAACCTGAGATCAATATCGCAACGGCAGACATATTCAACCACAAAGAACTAACACGAGGTACACGAACTCGCAACATTTCAACCCTATTAGCACAAAAATACGAAAACGATTGCGAAAATATTGTAAGAAGATTGCACCCTGAGGTTGATAAGGCGCTTTCTTGGCTGTTAGAATATGCCCCATCTCGATTAACGGGAACCGGCGCTTGTCTGTTTTCAGAATTTGAATCAGAACAAGAAGCCAACAACATACTTAAACAACTACCGAGTGATTTAACCGGATTTGTAGCAAAAGGGATCAACGAATCTCCCCTACTAACCCAACTAAAATCACAACCATCATTGTAATTTGGACAAAACTCAGAGGTTTTTACTGTGCCTGATATGAAGCTGTTTACTGGTAACGCAACTCCGGAATTAGCACAACGCATTGCGGATCGTTTATACATTTCTCTTGGCGATGCGACAGTATCTCGCTTCTCTGATGGAGAAGTTTGTGTTCAGATTAATGAAAACGTTCGTGGCAGTGATGTATTCATCATTCAATCAACGTGTGCGCCAACTAATGATAACTTAATGGAATTAGTTGTAATGATCGATGCGCTACGTCGTGCTTCTGCAGGTCGTATTACCGCGGTTATTCCTTACTTTGGTTATGCTCGTCAGGATCGTCGTGTACGTTCTGCTCGTGTGCCTATTACTGCTAAAGTTATTGCAGATTTCCTATCAAATGTTGGTGTTGACCGCGTATTGACAGTTGATCTACACGCTGAACAGATCCAAGGCTTCTTCGATGTTCCTGTCGATAATATCTTCGGTACTCCTGTACTTCTTGAAGATATGGTAGCGAAAGATCTTGAAGATCCAATCGTCGTATCACCTGATATCGGTGGTGTTGTTCGTGCTCGTGCAACTGCTAAATCTCTAGATGATATCGATATTGCAATCATCGATAAGCGTCGTCCACGTGCAAACGTATCAAAAGTAATGAACCTAATCGGTGACGTTGAAGGTCGTGACTGTATTATCGTTGATGATATGATCGACACGGGTGGCACACTATGTAAAGCAGCTGAAGCACTGAAAGAACGTGGTGCTAAACGTGTATTTGCTTATGCAACTCACGCAGTATTCTCAGGCACTGCAGTACAAAACATTAAAGATTCAGTGATCGATGAAGTTATCGTGACTGACTCTATTCCATTAACTGAAGAGATGAAAGCGACAGGTAAAGTTTCTCAACTAACCCTATCGACTATGCTTGCAGAAGCTATTCGTCGTATCAGTAATGAAGAATCTATCTCAGCAATGTTTAACTCTTAAAAACAGCTTGCTAGATAAAAATTGCCTCGCTTAATGCGGGGCTTTTTTATGTCTATACCTAAAATAATTGGAGTTGCTCGTCGGCGGCAAGTAAATGAGACCTCAAGAGTATAGATGTTCTATATGATTGGGGCGAATGAGTGTAGTCAACAACCTAGCAGCTTCAAGTATGAAGGGTATACTTGCGTTAATTGTCAATTCAACAGCTTGAAATTATTGCGTTCTTGATACTCAAGATTATGGGTATTGCTAGTCTGCGGTAAAAGAGTGAGGGCTTATGAATATAGATCGACTCTGTGATTGTGGCGAACGAGTATTACCAACAACCTAGCCACTTCAAGTATGAAGCGTATATAATGATGAGAATGACCAGTATCGCTGTGACTTCAAGTAAGAAGAGGATAGTGGTACTATAGCGCCCAAGTCTGATGACGCATCTTAACGCGTGAATACAAGAGAGTAATTGTGAGCAACAAAATCAAACTTTTAGTGGGTTTAGCGAACCCTGGAGCACAATATCAACAAACTCGCCATAATGCGGGGGCTTGGGTGGTTGAAGAGTTAGCGCGCCAACATAATGTGACATTAAAGTTAGAAAGCAAATATTTTGGTCTAACAGGCCGTATTACTGTCGATGGTCAAGATCTTAGGCTACTGATCCCCACTACCTTTATGAACTTATCAGGTAAAGCGGTATCTGCATTAGCCAACTTCTATCGTATCAAACCAGAAGAGATCTTGGTTGCTCATGATGAATTAGATCTTCCTCCTGGTGTCGCTAAATTTAAAAAAGGTGGCGGTCACGGTGGCCATAATGGTTTACGTGATATCATTGCTAAAATGGGAAATAACAAAGATTTCTATCGTCTTCGTATTGGTATTGGTCATCCAGGACATAAAGATAAAGTCGCTGGCTTTGTTTTAACTAAAGCCCCAGCGCAAGAGTTTAGCAACACAGAGCAAGCGGTTGATGAAGCCGTTCGCTGTCTCGATATTTTACTGAAAGATGATCTAGCTAAAGCGCAAAATAGATTACACTCTTTCAAAGCTGAATAAATTAATAAATAAGGGTTACTAACCATGGGTTTTAAATGTGGCATTGTTGGCTTACCAAACGTAGGCAAATCAACACTATTTAACGCATTAACAAAAGCTGGTATCGAAGCAGCTAACTTTCCGTTCTGTACTATCGAACCAAACACTGGTGTTGTTCCTGTGCCAGATCTACGTTTAGATGCATTAGCAGAAATTGTTAATCCACAACGTATTCTACCAACGACGATGGAATTTGTTGATATTGCGGGTTTAGTTGCAGGTGCTTCAAAAGGTGAAGGTCTAGGTAATAAATTCCTAGCAAACATCCGTGAAACTGATGCTATCGGCCACGTTGTTCGTTGTTTTGAAAATGACAACATTATTCACGTCGCAGGAAAAGTTGATCCAGCAGAAGATATTGATGTGATCAATACTGAACTTGCACTTTGTGACCTTGAAACATGTGAACGCTCTATTCAACGCCAAGCTAAGAAAGCGAAAGGTGGCGATAAAGACGCTAAATTTGAGATTGCGGTACTAGAGAAAATCTTACCTCATCTTGAAGAAGGCGGCATGTTACGTGCTGTTGAGCTAACTAAAGAAGAAGATGCTGCGATTAGCTACTTAAACTTCTTAACAATGAAGCCGACTATGTATATTGCTAACGTTAATGATGATGGTTTTGAAAATAATCCATATCTTGACGTTGTGACAGAGATTGCAGCTAAAGAAGGGGCAACTGTTGTTGCTGTTTGTGCTGAAATTGAAGGTGAGATCTCTGAGCTTGAGCAAGACGAAGCAGAAGTATTCCTAGAAGAGATGGGGTTAACTGAACCTGGTCTAAATCGTGTTATTCGTGCAGGTTACGATCTTTTAACCCTACAAACATACTTTACCGCAGGTGTAAAAGAAGTTCGTGCATGGACAATTCCTATTGGGGCTACTGCACCACAAGCGGCAGGTAAGATCCATACTGACTTTGAAAAAGGTTTCATCCGAGCTGAAGTTATCGGGTATGACGCTTATATTGAATTCAAAGGCGAAAGTGGCGCGAAAGATGCTGGTAAGTGGCGTCTAGAAGGAAAAGATTATATCGTTAAAGATGGTGATGTTGTCCACTTCCGTTTTAACGTTTAATTTTCAAGCTAAATTAAATAACAATGAAACCAGTCTGTTAAGGCTGGTTTTTTTATATCCATTAATAAAGATAGTTATCACTTTTCTTTCATAAACTTAATTTCCCCATCAAAGAAGAAAATAACGCTAAAACCGCAAAAATTGGGGAATATCCCACCATTCTGTATAATTTTACAACGAACAAACTAAGAAATGAATTTTATGATAAAAAAGGGTTGACGGTTGCCCTTAGTATCAGCATAATGCGCCTCGCTGTCGTGACAGAGACTCTTCGAAAGAGGAGAAGAAATTATGACATTGGCTACGTAGCTCAGTTGGTTAGAGCACATCACTCATAATGATGGGGTCACAGGTTCGAATCCCGTCGTAGCCACCATTTGCGGAAATGGCGGAATTGGTAGACGCACCAGATTTAGGTTCTGGCGCCGTAAGGTGTGAGAGTTCAAGTCTCTCTTTCCGCACCATATTTTGGTTTTATTGATTAATCATTTATGATATTTTCAGTAGAACAGCTATTCAGAGTAGCAATTGGGATATCGCCAAGCGGTAAGGCAACGGGTTTTGATCTCGTCATTCCCAGGTTCGAATCCTGGTATCCCAGCCATATTTAAAGATAATAGTTACGACTATTACCTTATGCGGAAGTGGCGGAATTGGTAGACGCACCAGATTTAGGTTCTGGCGCCGTAAGGTGTGAGAGTTCAAGTCTCTCCTTCCGCACCATTACATTGTTTAGTTAATTAAGTTTAATTAAACCGCTGTAAAGTTGGCCTAATAATATTTATATTAGTTAGGCGATGAATAACAGCAATTGGGATATCGCCAAGCGGTAAGGCAACGGGTTTTGATCTCGTCATTCCCAGGTTCGAATCCTGGTATCCCAGCCATATACAATAATAAATTGAGAAATCAGTTTATTACGGCTACGTAGCTCAGTTGGTTAGAGCACATCACTCATAATGATGGGGTCACAGGTTCGAATCCCGTCGTAGCCACCATGAATAAAATGCGGAAGTGGCGGAATTGGTAGACGCACCAGATTTAGGTTCTGGCGCCGTAAGGTGTGAGAGTTCAAGTCTCTCCTTCCGCACCATTTTATACAATTTGACTCGTTTGATACTTGAAACATAAAATCATACCTAAATAATGATTTTATGACTGATAATGAGTTAAATCGCTGTGAACATTGGTCTGATAATAGCAATATTAGTGAGACGATAAATAACAGCAATTGGGATATCGCCAAGCGGTAAGGCAACGGGTTTTGATCTCGTCATTCCCAGGTTCGAATCCTGGTATCCCAGCCATATACAATAATAAATTGAGAAATCAGTTTATTACGGCTACGTAGCTCAGTTGGTTAGAGCACATCACTCATAATGATGGGGTCACAGGTTCGAATCCCGTCGTAGCCACCATGAATAAATGCGGAAGTGGCGGAATTGGTAGACGCACCAGATTTAGGTTCTGGCGCCGTAAGGTGTGAGAGTTCAAGTCTCTCCTTCCGCACCATTACAACTATTTAGTTAGAGTTTCTAGCTAAACGCTGTTGAGAGTTGGTCTAATTTTAGATAGAATTCATCAGCAATTGGGATATCGCCAAGCGGTAAGGCAACGGGTTTTGATCTCGTCATTCCCAGGTTCGAATCCTGGTATCCCAGCCATATTTAGAGTGATTGATTAATCATATCAGTGACTTTGCGGGAATGGCGGAATTGGTAGACGCACCAGATTTAGGTTCTGGCGCCGTAAGGTGTGAGAGTTCAAGTCTCTCTTCCCGCACCATATTTAAGTAAGTAATTTATTACTAACTTTCAGCGTAAGCTGTAAAACAATTTGCGGAAGTGGCGGAATTGGTAGACGCACCAGATTTAGGTTCTGGCGCCGTAAGGTGTGAGAGTTCAAGTCTCTCCTTCCGCACCATTATAAGTGCTATTGATATTCTTGTTTTTATTAACAGTTTATTAAGTTAGCAATTGGGATATCGCCAAGCGGTAAGGCAACGGGTTTTGATCTCGTCATTCCCAGGTTCGAATCCTGGTATCCCAGCCATATTAAGAAACTCGTCTTTTGACGAGTTTTTTTTTGCCTAAAATTCAGTACCATATTTCAACCTATTTATACTTATTCCTTCTTCCCTATTTAGACTTACTTTATACCCAAAGTAATTGGCGTTGTTAGTCGGCGGCAAGTGAGTGAGGCCCCATGAGTATAGGTGTACTATATGATTGGGGCGAATGAGCGTAGCCAACAACCTAGCAACTTCAAGTAAGAAGGAGATACTCTTCAGACCTGAAGTTGCTAGATATAATCAGCGCTTGATTACCATTTTCATTGCAAACATTCAGAGTAAATTTGGGACTTTTTAATGGTAGATAAATAATGACATGGATCCTCTTCACTTTTCTTGCGGCCTCAATGCAAGCATGGCGTAACGCCTTTCAAAGCCAACTCAGTAAAAATGTTAACATCGCTGGAGTGACATTAGCTCGCTTTATTTGGGCAACGCCGATTGCCGCACTTTACCTTTTAGCTCTCTATCTTTGGCAACCAACTCAACTACCAACGATAACCGCCAAGTTTAGTAGTTTTATTCTTGGTGCTTCAGCAATGCAGATCTTAGCTACTTGTTTAATGGTCAAACTGTTTAAGATGAAAAATTTTGCCGTTGGTGCTGGTTTAGCAAAGAGTGAGGCATTAGTTGCCGCAATCCTTGGGGTGCTATTTTTTGGCACCCAACTCTCTTGGATTGGTGGGCTTGGGGTATTCATCGGCAGTATTGCGGTCTTTTTAATGAGCAGTAAGCAAGGATATAAACAACTTTCCTTGCCAACAATTCTATTAGGATTAGCGTGTGGTACAGCTTTTGCCTTAACGTCTCTTTGGGTTAGAGAAGCGAGCCTGAACTTAGATCTGCCTTTTCAACATCGAGCCGCTTGGGTTTTACTACTGGTTCTCTCTATTCAAACCATCGTTTTATTACTCTATGCTTATTTTGTTGATAAAAGAACAGTGAGTGGGTTATTAAAACAACCAAAGTTAACGCTTCTTACGAGTATAACGAGCTGTATTGGTTCAATTGGCTGGTTTAGTGCTATGTCTTTACAGGCCGTCCCCTATGTGAAAACCTTAGGACAAATTGAAGTATTCTTTACCCTTCTCATTGCTGTCTTCTGGTTAAAAGATAAGGTGAAAATAAAAGAGGTATTAGGATTGATTTTAATCGCTATCGCAGCAATTTTAGTGATGTGGGGATAACGTTAAATAGCTGAAAAGTCAAAGTGCCGTTGAGAGATTCATCAGCACTTTTTTGACGTTAATTAGCAGACCAATTCATTATTTTAAACCAACCGCATACTTAATCAATTCATGCTTAATGAAACCAGCACGTTGAGCCGCAGCAAACCCTAAATTACGAATAATCTTCAATGGTGTGATATTGTTACTAAATCCTGCATAGAAAAAATCCATCCCACTCTGCATCAGCAAGTTATCATTTCGACGCTTACTCTGATATTGACGTAAAGTCTTTTCAGATGCCCAATTCTCTTTGTGCTGCTCAATAGATTCGAGTAGCGCTTTAACATCTTTAAAGCCTAAATTTACGCCCTGCCCAGCAAGTGGATTAATAGTGTGAGCTGCATCACCTAACAGAACAATATTGGGCTGCCAATATGATTGAGCATGACGACGTGTTAATGGGAAGCTTCCCGATGCATCAACAGTAAACTCGCCAATCAAATCAGGAAATGCATGAATAATCTGATCCTTCAATTGCTCAGGGTTTAAATTCTGAAGCTGCTTGATTCTTTTTGGGGAGTCATACCAAACTAAAGAGCCTTTTTGTCCCGACAGTGGTAAAAAAGATCGCGGCCCTGACGGCGTAAACCATTGCCAAGTAATATCTTGCTGTGGTTTTTCGGTTGAAATATTTATCAACATACAGTGTTGGCGGTAATCCCATGAGGTTAAGCCAATTTTGGCCCATTGGCGAACTTGAGAGTTTGCGCCATCTGCCCCAACCAGTAATTGAGTATGCAGAGTTTCACCACTGCTTAAATGGATATCAATGCCATCATCAGATCGAACTATTTTGCTCATCGTTGTTGAACTAAAGCATTTTAAATTTAACAATGATTCGAACTGCTGCCAAAGTCCGAGTTGAATTAGACGATTTTCAACAATAAAACCTAATTGTTCAATATTGATTTCATCAGAATGAAAACTCACTTTGCACTCAGGATTTTCCCACGTGGCTAACTCTTTATAAGGACAAATACGCATCGCTTTTATCGCATCCCAAGCCCCTAAGCTCTCTAGTAACTCAACGGAAGCATGAGAGATAGCAGAAACTCGCAAATCCATATCTTGTTCACGTTCAAATGGTTTCGGAGTGTGCGCTTCAATAATGGCAACAGATTTACCTTGTTGCGCTAACCCTACCGCTGTTGCTGCACCAACCATTCCGCCGCCCACGATAACTACATCAAAACTTTTCATTTATCTATCCATAATCAGAGATCTAGCGCTATTGTATCCTTCTATCCACTTAAGCAAAAGCACCCCTCCCACATTTGTCACCCTATCGCTATCAACCTTAATTCATAGAGTTTCTTAACGAAAGTCCCGTTAAACAGGCTCAATAACGGTATTGGTACTACTTGAATAGGGCGAGCGAAAGTAGCCAACAACCTAGCAACTTCAAGTAAGAAGGGTATAGTCACCGACAATGGAAACAAGTACAATAGCCCGCTTGCATGATAAATAGCCCGAGTTTTACCCTCGTCTATCTGTTTATCTACATTAATTAGAAAAGAGTAAGAGTACATGACTAAGAAACTGCTTATTAAAACCTGGGGTTGTCAGATGAATGAATATGATTCATCTAAGATGGCTGATCTATTAAACGCTGCCAACGGGTATGAACTAACTGAAGACCCGAAAGAAGCTGATGTCTTGTTACTGAATACTTGCTCTATCCGTGAAAAAGCACAAGAGAAAGTGTTTCACCAGCTTGGTCGTTGGAAGACATTAAAAGATACTAAACCTGATCTTGTGATCGGTGTTGGTGGTTGTGTTGCAACTCAAGAAGGTGACCATATTCGTCAACGCGCACCTTATGTTGATGTTATCTTTGGCCCTCAAACGCTACACCGCTTACCTGAGATGATTAAACGTTCAAACAGCGAACATATGCCTGTTATGGATATTTCATTCCCTGAGATTGAAAAATTCGACAGCTTACCTGAGCCAAGAGCTGAAGGTCCTACTGCTTTCGTTTCTATTATGGAAGGCTGTTCTAAATACTGTACTTACTGCGTTGTTCCTTATACACGCGGTGAAGAAGTTAGCCGTCCTCTTGATGATGTGTTATTTGAAATTGCTCAACTTGCAGAGCAAGGCGTACGTGAAGTAAACCTATTAGGTCAAAACGTAAATGCGTACCGTGGATTAATGCATGACGATGAGATCTGCTCTTTTGCAGAACTGCTTCGTCTAGTTGCAACCATTGATGGTATTGACCGTATTCGTTATACCACCAGCCACCCAATTGAATTTACTGATGACATCATTGAAGTCTATGAAGATACCCCTGAATTGGTGAACTTCTTACACTTACCGGTACAGAGTGGCTCAGATCGTATTCTTACAGCAATGAAACGCCCTCATACTGCGATTGAATACAAATCAAAGATCCGAAAATTACGTAAAGTTCGTCCTGATATCTCAGTAAGCTCTGACTTTATTGTTGGCTTCCCTGGTGAATCAGTTCAAGATTTCCAAGATACGATGAAACTGATCCGTGATGTTGATTTTGATATGAGCTACAGCTTTATCTTCTCTCCTCGCCCAGGAACACCAGCGGCAGATTACCCTTGTGATGTACCAATGGAAGAGAAAAAGCAACGTCTATACGATCTTCAGCAACAGGTAAATAGCCAGTCAATGCGCTACTCTCGTCAAATGTTAGAGACTGAGCAACGTATTCTTGTTGAAGGCCCATCACGTAAGAATCCAATGGAACTTCGTGGACGTACAGAGAATAACCGCGTGGTTAACTTTGAAGGACAGCCTGATCTTATCGGTCAATTTGTTGATGTTAAGGTTACAGAGGTCTATCCTAACTCTCTACGCGGTCAATTAGTTCGTGTTGAAGCAGACATGGATCTTCGCATGGCAATGTCTCCAACCGAAATGATGGAAAAAACACGTAAAGAAGATGAACTAGGTGTAGGTACATATACGCCATAGTCACATTAATTGGTCAGGGCAGTCTCATGCTGTCCTGACAATTTGAGAGGTAACTTTGAGTAAAATAATCACTGCTGAAACCATCCTAGAGCCATCAGATAACCAACGATTAATCAGTTTTTGCGGCCCTTTTGATGACAATATAAAACAATTAGAACGTCGTTTAGCTGTTGAGATTAACTACCGAGGCAATACTTTTACGATTACCGGCCAAGAGTATCGCACCAAAGCCGCTATCGATATTTTACAAAAGCTTTATGTTAATACTGCACCAATGAAAGGTGTTATTGGGGATCTCGATCCTGAACAAGTGCACTTAGCAATTAAAGAGAATGGAATCCTCGATCAGAATAGCGATACTAATCATCTTTATAATAAAGCCGCGGTTATCAAAACCAAAAAAGGCGTTATTAAACCTCGCACCCCCAATCAAGCAAACTATATTTCTCATATTTTCTCCCATGACATCACGTTTGGTATTGGCCCAGCAGGTACAGGTAAAACCTACCTTGCCGTTGCCGCAGCTGTTGATGCATTAGAGCGCCAAGAAGTCCGCCGTATTCTTTTAACTCGCCCAGCTGTTGAAGCTGGTGAAAAGTTAGGTTTCTTACCGGGTGATCTGAGCCAGAAAGTAGATCCTTACTTACGTCCTCTTTACGATGCCTTATTTGAAATGCTTGGCTTTGAACGTGTTGAAAAACTGATTGAACGTAATGTTATCGAAGTTGCACCATTGGCTTATATGCGTGGCCGTACGTTGAATGATGCATTTATTATTCTTGATGAGAGCCAAAACACCACTGTTGAACAGATGAAAATGTTCTTAACCCGTATCGGCTTTAACTCAAAAGCGGTGATTACGGGCGATATCACTCAGATCGATCTTCCTCGTCATACCAAATCAGGTTTACGTCATTCGATTGAAGTATTAGGTGAAGTGGAAGAGATCAGTTTTAACTTCTTTGAGTCTAATGATGTGGTTCGTCACCCTGTTGTTGCTCAAATTGTTGATGCTTATGAGCGTTGGGAAGTGGCAGATCGTAAAGCGACTCAAGCAGCAGAACAGCGCCGTAAGGCAGAACGTGAAGCAGAAGCTAAATCACAATAATTAGTTAAGTAGAAGAAGTGAGTATTTATGGCTATTTTTGTTGATCTACAAATCGCAACAGAGCAAGAAGATAACCTCCCGTCAGAACCAGCATTAGTCACTTGGGTTGAAGCGGCGGTTGGAAAAGCCGTTCCCGATGCTGAATTGACCATTCGTATTGTTGATAGCGAAGAGAGCCAACAACTCAACAGTGAATATCGTGGAAAAGATAAACCAACCAATGTGTTATCTTTTCCCTTTGAGCTGCCTGATGGGGTTGAGCTCGATCTACTTGGTGATTTGGTGATCTGTAAAAGCGTGGTGGAGCAAGAAGCCAAGGAGCAAAATAAGCCATTACAAGCTCATTGGGCACACATGGTTGTTCATGGCTCGCTTCACCTTCTTGGTTATGACCATATTGATGATGAAGAAGCGGAAGAGATGGAGAGTCTTGAAACCGAGATTATGCAACAGCTTGGTTTTACTGATCCTTATCACGAAGAAAAAAATTAGTTCATAATATTGATGTCTTTCGCGTCATAATATAGCGTATGATGCAAATAATATGAGTTAGGGTTAATCCTAGCTCTATTTTACTAAATATTAAATATTGATAGTTACACAATCAAACTATCATTTCCCTAAAGTTGAGGCTAAACAAAACCGAACAATGAACGACGATAACTCTCAAAATGAAGAAGGTCCGAGTCGAAAATCTTTTTTCGAACGTATCGGTCAAATATTTCAAGGTGAACCTAAAGATCGTAAAGAGTTAGTGGATGTATTCCGTGACTCAGAAGAAAACCACCTGATTGATCATGACACCCGAGATATGCTTGAAGGAGTCATGCAGATATCTGAACACCGCGTTCGTGATATCATGATCCCTCGTTCACAAATTGTCACTATCGACAATACGCTCACTCTCGAAGAAGTGGTTGAAATCATTACTGATGCAGCCCACTCCCGTTACCCGGTTATCAATGAGAATAAAGATCACGTAGAAGGTATTCTTCTAGCAAAAGATCTTCTTCGTTACCTAAGACCAGGGATTGAAGAGTTTGATCTGAAAGATATTATTCGCCCTGCCGTTATTGTCCCTGAAAGCAAACGTGTTGACCGTCTGCTCAAAGAGTTCCGTGAAGAGCGCTACCATATGGCGATTGTTGTCGATGAATTTGGTGGTGTGTCTGGTCTTGTTACTATCGAAGATATTTTAGAAGAGATTGTCGGCGAAATTGAAGATGAATTTGATGATGAAGAAGAAGATGATATCCGCCAACTGAGCAGACATACCTTCTCTATCAAAGCATTAACAACGATAGAAGAGTTTAACGATGCCTTCTCAACCAAATTCAACGATGATGAAGTCGATACATTAGGTGGTTTAGTTTCAATGACATTTGGCCATCTACCTAATCGTGGTGAAACCATTACAATTGATAAATACCAGTTTAAAGTAACAGCAGCAGACAACCGTCGAATCCTTCAGCTTCAAGTGACTATCCCTGAAGGAACCCCTCAACCCACACTTGATAATTAGATAATGACATTCAATTTATCTCTAAAAGTACGGCTCCTTGCAGCCGTACTGATAGGCGCAGCAACAACCCTTGCCTTTGCACCTTATCATCTCGCATTTATCGCACCAATTTCAATCGCACTTCTTTTCTTACTGCTGCATAACTTAAAAACCAAACCATCTGCTTGGGTTGGCTTTTCTTGGGGATTTGGCCAATTTGCGACAGGGATCAGTTGGGTTCATGTCAGCATCGATAACTTTGGTGGACTCCCTAAATTTGCTAGTGTCTTAATGATGTTTTTGTTGGTCAGTTACTTGGCTATCTACCCAACACTATTTGCCGCTGCTTGGGCGAAACTAACCCCAAAATTTAATCGGTTACGCTTTTTTATTGCCGCGCCCGCACTCTGGTTAATCTCAGATTGGTTACGTGGTTGGGTGATGACAGGATTTCCTTGGCTTTGGCTCGGCTACAGTCAAACAGATAACCCACTACGTGGTTACGGCCCATTACTTGGTGTAGAAGGGATCACCTTAGCATTGATCTTTATTGGTTCAGCGATAGCCTATTTTATATTATTGCTAAATAAAGAGTTTCAACAATATAAAGCGCAAAAAGATCGCCTACAATCAACTACTAAAATTGCAGCACTGAATCTGTTTTTTACTTTTGTTAGTGAGTCCCTAACTAATCGTCGACTACAACAAGGGTTAACACTTTCTATCACCATTATATTAACCGTAGCTCTCACTGCATCTGGGTTAAACAAAACTCAATGGGTACAAAAAGTACCTGAAAAGAAAACCAGCTTTGCTCTCATTCAAGGTGATATCGATCAAGCTAAGAAATGGTTACCAGAGCAACGCTGGCCAACATTAATCAAATATAATGATCTGACTCGTGAAAACTGGAATGCGGATATCATCATCTGGCCAGAAGCCGCTATACCCGCGACAGAACAAGAATTACCCGCATTTTTAAGTCAATTAGACAGTGCCGCAAAAAATAATGATTCAGCATTAATTACTGGGGTATTAGATCAAAAGCCCTATACTCGCGATCAAAATAATCAATTACAAATGGGTAAGATCTACAATAGTATTTTGACCTTGGGTAATAATGGCGATGGAGATTATAATTACTCGACAGCGCATCGTTATAGCAAGCATCACCTATTGCCTTTTGGTGAGTTTGTGCCATTTGAAGAGTTTTTGCGACCAATTGCACCTTTCTTTAATCTACCCATGTCCTCTTTTAGTCGAGGTTCATTAGTGCAAAAGAATATCACAGCCCACGGACTGCATTTAGCGCCCGCACTCTGTTATGAGATCGCGTTTGGTGATCAAGTCCGTCGTAATGTTGATAACAATACGGATCTGCTATTAACTCTCTCTAATGATAGTTGGTTTGGTCATTCGATTGGCCCGCTACAACATATGCAGATGGCAAGAATGCGCTCGATCGAATTAGGCCGTCCATTGATCCGCTCTACCAATAATGGCGTGACGGCAATTGTTGATGAGAAAGGAGATATCACCGCCTCACTGCCTCAATTTGAAACCGGTGTACTACGCGCCGATGTCACACCAACAACAGGTTTAACCCCCTATAATCGTTGGGGAAGTTGGCCGCTGATAATCTATGTAATAATAAGCTTATCGATTGCGATTATTTGGCGCTTCAAAGCTAACTCTAAAGATAAAGAGTAACGTTAAATTGAAAGTGAAACAAAAATGAAGGGAGAATAAGGCGATCTCCCTTTTTATTGAGATGAATACTGGCAGGTAAAATATTGAAGTGATTAAGGCTCAAGTAATTGACGAGTAAAGTGATCATGATGACACTTGTCACAAGACTCGAGGGTTTGAGGGTGATCATAAATCGTTGTATGTTGACACTTTTCACACACCAATTTACCTAACCCTACAATTTCTCCTGCTTTATAAATTCCTTGATGTTCGATATCATCAAGTAGCTCAGTCCATTCAACTTTTGTTTTGTCGGTAATTTCAGCTAATCCATGCCATGCTGTATCGATAAGCGAGTAATAAAATGGACTTTCTGAAAAAGCACCTTTACTTTGTTGATATTCAGACGCAAACTCTGCCATATCGCGCTGAAAATATTTAGATATAATCGCCCATTCATCTTTACTCATTGTTGTCGCTGCATTAATGTATTGTTCAGATACATCAATCCAACGATTGAGAAGCTCGGGGCTAGTTTGTATCACCTTAGTTACATGCTCTAATAATGCTTCATACTGCTTTTTTTGCTTAGACATAACTCACCTCTGCATATCAGCTATTGTTGCGATGCGATCCTTTAGTTATTCTATACCTAAAGTAATTGGAGTTGCTAGTCGGCGACAAGTCAGTGAGGCGCCATGATTATAGCTGTACTATATCATTGGGGCGAACGAATGCAGTCAACACCCTAGCAATTTCAAGTAAGATGGGTATATGTAAAGAAACTAGTTACTCTATACTAAAAACAACGTCGTGATCATGTTGATCTCACAAAATCCGGATACTTAATAATGCAAGAACAATATAACCCTAAAGATATTGAATCCAAAGTTCAGCAACATTGGGACAATAATAACACCTTTATCGTGACCGAAGATCCAAATAAAGAGAAGTTCTATTGTCTATCTATGTTCCCTTACCCAAGTGGCCGTCTCCATATGGGACACGTCCGTAATTATACTATAGGTGATGTTGTCTCTCGCTTCCAACGCTTACAAGGCAAAAATGTGATGCAGCCAATCGGTTGGGATGCATTTGGTCTACCAGCGGAAAATGCAGCGGTTAAAAACAAGACTGCACCTGCACCTTGGACGTATGAAAATATTGAGTATATGAAAAACCAACTGAAGCTTTTAGGCTTTGGTTATGACTGGAATCGTGAGTTTGCAACATGTACACCTGAATATTATCGCTGGGAACAAGAGTTCTTTACTAAGCTATATGAAAAAGGTTTAGTTTATAAGAAGACCTCTTCGGTTAACTGGTGTCCAAATGACCAAACTGTTCTCGCTAATGAACAGGTAGAAGATGGTTGCTGCTGGCGTTGTGATACTCCAGTAGAACAGAAAAAAATTCCACAGTGGTTTATTAAAATCACTGAATACGCACAAGAGCTATTAGACGATCTAGACAACCTTGAAGGTTGGCCTGAAATGGTAAAAACCATGCAGCGTAACTGGATTGGTCGTTCAGAAGGTGTTGAACTCTCTTTTGCTGTTAACGGTGAAGAAGCGCCACTTGAGGTTTACACTACACGTCCTGATACCTTAATGGGTGTAACCTATGTTGCTATCGCTGCGGGTCACCCACTAGCAGAAAAAGCGTCTAAGAGTAATCCTGAACTTGCTGCATTTGTTGATGAGTGTCGTAACACCAAAGTTGCAGAAGCTGAATTAGCCACCATGGAAAAACGTGGTATGGACACTGGCTTAACTGCGGTTCATCCTCTAAATGGCCGTGAAGTGCCGGTCTACGTCGCTAACTTTGTTCTTATGGATTATGGAACAGGCGCTGTCATGTCGGTTCCTGCTCACGATCAACGTGATTTCGAGTTCGCTAAAAAGTATGGCATCGATATTACTGCGGTTATTACGCCTGAAGATGGTTCTGAATTAGATATATCTGAAGAAGCTTATACCGAGAAAGGTAAACTATTTAACTCCGGTGAGTTTGATGGCTTAACGTTCCAAGCGGCATTTGATGCCATCGCAACAAAGCTTGAGTCAGAAGGTAAAGGCAAAAAGACCGTTAACTTCCGTCTACGTGACTGGGGGGTATCTCGTCAACGTTACTGGGGCGCACCAATCCCAATGGTAACAACAGAAGATGGTGAAGTTCACCCTGTCCCTGCTGATCAGTTACCTGTAATCTTGCCTGAAGATGTGGTAATGGATGGCGTAACTAGCCCAATTAAAGCCGACAAGTCATGGGCTGAAACCACCTTCAATGGTGAACCAGCACTACGTGAAACGGATACTTTTGATACCTTTATGGAATCATCGTGGTATTACGCGCGTTACTGTTCACCACAAGCTGATGATATTCTAGATCCAGAAAAAGCCAACTACTGGCTGCCTGTTGATCAATACATTGGTGGTATTGAACACGCATGTATGCATCTACTTTATTCACGTTTCTTCCATAAATTACTACGTGATGCAGGTTATGTGACTTCTGATGAACCATTCAAGCAACTACTTTGTCAGGGAATGGTATTGGCTGATGCATTTAGCTACACCACAGAGAAAGGTGGCAAAGAGTGGGTTGCGCCGACGGATGTTACTGTAGAACGTGATGCAAAAGGTCGTATCGAAAAAGCGGTCGATAACCAAGGTCGTCCAGTTGATCACTCAGGCATGATTAAAATGTCTAAATCAAAAAACAACGGTATCGATCCACAAGAGATGGTTGATAAGTTCGGTGCAGATACGGTACGTCTATTTATGATGTTTGCTTCTCCTGCCGACATGACACTTGAATGGCAAGAGTCTGGTGTTGAAGGTGCTAACCGTTTCTTACGTCGTGTTTGGAAACTAGTTAATGAGCACGTTTCTCAAGGTGCAGTAGATCCGTTAAATATTGCCGCATTAACTTCAGATCAAAAAGCACTACGTCGTGACCTTCATAAAACGATTGCAAAAGTGACAGATGATATTGACCGTCGTCAAACATTCAATACTGCGATTGCTGCCATTATGGAGTTAATGAACAAACTGGCTAAAGCGCCTCAAGCAAGCACCCAAGATCGAGCGCTACTTGATGAAGCACTAAAAGCGGTTGTTCGTATGCTTTATCCTATCACTCCACACATCTGTTTTGAGATGTGGCAGAGCCTATCTGAGAGTGACATCGATGAAGTCTTATGGCCAGAAACAGATAAATCAGCACTTGTTGAGAGTGAAAAACTGATTATCGTACAGGTCAACGGTAAGCTACGTGCAAAAATGACCGTTGCCGCAGACATCACTAAAGAGCAGGTTGAAGCTTTAGCGATGGATGACCCAAATGTAACTAAATTTGTTGAAGACAAAACTATCCGCAAAGTAATTTTTGTACCGGGTAAACTTCTCAACATCGTTGCTAACTAAATTCCAAAAGGAGCCATGAATATGAAAAAATTCTGTCGGTTCCTGCTTGTTGCGGTGGTCGCTTTGACCACCGCTTCTTGCGGTTTCCATTTACGAGGTAACTACCTGTTACCCAATGAAGTGAATAATTTATCTCTAACCAGTTTTGATCAATATAGTGATTTCCATCGTATCATTGAGAATAAATTAAAACTTCACGGCATAACAGAAGTTCCACCAGCTAAAAATGTCGCAAACCTTCATATTATTAATGAAAGTTACAGCGATGATTCAACGCTATCTCTTTACCAAACCGGTCGTACCGCTGAGAAAGAGATCTCCTACAGCGTGAAGTATCGCGTTACGATTCCAAATGAAGAGCCTGTGACTTATACTTCAACCTCCCACCGTAGTTATCTTGATAATCCAGAAGCGGCATTGGCTAAATCTGTTGAAGAGGATAAAATCCGAGGTGAGATGCAAGAACAAGTTTCTGAACAGATCATGCGTCAAATGGCACGATTAAATGCCGTCGTTGACGACAAGCCTGTTGCAGACTACACAGGTTTAAGCGCGAAATAATGCGTATCTATCCTGAACAATTGGCACAACATTTAACTAAATCGTTGTGTCAAACTTACCTTATCTTTGGTAATGAGCCGCTTTTAAAATTAGAAGCACAAAGTGCTATTCGAGAGGCCGCGTCTCATCAAGGCTTCCAAGAACGCCACCAATTTGAGCTTAATAATCAACTCAATTGGGATGATGTTTTTCATAGCTGTCAAGAGATGAGTCTTTTCTCCTCTCAACAGCTTATCGAGATCACCATTCCTGAGAGTGGGGTCAATGCAGCGGCAGCTAAGCAGTTTCAACAACTTCTGCCTCTACTTAATCCAGATATCATCTTAATTTTGATTGGCCCGAAACTAGTTAAAAGACAAGAGAGTGCTAAATGGTTCTCTAGTTTTGAAAAAAGTGGATTATATATTCAAACCAATACCCCAGATCAACGCTTTTTACCTCGCTTTATTCAACAGCGTTGTAACAACTTAAAATTAAAAGCCGATCATGAAAGTATTCAACAACTTGCTTTATGGCATGAAGGGAATTTATTAGCGCTAGTACAGAGCTTAGACAAGTTAGCGCTACTCTATCCAGACGGTCAATTAACACTATTACGTATCGAACAAGCACTAAGCCAACAAAACCATTACTCTCCATATCAACTGGTTGATGCTATTTTAGCGGGTAAATCTAAACGTACATTACGTATTCTTAATCAACTAGAAGGAGAAGGTGTTGAAATCATCATTATTCTTCGTACTTTACAAAAAGAGCTTTTCCAGCTTTACTCGATTAAAGAACAACAAGATAAAGGGATTCCGCTTCACACGCTATTTGAGCAGTTAAGAGTTTGGCAAAATAAGCGACCTCTCTATACTGAAGCGATTAATCGAACCAATTTAATCAAGTTACGCCAGCAAATACAGTTACTCAAAGAGATAGAAATCGAAAGCAAAGTTCACTTTAGTCAAGATAATTGGCCTCAACTCGCCTTACTTTGCCTTTCAATGGCCAACAATCAGCTTATGCCACTACATTCAGATTCTTTTACTTGATAAACTGCTGTAACTTAACGTTGTAATGACATAGTTGGAATTAAATAGAGTAATTTTACGATCTGCCGTTGAACCAGATAAAAATTAGCGCTCCTGATCATTACTCTCCAACGCTTATAATTTTTGATATAAATGAGGTATCAACTTGCACAACCCAGAATTACACGACTTCATCATTAACACTATCGATGATATGAAAGCTAGCGACACCCTCTCTTTAGATGTTACCGATAAATCTAGCGTTACCGATATGATGGTGATCTGCACAGGTACATCCACACGTCATGTTGCATCGATTGCTGATAATTTGTGTAAAGAGAGTAAACTTGCAGGGATCCCGCCTCATGCTATCGACGGTCAAAAAGAAGCCGAATGGGTTGTTGTTGATATGGGTGATGTGATTGTTCATATCATGCAAGAAGAGCAGCGTAACCTTTACCAACTAGAAAAGTTATGGAGTTAGGACGATGAAACTTCAGTTAATCGCCGTTGGTACTAAAATGCCAAAATGGGTTGAAGAGGGCTATAAAGAGTATAGTCGTCGCTTTCCCAAAGACATGCCTTTAGAGTTAGTCGAAATTTCAGCAGGCAAACGTGGTAAGAATGCAGATATCCCTCGTATTCTCCAGAAAGAAGGAGAGGCAATGCTTGCGGCTGTCCCTAAAGGTAACCGGATTGTTACGCTTGATATACCAGGAAAACGCTGGGAAACAGAGCAACTCGCTCAACAGTTGGAGAGCTGGAAACTAGATGGTCGTGATGTTTCGATTTTAATTGGTGGTCCAGAAGGTTTAGCACCGGCTTGTAAAGCAGCAGCAGATCAAAGCTGGTCTCTGTCACCTTTAACGCTTCCTCATCCTTTAGTTCGTGTTGTGATGGCTGAAAGTCTATATCGCGCATGGAGCATTACAGCAAATCACCCTTACCATAGAGAGTAATCGTGGCTAGGCATAAACGAACCCCAATTAGAGACTACAGTGCAGAATCATCTCTCTTCTCACGACGAGCGATAGTCTGCTTTATTGCTATTGTTTCTCTTCTTGGGACGCTGATTATTAATTTATATAATCTGCAAGTCGTCGAATTTACGGACTATAAAACACGATCCAATGATAATCGAATCAAAGTAGTTCCCGTCGCACCCAATCGAGGTTTAATCTTTGATCGTAATGGTGTCCCTTTAGCTGAAAACCGTCCCGTCTTTACGTTAGAAGTTATCCCCGAAGATGTTGATAATATCAGCGAGACATTAGCGCGACTAAAGCCGTTGGTTAACCTCACTGACGATGATATTACTCAATTTGAAAAAGAGCGTCGCCACTCTCGACGCTTTAAATCAGTATTATTAAAAAACCAGCTGACTCAACAACAAGTTGCTCTTTTTTCAGTCAATCAGCATAAATTTCCTGGTGTTGAAATTAATGGCTACCTAAAGCGTTACTATCCATACGGTGAAGCCTTAACTCATGTTCTCGGTTATGTCGCAAAAATTAACGACAAAGATATTGCTCGTTTAAAACGTAACGAGAACTATGCGAATTATAAAGCTACCCGCGATATTGGTAAATTAGGCATTGAACGATTCTATGAATCAACGCTCCATGGAACCGCTGGGTATCAAGAAGTCGAAGTGAACAGCCGTGGACGGATCATTCGAACCCTCGAATATAAGCCACCGATTGCTGGAAAAGATCTGGTTCTCAATCTCGATATTAAACTCCAGTTATTTATCATGGAAAAAATGGCAAAACGTCGTGGTGCGGTTATTGTTGTCGATCCTAAAGACTCAGGTGTATTAGCTATGGTCTCTAGTCCAAGCTACGATCCAAACCTGTTTGTTCATGGTATTTCAGGCAAAAATTACCGAGAACTCCTCAACGATCCTGATCGCCCATTAGTGAATCGTGCCACGTTAGGTATTTATCCTCCCGCATCAACGGTTAAACCAATGATTGCCGTTGCCGCACTCTCTGAAGGGGTGATCACGCCAAGTACAACTCGAAATGACCCCGGTTATTGGCGAATTCCCAACTCTAAAACTCGTCCATTTCGCGACTGGTTAGCATGGGGACATGGCAAGGTTAATATCACCAAAGCGCTAGAAGAATCGGTCGATACTTTCTTTTATCAAGTATCCTTTGATATGGGGATAGATCGCCTCTCCTCTTGGATGATGAAGTTTGGTTATGGTAAGCAGACGGGCATTGATCTTTTAGAAGAGAGCAGTGCAAATATGCCAACTCGAGAATGGAAGATGCGCCGCTATCGAACACCTTGGTACCAAGGCGATACCATTCCAGTGGGGATTGGGCAAGGTTATTGGACGGCGACGCCTCTCCAAATAGCCAAAGCAACAACAGTCTTAATTAATGATGGTATTGTTCGAGCTCCACAACTGTTAAAAGAGACAATTGAAGGTGCGAAAATAAAAAAAGCGCCAGAAACACTTTATCCCCCGATCGATAATGTTAAAGAGTCGTATTGGAATATTGCCAAAGAGGGCATGCATCGAGTTAATCATGGAAAACGCGGTACAGCTCGTCGAGCTTTCGCTACCGCTAAATATGAAACCGCAGGGAAATCAGGAACAGCGCAAGTCTTTGGGCTAGGTGAAGACGAGAAATATAATGCCGATGAGTTAGCGGAACATCTTCGCGATCACGCATTATACACCGCCTTTGCTCCATTTGATGATCCTGAGGTTGTTGTTTCTATTGTTTTAGAAAATGCCGGTGGAGGATCGAGTAATGGAGCCCCTGTTGCTCGTGAAATATTTGATTATATTTTATTGAAAGAGAATAAACTTAACGCTAATGCAGAGAAAAAGAGATGAGCCTTTATAACCAGCACAAAAAAGCCTCGATTGCAGAGCGCCTCCACATTGATCTTCCGTTGTTAGCAGGTCTACTGCTCTTGATGGGCTGCGCATTGGTCATTATGTATAGTGCTAGCGGCATGAATATGGCCATGATGGAACGCCAAGCTTTTCGAATGGTGTTATCACTTGGCGTGATGTTTATTTTAGCGCAGATCCCTCCTCGCTATTATGAAAATTGGGCGCCATATCTTTTTGGTGCAGGCGTTATTCTTCTACTTGGGGTGCTCTTTTTTGGTGTCAGCTCAAAAGGAGCTCAGCGCTGGTTAGATCTCGGTTTTATCCGCTTTCAACCTTCGGAATTACTCAAGCTTGCAGTACCACTAATGGTGGCGAAATATATTGGTAGTCGTCCATTACCTCCAAAGTTAAGCGATATCTTTATTGCATTAGGGATGGTTTTTCTTCCAACAATTCTAATTGCAAAGCAACCTGACTTAGGTACCTCGATTCTTATTGCTGCCTCTGGGGTTTTTGTTATTTTCCTTTCCGGGATCCGATGGCGAGTGATTCTAACCGCGGGTGTATTAGTTGCGGCATTTCTCCCTATTCTCTGGTTCTATCTGATGCATCCTTATCAAAAAACTCGAGTGTTAACCTTGTTTAATCCAGAGTCAGATCCTCTTGGTGCGGGTTACCACATTATCCAATCAAAAATAGCGATTGGCTCAGGTGGTCTATTCGGCAAAGGTTGGTTGCATGGAACTCAATCTCAGCTGGAATTCTTGCCAGAGCGTCACACCGATTTTATTTTTGCGGTTATTGCCGAAGAGTGGGGGTTAATTGGTGTACTCTTATTACTAACTCTGTATCTCTTTATTATCGGTCGTGGTCTCATTCTTGCGAGTCAAGCCCAAACAGCCTTCGGTCGTTTAATGGGTGGCAGTATTGTCCTTAGCTTTTTTGTCTATATCTTTGTTAACATTGGTATGGTGAGTGGCATACTTCCCGTAGTAGGCGTTCCACTTCCATTAGTCAGTTATGGAGGGACATCAATGGTCACTCTGATGGCTGGATTTGGTATTTTAATGTCGATAAATACCCATAAAAAACTATTATCAAAGGCAAATTAATGCGCGTATTTTGTATTTTTATTGTTCTGCTTATGGCGGGATGCTCATCAAATTCAAGTGAACGTTACGATATGAAGGATGATATTGCACCTGCAGCTCCCCCTTCTCTGGCTCATATTGAAGATGCTCAACCTCGTTATGAAGCACCGAGTAAAGGTGGCAATAAAAATTACACGGTGCGAAGTGTCAATTACCAAGTGCTAAAAAACCCAGATACCTACTACCAAGAAGGGTTCGCATCTTGGTACGGTAAGAAATTTCATGGGCACCTCACCTCTAATGGTGAGATCTACGATATGTACTCAATGACAGCGGCTCATAAAACTCTGCCTTTACCAAGTTACGTCAAAGTAACCAATAAAAATAATGGTAAAAGTATTGTGGTCAGGGTTAATGATCGTGGTCCTTTCCATGAAGGACGAATCATCGATCTTAGTTATGTCGCTGCGTTAAAACTCGATATGCTAAAAACAGGAACAACCGCTGTTAGTGTTGAACTCATCAATGTTGATAAACCGACCATTGATAATGTATGGCAAACTCCTGTCGTTCATCAATATATGATTCAGGTCGCAGCAATTGGTGATAATGTTAAAGCCAATGCATTAGCTGCGGAACTTTCTGAGCAATTGAGAATCAAACATCAGATCGTAAAGGCAAAAACAGTTTCAAGAATACAGCTTGGTCCCATTGAAGATTACAAGCAAGCCTATATACTGCTAGATAAAATTAAAAACTTAGGTTATCCAACCGCATTTTTAATAGAAATTCCAATAAATAGTCAAACAGGAAGTTAGAGATCATATTTATTGACCCCTAATTATAGAAAAACGTGCTATCGTGATAGCAATCTCGACTCCATTAACTTATAAGATTCGCAATGAAAAAATCATCCTTATTCCGTACACTTATTATTAGTTCGACCCTGCTTAGCTCTGTCTCCGCTTTTGCAGCACCTGCGATCGTCCCTCAAGCGCCAGCAATCGCAGCAAAGGGTTATATTTTAATGGATTATCATTCAGGCAAAATATTGGCTGAAAGTAACGCAGAGAAAAAACTATCCCCTGCGAGCTTGACAAAAATGATGACCAGTTACGTCATTGGTCAAGAGTTAAAAAGTGGTGACATTTCAAAGAATGATGATGTTGTGATCAGCAAAGAAGCTTGGGCAAAGAATTTCCCTGGTTCATCAAAAATGTTCTTAGAAGTTGGCGATACGGTAACAGTTGATGAATTAAATCATGGTATTATTATCCAATCTGGTAATGATGCTTGTGTTGCAATGGCTGAGCATGTTGCAGGTTCTCAAGGGGCATTTGTCGATATGATGAACTCTTGGGCACAAACTATTGGTATGAAAGATACCCACTTTGCCAATGTTCATGGTTTAGATAATCCAAACCTTTATACCACGCCTCATGATATGGCTCGCCTTGCTAAAGCCGTTATCCATGATGTACCCGATGAGTACGATATTTACAAAATCAAATCTTATACTTATAACAATATTACCCAGTACAACCGTAATACCCTATTATGGGATAAGAGCATGAATGTCGATGGCATGAAAACAGGCCACACCGACAATGCAGGTTATAGTCTAGTCAGCTCAGCAACAGAAGGGAAAATGCGTTTAATCTCTGTTGTGATGGGAACTAAAAGTGCAAATGCACGTGGTGCGGAAAGTAAGAAACTTCTAAACTATGGCTTCCGTTTCTTTGATACGGTATCTCCACACAAAGCCAACCAAACATTTGTTACTGAACGCATTTGGATGGGTGACAAAAAAGAAGTGACATTAGGTGTGACTGAAGATACTTATGTTACGCTTCCTCGTGGTCAAGTTAACGATCTAAAAGCCCACTTTATTTTAGATAAAGAGTTAAAAGCCCCTATCCATAAAGGTGATACAGTCGGTAAACTTTATTACCAAGTTGACGGTAAAAATGTTGCTGAATATCCACTAGTGGCATTAGAGAATGTTCAACAAGGTGGTTTCTTCAGCCGCTTTATTGACTACATCATGTTACTTTTTCAAGGTTGGATGAGTTAACCTCTCCTCTCTTCCTTCAAGATTTACCATGAAAACGAAAGAGCAGCCAAGGTTGCTCTTTTTTATTCTTGTCATTAATAGCGACAATAATTTCAAATCAGAAATGTACAAAACATAATATAAATCAAATTTCTTATTATTATTTCTATTGCTATTTCTAATTTATCCTATTGCCAAATTGATAAAAATCTCACAATATTCCCTCCAGATCCGCTTGTTTTATCTTCTTTCTAGGATTAAGATGCTTCTCTTTTATACCTTTCTCTCAACATTTAGAGATAATTGAGCTCAGGAGCAATAATGCAAGAACAAGAGCAAGCAACACTACGTGACCTATTAGAGTTCCCATGTCAGTTTAGTTTTAAAGTGATGGGTTATGCTAAACCAGAATTACCCGATTTAGTATTAGAGGTTATTCAACGTCATGCTCCAGGCGACTACACTCCAAAAATTACACCAAGTAAAAAAGGCACTTACGATGCAGTTTCAGTGACCATTACTGCGACTAATATTGATCAAGTTGAAACACTTTATAAAGAACTTGGTGAGATTGACATCGTACGTGTTGTTCTTTAATTAAAGAATCCTCAATAAAACTGGACAGTAACTATGAGCGATCCTGTTGATTCATCTTTTGATGACTCTTTATATATTAGGCAATTAGGTTCAAAACCTTATCAGCCAACTTGGCAAGCGATGCAAGATTTCACCAATAATAGAGATCAATCGACACCTGATGAAATTTGGTTAGTCGAGCATCCTCCTGTTTTTACTCAAGGACAAGCAGGAAAAGCGGAACATCTACTAAGTAATAGTGATATCCCAGTCATCAACAGTGATCGTGGTGGGCAGATTACCTATCATGGCCCTGGTCAACAGATCGCTTATATCTTGATCAATTTGAAGCGCAAGTCGTTAGGTGTACGAGATCTCGTCACTCATATCGAAAACGCGGTTATCAACACCCTAGCTCACTTCAAAATAGAAGCAGTAGCTCGAGCAGATGCTCCCGGTGTTTATGTTGATAACAGAAAGATTTGCTCTCTCGGCTTACGAATTAGACGAGGCTGTTCATTTCATGGGTTAGCCCTTAATATCAATATGGATCTTTCGCCATTTTTGCAAATTAACCCATGTGGTTATGCTGGAATGGAGATGACACAAACGTCAATGTTAAATGGCCCCACAGAACTTGCAGAGATTCAACCCGTACTCATTGAGCAACTATCTCAGTTACTCGACTACAGTAGTGTAAACCTAATCACGGAAAACAATCATGAGTAAACCTATTCAGATGGAGCGTGGCGTTAAATATCGTGACGCCGACAAAATGGCTTTGATCCCAACAAAAAACATTCCAACTGAGCAGAAAGAGATGCTTAGAAAGCCAAGTTGGATGAAGATCAAATTACCAAGTGACAGCAAGCGTATTCAAGAGATCAAATCAGCAATGCGTAAAAATAAGCTGCACTCAGTCTGTGAAGAGGCATCTTGCCCTAACCTTGCGGAATGTTTTAACCACGGTACGGCCACCTTTATGATCCTAGGTGCTATCTGTACTCGTCGTTGTCCTTTCTGTGATGTTGCTCATGGTCGCCCATTAACGCCAGATAGTAACGAGCCACAACATTTAGCTCAAACAATCAAAGATATGAAGTTAAAGTATGTGGTGATTACATCTGTCGATCGTGATGATCTACGTGACGGTGGTGCACAACACTTCGCTGATTCAATCTCTGCGATCCGTAAAGAGAACCCAGAGATCCGTATTGAGACATTAGTCCCAGATTTTCGTGGTCGTATGGATAAGGCACTAGAAATTTTAGAGCAATCTCCACCAGATGTATTCAATCACAACTTAGAAACAGCACCTCGCCTTTATCGCAAAGCGCGTCCAGGGGCGAATTATAAGTGGTCATTAGAATTACTTCAGAAGTTTAAAGCGTTACACCCAGAAATTCCGACTAAGTCAGGCGTCATGATGGGATTAGGTGAAACCAAAGAAGAGATCATTCAGGTATTAACTGATCTTCGCGCTCACGGCGTGACAATGCTGACTTTAGGTCAATACCTTGCTCCAAGCCGTCATCACCTGCCTGTTGAGCGCTACGTGCCGCCTGAAGAGTTTGATGAGTTAAAAGAGATTGCATTAGAACTTGGTTTTACCCATGCTGCATGTGGACCTTTCGTTCGTTCTTCATACCACGCTGACTTACAAGCAAAAGGTATTGAGATTAAATAATCTCTTTGACCTAACTAAAAAGCTAACTAAAAAAGGCATTGAATCCGCTGATGATAGCAAGATTCAATGCCTTTTTATTATGATGTCATTTTTAATATATACCCAAAATAATTGGAGTCGCGAGTAGGTGGCAAGTGAGTGAGGCCCCATGAGTATAGGTCTACTCTATAATTGGGGTGAATGAACGTAGCCAACAACCTAGCGACTTCAAGTATGAAGGGTATAACGCTATGGGCGACAAAGGTAATCCGCTTTACCGACCCATTTGTAGCTGGTAAGTTCTTTTAATCCCATTGGACCACGAGCATGCAGTTTTTGAGTTGATACTGCGACTTCAGCACCAAGGCCAAATTGAGCGCCATCAGTAAAGCGTGTCGATGCATTAACATAAACCGCAGCAGAACCTGCCGCATTAATAAATGCTTCTGCAGCAGTCATATTGTTGGTCATGATCGCATCTGAATGACTGGCATTATGTTCACGCATATGAGTAATCGCCCCCTCAACATTAGCCACGATTTTGACACCTAAAGTATAACTTAGCCATTCTGTATCAAAATCACCTTCAATCGCAGCTCGCAATTTTTCTGCATTGGCACTTTCAAGTAACTTATACGCTTCAGGCTCTGCCACCAGCTGACAAGATTTCTCACCTAAACTCTTCATCTTATCGGCTAATAGCGTTAAGAATGATTGAGCAATATCTTGATGAATTAATAATGTATCGAGTGAATTACACGCTGATGGACGTTGTGTTTTTGAGTTAATAACAACATCTAATGAACGCTCAAGATCTGCACTTTGATCAACAAATAAGTGACTAATACCAAAGCCACCGATAATCACAGGGATTGTGCTATTCTCTTTACACATTTTGTGCAATCCAGCACCACCTCTTGGAATAATCATATCAACATAATCATCCAGTTTTAGCAGTTGTGCTACGTATTCACGATCAGGCTGTTCAATATACTGTACTGATGTTGCAGGCAGCCCACTCTGTTCTAGTGCCGTTTGAATTACTTTAACTAGCTCTAAATTAGAAAAGAACGTCTCTTTACCCCCACGTAAGATACTCGCATTCCCCGTTTTAAGGCACAGAGCAGCAATATCAATCGTTACGTTAGGGCGAGCTTCATAAATCACGCCAACAACCCCTAAAGGAACACGACGTTTTGCTAATGACATCCCATTTTCAAGGACTCGACTATCAAGCTCGCTACCCACTGGATCATCAAGGGTTATCACATGACGAACATCATTAGCGATGCCTGTTAAGCGCGATTCATTAAGCATTAAACGATCAAGTAGAGCTTCACCGATACCCGCATCTCGAGCCAATTCAATATCTTTTGCATTCGCAGCTAAAATAGCCGCTTGATTCGCTTCTAGTTGATCAGCAATGGTTGCTAATGCGCTATTTTTTACCGCTGTCGAGGCGGTTGCTAGTGAATAAGAGGCTTCTTTAGCCGCTAATCCCATTTGATTTAAATTCATAATAAACTCCTTTAAATAACAACCATATCGTCACGATGAATAGCGACGGGTCCATATTCATAACCTAAAATAACAGTAAATTCTTGACTGTGTTTTCCAGCAATCTTCTTTAAATCATCACTGGAATAGCGACAAATTCCACGCGCTAACCGTTCACCATTTTGATCGCAAATGCGCGCAACTGCACCACGTGGAAAATCGCCTTTTATAGAAGTAATTCCTTTAGAGAGCAGACTACTGCCTCGTTCGGTTAATGCTAACTTAGCTCCCGTATCAACAATAATATCTCCAGCTGGCGGAGGCCCAGCTAAGATCCAGCGTTTACGGCTTTCTAAAGTGCTACTCAATGGCAAGAAGCGAGTACCAATAATATTCTTTTTATTTACGACATCGTTAATGACTTCAGGTGAACTACCTGCGGCAATAATCACTTCAATACCGGCACGACGAGCAACATCAGCTGCTTGTAATTTCGTTGCCATGCCACCTGTGCCCAAAGATGTTCCACTGTCCCCGGCTAATTTACGTAATGTCTCATCAATGGTATGAACTTCACGAATCAGCTCAGCATCAGGATTAGAGCGAGGGTCAGCAGTAAATAGCCCTTTTTGATCAGTCAAAAGTAGTAACTTATCCGCTTCGGCTAAAATGGCAACTAATGCAGATAAATTATCGTTATCGCCCACTTTAATTTCAGCGGTTGATACCGCATCATTCTCATTAACAATAGGAACAATATTATTATCCAATAGAGCATGTAGCATATCTCTGGCATTCAGAAAACGCTCGCGATCATCCAGATCAGCTCGAGTCAGTAACATCTGTCCAACGTGGATATTATAGAGCAGAAATAGATTTTCCCACTCACGGATAAGGCGACTCTGCCCTACCGCTGCTAACATCTGTTTTGACGCAACTGTACTGGGCAGTTCGGGGTAGCCTAAATGTTCTCGACCAGCAGCAATCGCTCCTGATGTCACAACAATCACTTTATGTCCTTGTTGCTTTAATTGAGCACATTGGCGAACCAACTCAACAAGGTGCGAACGATTAATTTTTAGCGATCCCCCAGTTAATACACTGGTTCCCAGCTTAACAACGATGGTTTTTTTTCGAGTCGTTGTTGAAGAGGACAGGTTTTCTGTCGATAACTTCGTTGATGTCAAAACAGACCTCATAAAAAAGACAATAAAAAAGAGCAGTAATTAGCTGCTCTTTTAACAATACTAAGAGGCGTTGACAAGTGAAATTAGCAAATAATGTTAAATTTGACCTAAGTTCAAGATAATTTATATTTAAGCAACGGAAACCAGTATGTCACCAGAAAACTTTGAGTGTGCCTGAAGTGGTAACTCTAGCTCTTTCTCAACTAATTTACTTAATTTATTATAGAATACATCTAATGTTTTCTGAACTTCGTCTTGATGCTCTTTAGGTATCTCATTGTTAATCCACTTACCTTCTAAGTCGTATTGACCAAATGTATAGCGGTAAGCAAATCCTTCTTCCAGTGGTGTTAGTTCTAAACACCACCCCCAAAATTCTCTTGATTCTGGTGTTTTTTCTGGATCAAGACACACAGCAAGGCAATCAAAAAAGTATCCCTCTTTATTCGACTGTTCACTACGAAGGTAAGGACCTAATGCTAGTAACTTTGCCATTACTCTTGGGTGACTTAGCACGGGCTTTTTATTTTCTATTTGATTATTATCTTCTGGCATAATTACGCTTCCATGGTATAAGTAATTGAACCATGATAACAAAATAAACAATAAAAAATAATAATATTTAACAGGATTTTTACAGCAATCCATTACTATCGCATTTACACACGATATCTATACCCTCATACTTGAAGTTGCTAGGTTGTTCGCTACGCTCGTTCACCCCAATCATATAGCACACCTATACTTATGGGGCACCACTTGCTTGCCGCCGACTAACAACGCCAATTACTTTGAGTATAGTCGGTCTATGCTCAGGGACCTCACTCACTTGTCGTCTACTAGCAACTCTAATTATTTCAAGTCTAAAATAATTGCAATATCATTTAATTAAGAAATAAATATCATCATTTTTGATCCAGTAACCAATCTAACGCTAACGTAATCGTCTGGTCATAAGCGCTATATTGAGATGTCGACGTTAATACTTGAGATTTACCTTTCTGACTTGCTCTTGCTAGTAATTCGGTATCTTTCAAGGTCGCAACTGGATCTTTTTCCGCGGTTAAAGCATATATCGGAACCGTTGTTTTACGGCCAGAGAGTAAACCTTGACGCTTCAATGACCAAATGGCTAATTGCGGTAACATCACCTCTTTTTGTACATTCTGACGGCCAATTCGAGATGCCATCACATCAATAAACATTGGTGGTATTGAGGCTAAAAGTAATTTTTCGGTAAACATCTCATCGATAATACCGCTAATCGTCGCCACCGCTTTAAATTTATCCGGATTAGTAAAAGCTAAGCGCGCTAAAATATTGCCACCAAATCGAAAGCCTAACCCTAAGATATTTTTACTATCTACCCAAGGCACACTTTGTAAATGGTTAAGCAAAGCACGATGTAACTCACTGCCATCATTCTGTAATACAAAAGAACGATTCTCTCCGATACTCGGCATATCAATAGACACCATCGCTATCCCTCGAGGTGCTAGATATTGCTCAAAAAGACGCCATGCTTCAGGTTGTAACATGTCCATTCCACCGGAAACTACAATCGTCGTTAATGGGCGTTGTACTTGCTCTTGAGGAAGGTGCAAATAAGCGGTCGCTGTTTTTCCATGCAATTTAAAATTCAATTCTCTCACTGCCATCGGTAGCAGTTCAATTCCTTTATGGTAGGCTTTTTGTGCAAATAGTGCGGCTTGATCCGCCAATGTGTCACCTTTAATATTAGGGTAAGCGGCAACACAAAAATAATGGCTGGCTTTAATGTAAAGTTTTCCAGCCTCTTCATGATCGTCAGTTTCAGCCGCTCGCTTTTGGTAAATCATACCCGCAGCCGTCCACTCATAAATCCAATTGCCTGGACGATAGCCAATAACGGTATCAAGTAGATCAGGATCACTACGTTCTGCGCCTGAATTGGCAATTTTTGCCAATATCTCTTCTTGTTCAATAGGATCAATCCCTAACCAAATCCATTGAGCACGTTTTAATACTCGATACCAATGTTTTGTATGGCCTTTACTCGATAAGCCTGAATTATCAGATCGAAAAGAGGTCACAAGAGTTGAGGTCTCTTTGGCACTTTTATGCTTACTAAAGAGCGTCGTGGAGAGGTTGTTATTAGTCATTAGAAATGTCTCCTCGAAAATAAAAGAAGGGTCTACAATACAGAAAAAGGCCACCGAAGTGACCTTTTTTTATGTCAATTATGATCCCAAGCTCATTTAAGAAATTATCGAGGGAAAATTAACTATGGAATGGCAGGACATTATTTACGCTTGTAGATTGGATCAACGAAATCAACCGTCATATCCCATGGTTGCTCAATCCAAGTATCTTGGGCAATATCAACAACATAATCATCAACTAAGTGACGACCAGCAGGCTTAGCACATACAGTCACGAACTTACCTTTTGGATACATTTGGCGGATCATTTCAGCCGTACCACCGGTATCGACAAGATCATCAATGATTAAAAAACCTTCGCCATCGCCTTCTACTTTCTTAAGCACTTTAAGATCGTGTTGCTCATCATGGCTATAACTTGCGATACATACCGTATCAACATAACGAATACCTAACTCACGAGCTAGAATTGCGGCAGGAACTAACCCACCACGACTAACTGCAATAATTCCTTTCCACTGTTCGACTGGTAGCTGACGCTCAGCAAGTTGACGAGTGTAAGACTGAATATTATCCCATGTAATAATAAATTTGCTCATAAAGACCTTCGAATCAGTAATTTTGGCTATTCGTTAAAAAGAAAGATGAGTACGATACATCCAACCCACTTAAATATTGCCTTAAATTGTAACTGGTCAAACGTTTGCATTCCACTAAGATCACACAATTAAGGATAATTTTTATTAATCTGGTTATTTTAACTTCATTTTTGCTTTAATTTATTGTCACTCACTCTAAATATTGCGTGAGATAACAAAATCCAGATATAAAAAAACCACCGATTAAAGGTGGTTTTTCTCTACACTATATTTACAGCCAATCTATAAAGATTAAACTTAGTAACCAAACAACGATGAATATTTGAAGATGTTGTACTGGTTAGCGCGAGTGGTCCAATAGTTTTTTGCTACGATGCTATACATGATAATTACCTCTAGTCACGTTAAATCAAATGATTCGATATCAACTTCATTGCCGTTGCAATTTACACTGCTAACTCTCAATTAAGTAAAGTATAAAACTACAATTAGATAGATATCATTGACGATATAACTCGGTTCCGTGGAGGCATATAAATGGGTTCAATCCTTGAACTGATTTACGTATCGATTTACTCTGTTAATGTGATCAGGTTAACAGAAATAAAATTAATTACAACAACTGAGATGTAGATCACAGTTTTATTTTAAAAAATATTCGAAGCAAACGTTTATCTGATGATCAAATATCACAATCGTCACCTCTAACGGACGAACTTAATCAAAACTAATAAGTAACATCTTACTTTTGTCAGTTAATTTCACTACCGCCTCCCTTTATGCAGTGGTATTCTTTCCTTAACTATCTATACCTAAAGTCATTGAAGGGTATAAAACTTTTATTTTATTATATTTTCTCACATCAAGGAGATCACTGTGTCTGAGATGAGCCAACTATCGCCAGCACCTGTATGGCATTTTTTCGAAAAAATCTGTTCAATTCCTCACCCTTCGAAGCATGAAGAGGCATTAGCTCAATATATCGTATCTTGGGCTCAAGAGAGTCATCTTGATGTTCGTCGTGATAATGTGGGCAATATCATTATTAAAAAGCCAGCAACGGCAGGAATGGAAAATCGTAAAGGTACGGTTCTTCAAGCCCATTTAGATATGGTTCCGCAAAAGAATGAAGATACTGACCATGATTTTACAACAGATCCAATTCAAACTTATGTTGATGGCGAATGGTTAACAGCTAAGGGGACAACATTAGGTGCAGATAATGGCATTGGCATGGCAACAGCACTCGCTGTCCTTGCTGCTGATGATATAAAACATGGTCCACTTGAAGTACTTCTCACTATTGATGAAGAAGCAGGTATGACAGGTGCTTTTGGTTTAGAAGCAGGTTGGTTAGAAGGTGATATTCTTCTCAATACCGATTCTGAACAAGAGGGTGAAGTCTACATGGGTTGTGCTGGCGGTGTTGATGGTGCATTTACTTTCAACATTACTCGTCAAGCGCAAGCTCAAGGTTCAGTTGTACGTCAGTTAACCTTAAAAGGATTAAAAGGCGGTCACTCTGGCTGTGATATTCACACTGGCCGTGGTAATGCAAACAAACTTCTTGGTCGTTTCTTAGCGATGTATGCTAATGAATTAGAGCTTGGCTTGATTGAATTCCGTGGGGGCAGTTTACGTAATGCAATCCCTCGTGAAGGCTTCGTTACGGTTGCCGTTCCTACAGAAAACGCTGAGAAACTTGAGCAACTATTTACTGAGTACACCGCATTACTCACTCAAGAGATGGGTAAGGTTGAAACTAGCATTGTTTCTTTTGTGACAGCCATTGAATCATCAATGAGCGTACTCTCTTCTGAGTCACAAGCCCGTTTTGTTGCAGGCTTAAATGCGTGTCCGAACGGCGTGCTTCGTATGAGTGATGATATTGAAGGTGTAGTTGAAACATCACTAAATGTCGGTGTTATCACCACCGAAGATGATAAAATCACCGTACTTTGTCTAATTCGCTCTCTTATTGATTCAGGCAAAGAAATGGCAGAAGGTATGTTAGCTTCTGTTGCCCAATTAGCGGGTGCTGAAATTGAATTCTCTGGCGCTTACCCTGGTTGGAAGCCTGATGCAGACTCTGAGATCATGCATATATTCCGTGATGTTTATCAAGATATCTACGGCCACAAGCCAAATATTATGGTAATTCACGCTGGCCTTGAGTGCGGTCTATTTAAGAAGCCTTATCCAAACATGGATATGATCTCTTTTGGTCCAACGATCAAGTTCCCTCACTCTCCCGATGAGAAAGTTAACATTGCGACTGTCGGTGAATTCTGGCGTCAAATGATTGCGATGCTTGAGAACATTCCCGCTAAAGCATAGTAATTCGCTTTAACATTAAAAGAGCATCTCAATGAGGTGCTCTTTTTTTTATATAAATTTGACTCTAGAAAACGTAAAAACCACCTATACCCAAAGTAATTGGAGTTGCTAGTAGGCGGCAAGTGGATGAGGCCCCATGAGTCAAGGTGTACTCTATGATTGGGGCGAATAAATATAGCCAACAACTTCGCAACTTCAAGTAAGAAGGGTATATCAGTTAATTTTTTAAAAGAAACGGCTACCAAGGCAACGTTAATTGCGCATTCAAACTGATGGGTTCAACACCGACATTCAAACCAACTAAACGAATACTTCTGCCATTACTTCTGCCGATGGCTTCTTGGCAGAGAGAGATAAAAAAGTCTTTATCTAAAACGTCATGTTTATGTTCAACGGTGGTTTGTTGAAAATCATTAAATTTCAGTTTTACGCCAAGTTTAGTAATGATTTTATCCTCTAATGCTTTATTGACTCTTCCCTCTAGATCTAAATAAAGGGTATCGATAACATCAATACATTGTTCGATATTATAGATATCGGTTAAAAAGGTTCTTTCAACACCAACACTTTTTCTAACTCGTTCAACAACAATGGGACGATTATCAATAGAGTGACAGCGCTGCCATAAAGTATGTCCAAATTTGCCGAACTGTTTTAATAACGCAGTTTGATCGTAGGCTTTAATATCCTTCCCTTTGAACAATCCTAATCGATGTAATTTCTCAAGGGTCACTTTACCGACACCAGATATTTTACCGAGTTCAAGTTCGGCAATAAATGGGTCTATTTTTTCAGGAGGAACAACACAAATCCCATTGGGTTTGTTGATATCAGAAGCCACCTTAGCGACAAACTTTAACGGAGCAACACCGGCTGAAGCTGTAAGATTAAGTTCTTGTTCAATTGTTTGACAAATATCTTGAGCAATCCGTGTCGCAGAGCCTTTGAATAGAGAGGAGTCGGTCACATCAAGGTAAGCCTCATCTAAAGATAGAGGTTCGATAATAGTTGTATACCTAGAAAATATTTGATGGATCTGTTTAGAGACTTGGCGATATTTTTCCATGTTTCCAGAGATCACAGTAAGATTAGGACATAACTGCAAAGCTTTCGCTGTCGACATTGCTGAACGAACACCAAACTCACGCGCTTCATAATTACAGGTTGAGAGTACCCCACGCCCTTTCTTGCCTCCAATCGCCATTGGTATGCCCCGCAATTCAGGATTATCCCTCATTTCTACCGATGCATAATAACTATCCATATCAACGTGGATAATTTTTCGATTTTTTGTTACTGGCTCACTCATACTGTAAATATAACCAGTTATAAAATAAATAGCAAAAAAAAACGTCACCTCCAGTTAGCTTAACTTCTATAAGATTAAGTTAATTGGAAGATGACGCTTTATTTATATTGCTAAGTTAATTAAGCAATACGATCTTTATTCCATTCAGCTTGCTTGGCTGCTCGTGCTTCACGCTTTAAACGCGCATCACAAGGTTCTGGGCAATCACACTCTTTTTCGATACCAACGCTACCTAAACCACCACAGCTTCCACTGATAGTTTTACGTTTGATAATGTAGCCGATTGACATAGCGCCAATCACTAATAAAAAAGTGCCAAATGTAATTAGAAAAGTACTCATTTGGTTTTACTCCACGACTTCATGTAAGGTTTAAAAGCGGTTGAAGCATACTCTTCAAAACCATCTTTCGTTTGAACAATTAAAAAGACAGCTAAATTTTCTTTTTCCGCAACTTCTAGCCCTTTCTCTGGACCAAGGACATCGAGCCCGGTTGCAAATGCATCTGCTGTCATACAAGATTTAGCAACTACTGTAACAGAAACAAGCTGACTTGTAATCGGTCGACCTGTTTTTGGGTTTATAGTATGAGAGTAACGGACGCCATCTTGATCAAAGAAGTTACGATAATCACCTGATGTAGCAATCGCCATATCTCCCGGAGCAATAATACCTTGAACGGCTGTCTCTCCCGGTGCTGGACGTTCGATCGCCACACGCCAAGGAACATTTTTACTGTTATGCCCACGAACACGAAGCTCTCCGCCTACTTCAACAAGGTAGTTTTTCATCCCGATACGATCGAGATAATCAGCGGCTTGATCAACACCAAATCCTTTAGCAATCGATGAGAGATCAACATAAAGCTCAGGGATCTGTTTAGTCATCGTGTTATCAGTCACAGATAAATTTTGAATCCCCACATGACTTAATCTTTCTGCAATATCTTGCTCAGATGGAACACGATCAGGACGCCCATCTGGTCCAAAACCCCAAAGGTTAACCAAAGGGCCAACCGTCACATCAAGCGCACCATCTGTTGCTTTGCTAATTCTAATCGCCTCTTTGACAACTTTAGTCATCTCAGCAGAAGCCATAATAGGTGTTGTTTGACGAGATTGGTTAAATTGGCTTAATTCAGAATCAGGCTTATACGTAGACATCTTGCCATTAACTGCTTCTAATTCATCATCAAGTGCAGCTTGCAGTGTTGCTTTGTCTGGCATACCGTCTTGAGACACAACTTTAATCGAATAGTAGGTTCCCATCGTTTGTCCAGTCATGTGGATCTCAGTGGGAGGTTGACTACAACCGGTCACTAAAAATGCAAAACTTAATAAAACGAGCCAATGGCGAAATTTCTTAATCATTCATCCACCTCAAGACATAAAAAACATTTGATTTTATGTATTAAAGAAATCAATTAGATAGTAAATAATAAATAATGAAAATTTATTATCATTATAACAAAAATGGCTAACCTTTACGGCTAGCCATTTTATCGGTATTGAGATCTACTTAACCACCGAAGTCATCAAGTAGGATGTTTTCATCTTCAACACCTAGATCATGTAGCATACCAATTACCGCAGCATTCATCATTGGAGGACCACACATGTAGTACTCACAATCTTCTGGTGCGTCATGGTCTTTCAGGTAGTTTTCATAAATAACATTATGAATGAAACCTGTGTAGCCATCCCAATTATCTTCTGGAAGAGGATCAGATAGGGCTACGTGCCAATCGAAGTTATCATTATCAGCAGCTAGCTTATCGAAATCTTCAATATAGAACATTTCACGCTTAGAACGTGCACCATACCAGTATGTCATCTTACGCTTAGACTTAAGACGTAGAAGCTGATCAAAGATATGTGAACGCATTGGTGCCATACCAGCACCACCACCGATAAATACCATTTCATTATCCGTATCTTTAGCGAAGAACTCACCAAATGGACCAGAAATAGTACAGCTATCACCTTCTTTTAAAGACCAGATGTACGAAGACATAATGCCTGGTGGTACATCAGGGTTATTAGGCGGCGGCGTAGCGATACGCACGTTTAGCTTAATAAGGCCTTTTTCATCAGGATAAGATGCCATTGAATAAGCACGGATTGAAGGCTCATTTACGATTGACTCGTAACGGAATAGGTTAAACTTATCCCAGTCTCCACGGTACTCTTCAGGAACATCAAAGTCTGAATATTTAATATGGTGTGGTTCAGCTTCAATCTGAATATAACCACCTGCACGGAAAGGAACTTCCTCGCCTTCAGGGATCTTAAGAACCAACTCTTTGATAAATGTCGCTTCGTTGTCATTAGAAAGAACAGTACATTCCCACTTTTTAACACCGAAGATCTCTTCAGGAAGTTCGATTGCCATGTCAGTTTTGATACTAACCTGACAAGCTAGACGCTCACCTTCACGAGCTTCACCTTTAGAGATGTGATCACGTTCAGTTGGTAGAATATCACCACCACCTGATTTCACTTTTACGCGACACTGGCCACAAGAGCCACCACCACCACACGCAGATGATACAAAGATACCATTTGCAGATAGTGCGTTAAGTAATTTGTCGCCAGCGCCTGTGCTAATTGCTTTTGCAGGATCGCCGTTAACAGATATAGTGATATCACCTGTAGGTACTAGTTTAGATTTAGCGAATAAAATCACTAAAACTAGCGCCAATACAATAATGGTAAACATCGCTACACCAAGAATAATGCTTTGCATTTGTTATTCCTTATTATTGGGTGCTTACCCTACAGTTGAACACCAGAGAAAGACATAAAGCCTAACGCCATTAAACCTACTGTGATAAAGGTAATACCTAGACCACGTAGACCTGGAGGTACATCAGAATACTTCATCTTCTCACGGATACCCGCAAGTGCAATGATAGCTAATGTCCAACCGATACCAGAACCGATACCATAAACTACAGACTCACCAAAGTTATAATCACGCTGAACCATGAATGATACCGCACCAAAGATTGCACAGTTTACTGTGATCAATGGTAGGAAAATACCAAGAGCGTTATATAGTGGTGGGAAGAAACGATCTAAAACCATCTCTAAGATCTGTACTAATGCTGCGATAACACCAATGAATGTAATGAAGCTAAGGAAGCTTAAATCCACACCTTCAATTAGCGCATTCTCACGTAACACTAGGTTATAGATCAGGTTGTTAACTGGTACTGCAATTGCAAGTACGAACGTAACGGTAATACCTAAACCTAAAGAGGTTTTTACTTTCTTCGATACTGCTAGGAATGTACACATACCTAAGAAGAAAGATAATGCTAAGTTTTCGATAAAGATCGATTTTACTAGCAGGCTAATATAATGTTCCATGTTACCCTTACTCCTTCGCTTCTACTTGTTCAGGTCGAATAATTCGGATGATCCAAATTAGGAAACCAATAAGGAAGAACGCAGATGGTGCTAGTAGCATCATACCGTTTGGCTGATACCAACCGCCATTCTTAATCAGCGGTAAAACTTCAATACCAAATAGCGTACCTGAACCAAATAGTTCACGGAAGAATGCCACGGCTAGTAGAATGACACCATAACCAAGACCATTACCAACACCATCAATGAATGCGGGTAGCGGCTTAGACTTCATCGCGAATGCTTCAGCACGACCCATTACAATACAGTTTGTAATGATAAGTGCAACGAATACAGATAACTGCTTAGAGATATCGTAAACAAATGCACGAAGCACTTCATCAACCACGATTACCAATGACGCGATAATCGCCATTTGCACGATAATACGTACACTGTTTGGAATGTGGTTACGAATTAGAGAGACAAACAAGTTAGAGAATGCTGTTACAAACATTACAGCAATTGTCATTACGACCGCTGTCTCCATCTTGGTTGTTACTGCTAAAGCAGAACAGATACCAAGAACCTGCAACGCAATTGGGTTGTTATCAACCAACGGCGAAGTAAGGATTTTCTTCATTTCTTTTGCATCAGCCATTATTTAGAACTCCCTTACGGACTTTAGCAAGGAAAGGACCAAAGCCGTTATCACCTAGCCAGAAGTCGAAGGTGTGCTGTACACCGTTACCCGTTAATGTTGCACCAGAGATGCCATCAACGCCGTGGATATCACCTTGTGGTGCGCCACCTTTAACAACGCGTAGTGCTGGTTTACCATTTGCATCAAATAGTTCTTTACCAACAAACTGTGCACGCCATTTAGGGTTTTCAACCTCACCACCAAGACCGGCTGTTTCGCCTTGCTCGTAGTAAGTGATACCTTCAATTGTATTACCATCAGTTTTAACAGAAACAAATGCATACATCATTGACCAAAGACCTGTACCATGAACGGGTAGCACGACTTTCGTTGTGTTGCCATTTGCATCCTTAACAAGATAAATAGTTGCGACATTTGCACGACGCATAATCTTCGCTTTATCTTGCTCTGGAGTCAGTTTAATTGACTCGCTAGGATCTTTTGCTGCTAAACGTTGGTTGTACGTTAATGGATCAAGCGTAGTATTGAAATCACCTGTATCTAGGTTAACTAGACGAGGTTGGATAAACTGTTTGTAGTTATCCTGAATTTCTTTATTGGTATCGATCGGAAGACCAGCTACTAATAAAATGTTTTTCTGCTTATCCAAAAGAGCATTTTCTTTCTGCAGAGGACGCAATCCAACCGCGGCTAGTGATACGATAATCGAACACACTAGGCTTAATGCGATAACAACAATCAGCGTCTTTTTAATGCCATCGTTATTACTTGCCATTGCGAGCTAATCTCCGTTTAATGTTGCCCTGTACCACAAAGTGATCGAACAGTGGTGCGAACAAGTTAGCGAATAGAATAGCTAACATCATACCTTCTGGATATGCAGGGTTAACAACACGAACTAATACAGCCATTACACCGATTAGCGCGCCGTACCACCACTTACCTTTATTGGTAAATGCAGCTGATACTGGGTCTGTCGCCATGAAAATCATACCGAATGCAAAACCACCTAATACTAGGTGCCAGTGCCAAGGCATGCTGAACATTGGGTTAGTGTCAGAACCAATAATGTTGAAAAGAGTTGCAGTTGCGATCATACCGATTAGTACGCCGCCGATAATACGCCATGATGCGATACCCATGTATACGATCATTGCGCCACCGATTAAAATAGCTAAAGTCGAAACTTCACCCATTGAACCAGGGATATTACCAATAAATGCATCCATCCAAGAAATAGCTTGGCCAGTTACATTATGTACAACTGAACCTTGACCACCGTGTGACCACTGGCTAAGAGCAGTAGCACCAGAGAAGCCATCAGCCGCTGTCCATACTGCATCACCTGAGATTTCACCCGGATATGCGAAGAATAGGAATGCACGACCTGCTAATGCTGGGTTCAAGAAGTTACGACCTGTGCCACCAAAGATCTCTTTCGCAACAACAACACCAAAGGTAATACCTAGTGCCGCTTGCCATAGAGGAATCGTCGCTGGAAGGATTAACGCAAACAAGATAGAAGTGACGAAGAAACCTTCATTAACTTCATGTTTACGAACCATACAGAATAGAACTTCCCAGAAACCACCTACTGCAAATACAACTGCATATACAGGTAGGAAATAAGCAGCACCAAGAAGCATTTTGCTTCCTACACCAGCATCTGCTGCTAGTGAGCCACCCAACATCTGAGTAAACCAGTAGTGCCAATCACCAGCAATAACAGTTGCTAACTCAGAACCTGAGTATAGGTGGTTAAGCGCTTCGATAGCTTGGTTACCAGTATTGTACATACCCCAGAACATTGCTGGGAATACGGCAAACCAAACCATAATCATGATACGTTTTAGATCGATACTATCACGTACGTGAGCACCAGTACGAGTTACCGTACCTGGGGTATACATTAGGGTTGCAAATGCTTCATACAATGCAAACCAAGTTTCGTATTTACCACCTGGCTCAAAATGCGGTTCTACCCGCTCAAGAATAGACTTCAGGCCCATGGATTAACCTTCCTTCTCAATCTTGTCCAAGCAATCACGTAAGATTGGACCATATTCATATTTACCAGGACACACATAAGTGCATAGCGCTAAATCTTCTTCATCTAGCTCTAAAAGACCTAATTCCTGTGCACTGTCAAGGTCACCAGAAAGGATGTCACGAAGTAGCAATGTTGGCTCAATGTCTAGAGGCATCACTTTTTCGTAGTTACCAATTGGCACCATTGAACGCTCACTACCATTTGTTGTTGTTGTCATATCAAATAACCGACCGCTAAACAGATGGCTTAAGAAAGAACGTGTTACTGAGAACTTGCTCTTACCCGGAACAATCCAACCTAATAACTCTTTTTCACGACCTTCGTGTAAAACAGAAACTTGTAGGTGGTAATTACCAAGATAAGCAGAAGGACCACTAGCCGCTGTACCACTCAGTACAGAGCCAGAGATAATGCGAACTTCACCTGGCATCACTTCGTTATCAGCAAGCGTTGCAATTGATGCACCTTTTACTGTACGAATTAGACGAGGTTTGTTTACAACTGGACCCGCTAATGAAATTACACGTTGGGTATCAATTTCACCGGTAAGGAAAAAATTACCAAAAGCGATAATATCTTGATAATTTAAATGCCAAGCGACATTACCAAGACTTACAGGATGAAGAGTATGAATATGAGTACCAACGAGGCCTGCTGGATGAACTCCACCAAACACATGTTCTTCGACGTTTGTTGCATTGCTCTTAGGTAAACTAGAACCTGCTTTACAAACGTAAACTTTACCTTCAGTTAAACGTGAAACGATATCTAAACCAGCAGTAAATGCCGCTGTGTTTTCATTGATAATCACTTCAGGGTTTGCAGCTAAAGGATTCGTATCCATTGCTGTTACGAAGATAGCATTAGGTACAGCATCAATAGCAGGAACACGGCTATATGGACGTGTGCGTAATGCAGTCCAAACACCAGATTCGACTAGCTGATCAACAATAACCTGACGGTCTAGTGTTGTTAGCTGAGCTGTATCATATTTATTAAACGTTACTTGATCGTCGCCATCGATATCGATAACAACAGACTGTAACACTCGCTTAGCGCCGCGGTTGATTTCAACAACCTTACCACATGCTGGAGCAGTAAATTTAACACCAGGATTCTTTTTATCTTCAAAAAGAACTTGGCCTTTCTTTACCATATCGCCTACACGCACGTGCATTGTAGGACGCATTCCAACATATTCCTCGCCAAGCAAGGCAACTTGTTTGATGGTTGGACCATCATGTATCACCTGTGCTGGGGCCCCTGAAATGGGGAGATCCAGACCCTTCTTAATTGTAATCATATTTTTTGCACTACATTAACGGGAAAGAATTCTACTTAAACTACTTACCTTTATATTAAAGTAAGTAATCCCTATTTTGTCACTTTTTAGTCATGACGATCGTCTATATATTGAACAAACAAAATACAGAGCTTAATTTTCAAGTTGCATATTCTATCATTATTTCTAATTTCATGCCCATCGAAATCGTAATCAACTATCATTTTGAGTCATAAAATAGCCTTATATTGACGCACAAACAGCTAAACTAGACTTAGATCACAAAAATATAATCCAATATAAATAAGTTATAGACATGAATAAATAACCATTAGATTAAGTTTAAGAATAAGCTGTTAAGACCAATGTTCATACAGTACAAGTTGTCTACATTGCCGCAACCAACAAGCACCTAGCTTTAATAAAAATAATAACTGTGCAACTTTAAAATCAAATTTATTAAAAATAAAATATATCGTTCAAACAAACACTAAATACTAATGATTTGAACCACCTTTACAACCCGGGGAAGCAGCAACATCATTATCTAATGCACTCCACTCTTCCGGTGTAAATGTGTGTAGTGCCAACGCATGCAACCCTTCATCAAACTCTTTTTGTAACGTACTATAAATAAGTTGATGACGCTTAACTGAACGCAATCCTTCAAATTGAGCACTACTAATCACCACCTTAAAATGACTCTCTGAACCAGGCGGGACATTATGTCGGTGGCTTTCATTCTCAACGGTTAAATAGTTTGGAGAGAACTCATTCTCTAACTTACTATTTATATCATTTTCAACCATAAAATTTCCTTCTTCATATTGTGTTAGATTATTGATTAAACCATTTAATATAAACTCACTCTGACCATCAACAGAGGTGCTTTTCCTCTCTTGACTTCAAATTGCTATGCCCTCCATACTTGAAGTCGCTAGGTTGTTGGCTGCACTCGCTCGCCCCAATCATAGAGTACACCTATACTCATAGGGTCTCGCTCACTTGCCACCGACTAGCAACGCCAATTATTTTAGGTATAGATATAAACCTTTGAATATAAATTCTCTATTTTATAGTCAAAGACTTTAACTGCATCAAGATGCTATTTATTTTTATCTTACGACGTCTTAACTACTATAGTATAAACCACCTGTTTAATCAGTGTGATTTAGCTTTAAACTGACTATCACTCTGTTGTTTATGCTATCGTTATAGGTATAAAAACAACGCTCATTTAATTAATAACAAATTATTTTCTACCAACTGGATGCCCCATGGAAACCACATTATCCCTTTTGGATCGCTCTCTTACTCTACAACGCTTCCCAATTAGAAAAAATGAAACCTTACAAGCTTGGGATTCGGCTGATGAATATCTCATTCATCACTTCGAGCAACAACAGGATTTATCTCCTCAGCATTATCTTATCTTAAATGATACGTTTGGTGCGTTAAGCTGCTGGTTTCAAGAGCGATCCAATGTCACTTTGGTCACAGACTCTTTTATTGCAAAACAAGCAACTGAACAGAATTTATCATCGAATAATGCTAACCCTATCCTTATTCAAGATGGATTAAAAGCCCTTCCTGAAGCCGATGCGGTGATGATGAAGTTACCTAAGAGTAAGCGGTTGCTAACATGGCAACTTATCCAATTATGTCAGGCACTACCAGATGGAACAATTGTTGTCACTGCCGGTAAAGCAAAGGATATCCATACTTCGACCTTAAAGTTATTTGAACGCTACTTAGGTAAAACAACCACCTCTTTGGCAAAAAAGAAATCACGTCTTATTTTTACGACGGTTGATAAAAGTACATCACAACCGCTACCAAAACCTTTAAGTTGGTCTGTTGATGAGTATCATATCACCCTAACTAATCACGCCAATGTCTACTCGGGTGAGAGTTTAGATCTTGGAGCTCGTTTTATTTTACCTCATCTGCCAAAGGGTGATAAGTATAAGCATATTATTGATTTAGGTTGTGGTAATGGCGTATTAACCATTCGATTAGCCCAACTGAATCCAAGTGCAAAAATTACCAGCATTGATGAAAGCTATATGGCTATTACCTCAGCAACCGAGAATTGCCAGTTAAATGTACCCGATAATCATAATATCGATCTGAAAGTAAATAATTGTCTTGATGATTTTGATCTCAACAGTGCCGACATGGTGATTTGTAACCCGCCTTTTCACCAGCAAAATACCATCACTGATCATATTGCATGGCAAATGTTTAACGATGCTTATCAAGTATTAGAACCAAATGGAAAATTAATGGTCATTGGTAATAGCCATTTAAAGTATCACGAAAAATTGAACCGCTTATTTGGTAATTGCTCTAAAGTTGCCTCTAATAAAAAATTTGTTATTTATCAATCAGAAAAGCAATAACTACCATATACTAATATGGTTATCTAACTGAAATATCAATATATATTGTTAAGGATAGAAAATGAAAAATGGCTTAATTGGGTTATTCGCTTTAATTGCAATTGCGGGTTGTAGTTCAAAAACCCCACAACCGATCGATTTATCACCAAAAGCAACATTAGCAGCAGCCCCTATCGTAAAAGATAGATCAATAGAGCTAACCGTTAATGATTTAAGAACCGCTCAGTATATTGCACTCAATGATACAGGAGAGAAGTTTGTCTACCCTCTTCATGCACAACAAAACCTTCGTTCCACGTTTAGTGATTTATTAATACTACAACTAAAATCACAAGGGTTTAAGATTCAACCAAATGCGCCGTTAACTCTTCAGGTCGATATTTTAGACATGGTTGCCAATGTGAAAAATGAAACAGTCACTAACACCATCAAGAGTCGAGTAAAAGTACAGCTAATTGCACAAGCCGAAGGTCATCAATTTACTAAACGTTATTCAGGTGAATCGTCAGAGACTAGTGGTGGTTCAGCGTCTGAAGAAGATATTTCTGAGAAAGTCAGTCAATTATTAAGCTTGGTTTTATCTGATATCGCCAAAGATAATGAACTACAGCAATTCTTAATCAAACAGTAAATTTGAACAGCACCCAGAAAAATAACCAATACACAATTGACAAATAAGAGTAGAAGATGAAAAAAACAATCTTAACCGCAGCCATCGCACTCAGTGCCGCACTTTTTATTACACCATCGATGGCAGCACCACTTGTTCAAGTCACCACGACGGATGGTCAATTCACCATTAATCTAAATAGTGAACAAGCACCGATCTCGACCAAAAACTTTCTTCGTTATGTTGAAGATGGCAGTTATGTCGGCACTCAATTCCATCGAGTTATTGCAGGCTTTATGGTTCAAGGTGGTGGGTTTGATGCCAAGATGAATAAGCGAGCAACATATCCTGCAATCAAGAATGAAGCCAGTAATGGTCTTAAAAATAATGTCGCCACTATAGCAATGGCAAGAACTCAAGTACCCGACTCTGCAACTCGTCAGTTTTTTATCAATGTCAAAGATAATGGCTTTTTAGATCAAAGTTCAACTAAAGTCGGTTACGCCGTTTTTGGTAAAATTACAGAAGGCTATTCAACCATCGAAAAAATTGCAGCAACTAAAACAGGTATCAAAGGCGGTATGCGTGATGTGCCAAACACTCCGATTGTGATCACTGAAATTAAAGTGATTAAATAAAAACGATCAACTCATTAGTTAACAACAAGGACACCACATGGCGAATCAACTTTCATGGAGAGAAACACTCCAAAGTTACCTAGATAAACGTCTACTTTGGGTATTTATGTTAGGGTGTGCCAGTGGTTTTCCTTGGGTTTTAATCGGCTCTAATATGTCAGGTTGGTTAAAAGATGCGGGATTAACTCGTGCTGCTATCGGTTTTTTTGGCTCGGTTTTTGCCGTTTATGCTATCAACTTTCTTTGGGCACCTCTGATCGATCGTGTCAAACTTCCAGTCTTAAATCTGTGGTTAGGGCAACGACGTAGTTGGATATTCCTCACTCAAATTGTGATGTTAATCGCGACGCTAGCGATAGCTGGTACTGACCCTGCACATAATATTGCCATCACTTCCGCTTTAGCATTGGTGATTGCCACCAGCTCAGCAACTCAAGATATCGCCATTGATGCTTTCCGTATTGATAGTTTTAGGGAAGATGAAAAACATAAAATGCCTCAAGCTTCTGCCATGGCCGTCATGGGATGGTGGACAGGCTACTCTCTGCCGGGTTATTTTGCTTTTACCAACGCCGATTCTGTTGGTTGGAATAGTGTTTACTATGGAATGGCGGGCTTTGTTGTCTTGCTAATTATTTTTACTCTTTGCGTTCGAGAACCCGTAACATTTAGAGAAAAGCTGCAAAGTGAGGCTGAATTACGTCATGCAAAACTGTTAAGTGATGGTAAGCCAACAGCTTGGATTCGCCTTATTAGCTGGATTTCAGTCACTGTTTTTGAACCTTTTATCGACTTTTTCCGCCGTAATGGGGTTCGAATAGCAATCTCTTTATTACTGTTCGTCTTTCTATTTAAAATTGGCGAAGCCTTCCTTGGACGCATGTCGATTGTCTTTTATAAAGAAATTGGATTCAGTAACCAACAAATAGGAGAATACTCTAAATTGGTTGGTTGGGTTGCAACGATTGTCTTTACCTTAATTGGTAGTGCGATTAATGTTCGCTTTGGTATTGTCAAAGGGCTGCTCATTGGTGGGATCGCAATGGCTGCTTCCAACTTAATGTTTGCATGGATAGCAACCGTCGGCCCTAATGAACATCTATTCTTAGCAACTATTTTAGTTGATAACTTTACCAGCGCATTTGCTAGTGTTGCTTTTGTTTCATTCTTAACTTATTTAACGGGGCGAGCTTTCTCAGCCACTCAATATGCTCTGCTTGCTTCATTAGGCAACTTTGGTCGTACAACACTAGGCTCACTGAGTGGTGTCTTTGTCGAGTGGCTAAATAGTTGGTCATTGTTCTTTATTATTACCGCATTAATGGTTATTCCTAGTTTAGTGCTATTAATTTCAATGAAAGACCACTTCAATCAATTAAGCCAAGATAAAAAAGAGCAATAAGCAAAAAAAGAGCAATAAGCAGAAAAGACAAATGAGAGTGATGAATAAATAAATCATAAATACCGGCCTAAAAAGTGTGATCACAATCACACTAAATTCATAGTGATTGATAAATTAAAAAAAGGTTCATTTTTTTTATCTACAGTGAAAGTAGCAATGGAAAATAGCAGCTATCCGATTGTTGCTATTCACCTAACTTTGACTCAATAGGTAACAATATGCGCAAAACTCTTTTAGCTTTAAGCTCTCTGGCTGCTTTATCTACATTTAGTGTTCAAGCTGCAGACTACTCAGACGATATCCATAAAAACGATTATAAATGGGGTCAATTTAACCTCATGTATGCATTAGATGAAAAACCGCAAGATAAAACTTCACCTAATTCAGATAATGGGCATAACTACCTTGAGTTAGAGTTTGGTGGCCGCTCTGGCATTGTTGATCTGTATGGTTACCTTGATATCTTCAACATCACTGAAAACAGTCATTCTGATAAAGATGGCCAGAATAAAATGTATTTAAAGTTGAACCCTCGTTTTTCACTTGATGCAATGACAGGCAAAGATCTCTCTTTTGGCCCAGTTCAAGAGCTTTATATTGCTACCCTTTTTGAAATTGGTGGTGGTGGCGCTTCTTATGATGGCTATAAAGAGAAAAGTGATGGTTCATATGAAGAGGTAACCTACGGTGGCACTGACACTAACGGTTATAAAGTCGGTTTAGGTTCCGATATCATGGTACCTTGGTTAGGAAAGATGGGCTTAAATCTGTATGCGGTTTATGATATGAATGCTAAGGCATGGAATGGTGCTCAAATTTCAACTAACTGGTTTAAGCCTTTTTATACTTTCAACAACGATAGTTTCCTATCCTTCCAAGGTTATGTCGATTGGCAATTCTCTGATGACTCTTTTAAAGGTACGAAACAAGCAGACAATGGCGGTGGTGCCTTCTTTGGACTTTATTGGCATTCAGAGCACTATGCTGCTGGTTATGGCTTAAAAGGGTATAAAGATGTTTACTTAATCCCTGATACCACGGATTTCGCAAGTAGTGGTTGGTCTCATTACTTCAGTGTGACTTATAAGTTCTAAGCTAAATAGAACTTATTAAAATTATTTCGATAAAGAGCTGACCTTGATGTTGGCTCTTTTTTATTAAGTATCGCCTCAAAAACCTCTTTTCTTACTTAGCTCTTTTTAACAATTTTTAACCATTATTTAAGTGTCAATGCTCTCCCCTGTTAACTAATATTGCCGATAATGATTTCCATAGTATAATCGTTGAGATAATGACAATCATAAGATAGGGTTCAATTATGTCGAATAATCATTCTGGTGCAGCACAAGATCTTTTAATGGAAATTGAGAGTAAGGATATTCTGGTTCTATTGGCGCCCGGTATTGAAGAGATGGAAGCGGTCATTACTATCGACACTTTAGTTCGAGCGGGGTTTAATGTCACGACCGCAAGTACTGCATTTGATGGTCGTTTAGATATCCTCTGTTCACGAGGTGTAACCTTGGTAGCTGATACCACCATTGCCAAAGTTGCAGATGATGAGTTTGAGTGTATTGTCTTACCGGGTGGAGCTGAAGGCGCAAAGTGCTTCCGTGATAGCCCATTGGTGATTGAGATAATAAAACAACAGATCTGCGACCAGCGTTGGGTTGCGGCTATCTGTGCGTCCCCTGCTTTAGTATTGGCTCATCATAATATCTACCCTCAAGCCTTTATGACCTGTCATCCTGACTTTGCCAGTCATATTCCTGAGTACTACTTAAAAACTAAGCGTGTCATGGTCGATACGATTCATAATTTGATCACTAGCCAAGGGCCGGGGACGGCACAAGAGTTTGCGCTAGAGATTGTTAGTCAATTGACCAGTAAACAACATGCAACAGATACTGCCGCGCCAATGGTTTTACTGCCAAGTATTGTTTTTTCAGCTCAAAGTATCGAAAACCAAAAGAAAATTTGGAAGCAGAGCAACAAAATGAATAGCTAATCATTTTTCACTTTATTCAAAATTACTGAACAAATTTCCAAATAAAAAGACCGGTTTAAATTCACTAAACCGGCCTTACTATTCAATGATTTAAAATCATTTCTGCCCCACCAAGAAATTGATAAATTAAGGACGGTAAACCTTAATATTATTGAAGCCTTGGTCTTTCAAATACAGTGCCTGGAGACGACTCATCACACCACGATCACAATACAATAAGTAGTTTTTAGACTGATCTAAGTCACCAAATTTGGTTGCTAACTTGAAGAATGGAAGATGAATCACTTCAATATCATCCAGCTCTAAAGGACTCTGCTCTTCTTCTTCTGCACTACGAATATCAAGCACAACACTGTTGCTATCAATCTCTTCAACAAGCTCAACATCAGGCGCTTGTTCTTGACTCTCTTTTGCAATGTCACGAATATCCATAATACGTGCATTCTCCACTACGCTAGTTAAGATTGAGAAATCAAAGTTCTCTTCTTCGCGTTCAAGCTTGGCTCTCTCTGCTTTAATGGTTGGCTTTTTAGAGATCACACCGCAGAACTCAGGCATGACTTTAGCAAACTCTTCAGTACCAATAACACGAGAAAGATCAACGATATCTTGTTTATCCCATGTCACAAGAGGGCGCAGAATCAATGCATCTGTCGCTTGATCGATCATTTTTAAGTTGGTTAAGGTTTGGCTAGATACTTGACCTAATGCTTCACCCGTCACTAATGCTTGAATACCAAAACGATCGGCTACATCACTGGCCGCTCGGACAAACATACGTTTAAGAATAACACCCATTTGAGCATCATCCACTTTTTCTAAAATTTCTGCGACAACCGGTTCAAAATCAATGCTGATGAATTTTACTTTTGCTGAAGAACCGTATTTATGCCATAAGAAACTTGCCACCTCTTTAACGCCAGTTTCATGCACTGCACCACCAAGGTTAAAGAAACAGTAATGAACTTTACTGCCACGTTTAATATGAAGATAGCTAGAAACCCCTGAATCATAACCCCCAGAGATTAAGCTCAATACATCTTCTTGCGTCCCCATAGGGAAACCACCTAACCCTGCAAAACGGTTAAGTACAAGGTTGAGTTTTTCATTATCGATATCAAGATTGACGGTAATATCTGGACGTTTTAATTGAACACGTGCCGATTCAACAGATTGGTTAAGACCACCACCAATATAACGCTCAGCATCAATTGAAGTAAAATCATGCTTACCGCGACGCTTCACACGAACACAAAAGCTCTTTCCTTCGATCTGACTTTTCACTACCGCTTCTGTTTGTAGGTAAATATCATGGAGATCAATAAAGTCACTTTGCGTCACTTCTAATACATGATTCACACCCGGAGTATTGGTAAGAACTTCAAGGACAACATCTCGCTTTTCATCATCGTTACATTGGATCTCAATATGATCCCAGCGATTAAAAACAGCCACCTTCTCTATTCTTCGTTTCAATATGTTACGTAAATTACTATCCAGGATCTTAGTAAAACGTTTACGCACAGATTGACTCTTTACGATCACTTCTGGATGAATTTTAACAATAAATTTCATAACAGCCTTCACAATATAAATAACAAAAAATAGAGACTATTGAGCACTGCAGCTAATCAATAGTCATTAGAGATCTCAATTATAGCTCATCGTCCAACCAGAGGGGAAAGTATCACCATTTGCTTTATCAAAAGTCAAACATCACTATAAAGTAGGGCGCGGATTATACATCATGGCAACTAGATGCTGAAATGTTATAATAAAAAAAGTTATCAATAAGGCAACTTCCATCAATATTTCCTTGTTCATCATGCTAAAATTAGATGATTCCATTAGAAATATAATTTATCACACAAAAAAGATAACTATATTTGACCACCAGACTATGGTGCGTTAACTTTCTCTTAAGCATTCCAATAGAAAAATGTAACTATGGCCAATAAAAAAGTTGAAAATATGTCGTTTGAAGCCTCAACGACAGAGTTAGATTCGATAGTTAGTGAACTAGAACTTGGTGAGCTAGCATTAGAAGACGCACTGAAAAAGTTTGAACGTGGCATTACTCTTGCTCGCCATAGTCAACAAAAATTATCTCAAGCAGAACAACGTGTTGAAATATTACTTCAGCAAGATGAAAATGCAGCTTTAACACCATTTGATACGAATGATGAGTAATCAATCATTCGCTGTGTTAATGCAGCACTGCCAAGATAGAAGCAATCAATCCTTAGCAAACTGGTTAACTCAACCAAGTTGTGAGGACTCTCGTTTATTAGAAGCGATGCGTCATGGTGCTTTATTAGGCGGTAAACGAATTAGACCTTTTTTGGTCTATACTATCGGACAGATGCTTAGTGTATCAGAAGACGATCTCGATACCCCAGCAGCCGCCATAGAGTTTATTCATGCTTACTCATTAATTCATGATGACCTCCCAGCAATGGATGATGATGAACTACGCCGCGGACAACCAACTTGTCATATCGTTTTTGATGAAGCTATTGCTATTTTAGCTGGCGATGCACTACAAACACTCGCTTTTGAAGTACTTGCAAGTGGTCAATTATCAAAAGAAGCTGAAAGTCAACGTATTGCGATGATTCAAGCTCTAGCTCGAGCATCGGGTGCGGCGGGAATGTGTGTTGGACAAGCTTATGATCTTGAAGCTGAAAATCAACAAGTATCACTTCAGCATCTACAAAAGATCCACCAGCATAAAACCGGAGCCCTAATAAGTTGTGCAATAACATTAGGCGCATTAGCTGCAGGTCAGCGTGGTGTGGCTATTTTAGAGCCATTAAATCAATTTTCTTCAGCTATTGGTTTAGCATTTCAAGTTCAAGACGATATACTTGATATAACCAGTGACACCAGTACATTAGGAAAACCTAGCGGTTCAGATCTTGAACTTCATAAAAGTACTTACCCTTCACTCCTCGGTTTAGAAGGGGCAAAAGAGAAAGCTCAACTGCTGTTGCAAGACGCGTTGGAAGCGCTTAAAGCCATTCCTTATGATACAACACAATTAGAAGCATTCGCCCGATATATCATCGAGCGCAATAATTAATTCAAACAAAAGTGCTGTTATTTTATGAGTTTAGATATATCAAAATACCCAACTTTAGCTCTTGCCAGCATTCCTGAAGAGCTCCGTTCATTACCTAAAGAGAGCCTGCCAACTCTTTGTGATGAGCTTCGTCGTTACCTTTTAAACTCGGTGAGTCAGTCGAGTGGTCACCTTGCCTCAGGCTTGGGGACGATTGAACTTACTGTTGCTCTTCATTACGTTTATAACACCCCTTTTGATCAGCTAATTTGGGATGTCGGGCACCAAGCTTATCCTCATAAGATCCTAACCGGTCGTCGTGAGCAGTTACCGACGATTCGTCAAAAAGGCGGACTGCATCCATTTCCTTGGCGTGAAGAGAGTGAATATGATGTGCTTTCAGTTGGGCACTCATCGACATCCATCAGTGCAGGCTTAGGTTTAGCTATTGCCGCGGAAAAAGAACAGAAAAATCGTAAAGTGGTCAGTGTGATTGGTGATGGTGCGATCACTGCAGGTATGGCTTTTGAAGCGATGAATCACGCAGGTGCGGTTCATTCCGATATGCTCGTTGTTCTAAATGATAACGAAATGTCGATTTCAGAAAACGTCGGTGCTCTGAATAATCATTTAGCAAAAATCCTATCGGGTAGCTTGTACACCTCTATTCGAGAAGGTGGAAAAAAAGTATTAGCCGGTGCACCGCCGATTAAAGAATTAGTGAGACGAGCAGAAGAGCACATCAAAGGGATGGTTGTCCCTGGGACTTTATTTGAAGAGCTAGGTTTTAACTATATTGGCCCTATAGATGGTCACGATGTTAACGAGCTAGTGAAAACCCTTAAGAATATGCGTAATCTGAAAGGCCCTCAATTCCTTCATATTATGACGAAAAAAGGTAAAGGCTACGCTCCCGCTGAGAATGATCCCATCGGTTATCACGGTGTACCTAAATTTGATCCAGCTGAAAATTCACTACCAAAAAGTAGCGGTGGCAAGCCATCATACTCTAAAATATTTGGCAATTGGCTCTGTGATATGGCCGCTATCGATCCTAAATTAGTGGCGATTACTCCTGCAATGCGTGAAGGTTCAGGCATGGTGGAGTTCTCTAAAAAATTCCCAGAGCAATATATCGACGTTGCAATTGCAGAACAACATGCCGTGACGTTGGCAACAGGTTTAGCAATTGGTGGCAATCATCCGATTGTTGCAATCTACTCAACCTTCTTACAACGCGGTTATGACCAACTGATCCATGATATTGCGATTATGGATCTGCCGGTGATGTTTGCTATCGATCGTGCAGGTTTAGTCGGTGCTGATGGTCAAACACACCAAGGTGCTTTTGATCTTAGCTTTATGCGCTGTATTCCTAACATGGTGATTATGGCACCTAGTGATGAGAATGAGTGTCGTCAGATGCTTTATACGGGCCACCAGCATCAAGGACCAAGTGCCGTCCGTTATCCGCGTGGTACAGGTTCTGGTGCTGAAGTTATTGAAGAGATGACTGCCATTGAAATTGGTAAAGGTGTGATTCGTCGTCAATATCAACAACAAAATGAAAAAGCTGACAATAAAGAGAAAGTCGCTATTCTAAACTTTGGTACTTTCCTCTCAGAAGCACTCATCGCTGCAGAATCGCTCAATGCAACAGTCGTTGATATGCGTTTTGTAAAACCTATTGATGAAGATCTGACTAAAAAAATCGCAGCTGAGCATGATATTATCGTGACCCTTGAAGAGAATACTATCAAAGGTGGTGCAGGTTCAGCCGTTAATGAGTTCCTCATGGCCGAGAAGATCGCCAAACCGGTCCTTAACTTAGGGCTTCCAGATCGATTCATCTCTCAAGGAACACAACAAGAACTGTGGCATGACCTTAAACTTGATGCTGAAGGAATTGAAGAACAGATCCGAGCTTATATCGAGAAATAGAATCTAGATTAAATCTCGTTTTAACCCTTTCTTACTTGAAGAGTCGAATCGCCATCAAAAAAGCCGCTAAATTAGCGGCTTTTTATTGCGTGATTAGCAAGGTATTAAATATTACCAACCCATCCAAGTGCCAAATGCCCATAGACAAGGTAAAGCAATAAAACCCGCCACAATATCATCAATCATGATACCAAAACCGCCATGGACATTTTTATCAAAGTAGCTAATTGGCCAAGGTTTTAGCATGTCAAAGAAACGGAATAATACAAAGCCCGCAAGTAACCATTGCCAATCAAAAGGAGAAATCCCCATCATAGGCACAATACTTAACGTTATCCATAAACCAACAAATTCATCCCAAACAATTGAACCGTGATCATGGACGCCCATATCATCTGAAGTTTTTTGACAAAGTTTACAACCAATAATTGAAGCAACAATAATCACTAACCAATAAAGTGGCCAAGATAGTTGAGCAATAAGAAGATAAAGAGGGATCCCAGCCAGTGTCCCCATCGTGCCCGGTATAATGGGTGATAATCCACTACCGAATCCTGTCGCGAGAAAATGCGTCATATTAGATAGCTGGATCTTATCTCTTGGATCTGACATATGTAATTTATCCTATGATTTAAAATGGTCATAACCAGAAAGCGACGACCAATCCACTTTCTGTTCATTATTTAATAATTGTAATCCAATACCTGGTTTTATCTGTCCAACACAGGTCGCATTAATCCCATTTCTCTGCATCTCAACAGTCAACTGCTCTCTTTTATGGTTAGGGACAGTAAAGCATAGCTCATATTCTTCACCACTGGTAAGGGCAATTTTTTGAGCCTGACTTAGATCATCATGAGATGCAATTAATTCCGGAGAGAGAGGTAAATTATCGACATTTATGATCGCAGCAACATTAGATTGTTTGAGAATATGTCCCAAATCAGAAATTAAACCATCTGAAATATCAATGGCAGAGCTAGCAAATTCGCGCAATGTAATCCCGGTCACAATACGAGGATCGGCCAAATAGTGACGCTCCACTAACTGCTTTTCTATTGAGTTTAGCTTATCTGGCGGCGTTAAAATAAGCGCTAAACCTGCCGCACTATCACCCAACTCCCCTGTTACATAGATCCAATCACCAATTTTAGCACCACTACGACGTAACGATTTACCTCGAGGAACAAAACCTTGAACGGTGATCGTAATACTCAGAGGGCCTTTTGTTGTATCCCCGCCAATTAACTGTAAGTTAAAATATTCAGCTAATGAAAAGAAGCCTTCACAAAATCCAGTCAGCCAAGTTTCATCGGCTTCAGGCATTGTTAGCGCCAATGAAACCCATGCGGGGTCAGCCCCCATTGCCGCAAGATCACTAAGATTAGCAGCCAATGCTTTATGAGCCACTAATTTAGGATCGGCATCAGCAAGAAAGTGTGTTCCAGCCGCTAACGTATCGGTACTGATCGCAATCTGGCACCCTTCTGGCACTTCTAATAGCGCACAATCATCACCAATACCGACAATCACATCGTTACGATTGACATTCTGCTGCTCAAAGTAGCGAGCAATAAGATCAAACTCATTACAACTCATAACCGGTTATATTCTCTTTACAAATATCATTGATAAGTCGCTTATTCTCTTCTTAACTATTGGAGAATTAAGCCAAAAAACAGGCATAAAAAAGGCCAGCAAATAAGCTGACCTTTTCTTAAAACTTCACAATTACTTCGCTCTTGCTTTACGAAGTGATGGTGCCGCTTTATCAAGAACACCATTAACGAACTTGTGGCTATCTTCAGCACCGAATGCTTTAGCTAGTTCAATTGCTTCGTTAATAACAACTTTAAAAGGCACATCTTCACGTTTAGTCATTTCATACATAGCTAAACGTAGTAGAGCTAATTCCATCTGATCAAGATCCTGTAAAGGACGAGACAGGTATGGACGCATCTTGCTATCTAACTCTTGGTAGCTCATCACTACACCCGTTAACAAGTTACGGAAATACTCAACATCAGTATCTGGTTGACTTAATTTTGGCGCTTCTGAGCGATGCTCTTCTTCTTCAAAATCGTGTCCGCCAGAAAGAAATTGTTGTTCGATACTAGCAACATTATCTTGGGTGATCTGCCAAGAATAGATTGCTTGTAGCGCAAAGTGACGTGCATTACGACGTGCGGCTGGTTTCACACTAACCCCCATTAGGATTCAATTTGGGATAAAACATTAACCATTTCAAGCGTGCTTAGAGCTGCCTCAGCTCCCTTATTACCAGCCTTGGTACCCGCGCGCTCGATAGCTTGTTCTATAGTATCAGTCGTTAACACACCGAATGAAATAGGAACATCAAATTCCAGGCTCACTTGTGCTAGACCTTTATTACACTCACCAGCAACAAATTCAAAATGAGGAGTACCGCCACGGATAACTGAACCTAATGCAACGATAGCATCAAATTTACCGCTACGTGCAACGCGTTGTGCAGTAATTGGCAGCTCAACTGCACCTGGGCAGCGAACAACAGTAATATTATCGCTCTTAACTTGGCCTAGACGCTCTAGAGTATCTACCGCGCCAGCAAGTAAACTGTCATTAATGAAGCTGTTAAAGCGAGAAATAACAATTGCAATTTTTGCGTTTGGAGCAGCGATACCGCCTTCGATAATTTTCATGGCTCTTCCTGTAAAATCATTCTGGTGAGAGAAACCGGCGGATTCTATCACACTTATTAATAGTTAGAATAGTCACTATGAGTTTTACTTCAATAAAACTGACTTAAAGATAGCGGTGACCATTCGACATCATTATAAAATAGGCTGAAATATTAACAACATAAATTCACCCTACTTCTATTATTACACTAAAATAAACTTTTATTGTGTTATGTATTCAACCACATCCAAACCAAAACCCGATAATGCATGGTAACGTTTGTCCGAAGATGAGAGTAGACGCATTTTTGCAACCCCTAAATCAGCAAGAATTTGAGAACCAGCACCAACTCGACGAGAGGTTCCTTGCCATTTAGTTCCAGCAGTCTTAGTGCCGCCATCTTCCAGTTCAAAGTTCTTCACTTTGTGGATAATGCTGTCCGTCGTATCATGATTACCGAGCACAACTAACACACCATTTTCTTTCGCGATCTTTTCCATCGCTTTTTCTAGTGGCCAGTTACGTGTTGTTGAACGGTCTGAGTGAAATAGATCAGCAAAGTCATCTTGCAGATGAACACGAACTAACGTTGGCTGATCAGCGTCAATTTTACCTTTAGTTAGGGCGTGATGGATCTTGTTATCAATAGTGTCACGATAGGTTACAACATCAAATTCGCCAAAGTCGGTTGGCATTTTAAAACTTGCAACACGCTCTATGGTCGTTTCGTTGTTATTACGGTATTCAATTAAGTCTGCAATCGTGCCTAGTTTAATATCATGCTGTTCAGCAAAGATCTCTAAATCAGGACGACGCGCCATGGTGCCATCTTCTTTTAAGATTTCGACAATCACACTTGCTGGTTCAAAGCCGGCTAAACGAGCAAGATCGCAACCGGCTTCAGTGTGGCCTGCGCGCGTTAAAACGCCACCATCTTGAGCCATTAATGGGAAAATATGTCCAGGTTGAACAAGATCAGAAGCAACGGCATTTTTAGCCACAGCCGCTTGAACTGTCACTGCACGATCGCCAGCTGAGATCCCCGTCGTTACGCCTTCGGCAGCTTCAATTGAAACCGTAAAGGCCGTACTGTACTGAGCGGTGTTATCGTCAACCATCGGGTTTAATCCCATATGTAAACAACGCGCTTTTGATAATGTTAAACAGATCAATCCTCGACCATGTGTCGCCATAAAGTTAATCACTTCAGGTGTCACTTTTTCAGCGGCAATAATAAGATCGCCTTCATTCTCGCGATCTTCATCATCCATCAAGATAACCATTTTACCTAGGCGGATATCATCAATAATTTCTTTTGCACTACTAATTGCCATGATCTGGAATCCTTAATTTTTCATTAATATAAATTTAAAGCCAACTTTAACTACTTTAAAAAACCTGATTTAGCTAATAACTCCATGGTTACTTCGCTTTTGGTTGATGATGATTCTGCGGCTTTATCACCAAGAATTAGGCGCTCTAAATAACGAGCAATCACATCAACTTCTAAATTAATTTTCGTTCCAACATTGAACTGCTCAATCGTTGTCTCTTGCGCAGTATGAGGGACAATCGTAATCTTAAATTTATCACCATCAACATCATTAACCGTTAAGCTAATTCCATCAATCGTTATTGAACCTTTCTCTGCAATATATTTAGCTAGGGAGGAAGGGACTTGTAGCCAGAACTCAATTGCACGCCCTAATGAATGACGACTAACAATCGTAGCAACAGCATCAACATGACCTGACACCATATGTCCACCCATGCGTGTTGTCGGCAACATCGCCTTCTCTAAGTTCACTCGTTGACCTGTTTTATAGGTTGCGAAGGCAGTACGGTTCATCGTCTCCAGAGAAAGGTCGGCAACATAGCCATTTCCGGTTAACTGAACCACGGTTAAACAAACACCGTTCGTGGCAATACTATCCCCTAACTTCACATCGTCTAAATCTAATGTACCGCTATTGACAGTAATCGCAATATCCTGCCCTTTGGGTGTAATTGCTGTGATATTACCAACAGCTTCAATGATACCTGTAAACATTTAAAGTCAACCTGCTTTTACTTGTTATACCTTTCTGACTTCGGTATAAAATACGTTATTATTTACTAAATTAATGTTCATTGCCTTGAGGCGTCGCAATAATTCGGATGTCATCACCAATTTGGCGTAGATCATCTATTTTTAGCTCAGGAACCTCTGTCATTGAGTGCATTGCCGCTAAATCTAACACACCACGCCCTGTTGAACCCATCAATTTAGGCGCAATATAGAGAATGACCTGATCGACTAATTGGGCATCAAATAATGCCCCACTCAATTCTGCACCCGCTTCAATCCAAAGGTTATTAATACCTAACTCGCCAAGCTGATCCATTAAACTGACAAGATCAACTCTGCCATCTTTTTCTGCGACCACTAATTGTGTCACATTTTTAAGGCTCGAATCACCCAACGACTCAATATCATCTCTCGCTTGAGTGCCAACTAAAATAGTCTTGCCTGCCAAACTTAATAATTGGTAATCACTGGTCACACGATTTTGGCTATCAATGATCACTCGAGTGGGTATTCTTAACTCTTCTTCAGAATAGTTTACTTTTACCGATTCCGGCAACTGTGACCAACGAACATTCAAACTAGGATTATCAGCAAGAACCGTTCCACTAGCTGAAAGAATCGCGGCTGATTTCGCTCTAAAACGTTGAACATCAGCGCGAGCAGCACTGCCAGTTATCCATTGACTCTCGCCATTTTCAAGGGCCGTCTGTCCATCGAGCGAAGCCGCCATTTTTAACTGTACAAAGGGACGATCGGTTTTCATCCTTTTAATAAAACCAACATTTAATGCTTCAGCTTGCGCTTGCATTAAACCAGACTCAACAGTAACTCCAGCCTCTTCGAGCATTGATAAGCCACGCCCAGCCACTTTAGGGTTTGGATCAACCATCGCTGCGACGACTCGACTCACGCCTGCTTTAATTAATGCGTTGGCACAAGGCGGTGTTCGACCATAATGAGAACATGGCTCAAGGGTAACATAAGCCGTCGCGCCTTTTGCTTGCTCTTTTGCCATCGCCAGTGCGTGAACTTCGGCATGAGGTTCACCCGATTTTAAATGCGCACCTTCACCAACAATCTGATTTCCATGAGCAATCACACACCCCACATTCGGGTTTGGCGCCGTAGTAAATTCGCCTCGTTTTGCTAATTGCAATGCACGCGCCATATGTTGATGATCTAACGGTGAAAACATAAAACTACCTATTAATTAAAGAGAACAAGTGAATAAAATCAATTAATAACAATACAATCAATCAATTATCACTCAATTGATTATAATCCAATTAATTTTCTAATCTTGCGATCTCTTCGCCAAATTCACGAAGATCTTCAAAACTTTTATATACTGATGCAAAACGGATATAAGCAATTTTATCCAGCTCTTTTAATGCATCCATCACTAAATTACCCACCATATCAGAAGGAACTTCACGCTCTCCTGTTGCTCTTAATTGAGACTTAATATGGTTAATCGTGCTCTCTATCACTTCAACACTTACCGGTCTTTTTTCTAAGGCGCGTTGTATTCCACCACGAAGTTTATCTTCATTAAAAGGTTCACGGTTACCTGTTGTTTTAATTAGACGTGGCATAACCAGCTCGGCACTTTCAAAGGTTGTAAAACGCTCACTACATGCTAAACATTGTCGACGACGACGAACTTGATGGCCATCAGCCACTAATCGCGAATCGATAACTTTGGTATCATTTGCAGCACAGAAAGGACAGTGCATATGAGTTCCTTAAATAAAAATGGTACGAATTCTTTATGAAAAAATAAAAGTAAAAATGATTAAAAATAAAAAGTAAAAAGTAAAAATCCTGAACAACAGAAATTAACAAGGGTATTTAAAGATAAATGACACGCCTTTAAACACCCTAGAGAGAATCAACATCACATCAATATACCCTTATTACTTTGGGTATATCCCCTTCATACTTGAAGTCGCTAGGTTGTTGGCATCGCTCATTCGCCCCAATCATATAGTACATCTATACTCTTCATACTTGAAGTTGCTAGGTTGTTGGCGTCACTCATTCGCCCCAATCATATAGTACATCTATACTCATGGGGTCTCATTCACTTGCCGCCTACTAGCAACTCCAATTACTTTGAGTATATACTCACGGGGCCTCACTGACTTGCCGCCGACTAACAACTCCAATTATTTTAGGTATAGGTTGTCGATTTTTTTATTGATTATGCGTAAACAGGAAGACGCCCACAGATCTCAAGGACTTTCTGTTTGGTCGCTTCGATAACCGCCATATCTTGATGGTTGTCTAATACATCACACATCCAACCAGCAAGTTCTTTTGCATTATCTTGAGTAAAGCCACGGCGAGTAATAGCGGGTGTACCCACACGAATCCCAGATGTTACAAATGGGCTTAATGGATCATTAGGTACGCTATTCTTATTGACGGTAATGTTTGCCGAACCGAGTGCTGCATCCGCTTCTTTACCATTAAGATCTTTATCTATCAGATCAACAAGGAATAGGTGGTTTTCAGTACTGCCAGAGACGATCTTATAACCGCGTTCGAGGAAGACAGAAACCATCGCTTGTGCATTATCCACGACACGTTGCTGATAGCTTGCAAACTCAGGCTCCATCGCTTCTTTAAATGCGACCGCTTTTGCTGCGATGACATGCATTAGTGGACCACCTTGTCCACCAGGGAAAACCGCTGAGTTTAGCTTTTTATATAGCGCTTCGCCCGCATTCGATAGGATTAAACCACCACGAGGGCCTGCTAATGTTTTATGGGTTGTTGTTGTCACAACATGGGCATGAGGAACCGGTGTTGGGTAGACGCCAGCAGCAATAAGACCCGCAACGTGTGCCATATCAACAAAGAAATAAGCGCCAACTTTGTCTGCGATTTCACGCATTCTTGCCCAATCAACAATTTGAGAGTAAGCAGAGAAGCCACCAATGATCATTTTTGGCTTATGTTTAACGGCTAACTCTTCCATTTCTTCGTAGTCAATCTGACCCGCTTCATCGATACCATAAGGAATAATGTTATAAAGCTTACCAGAGAAATTTACAGGAGAACCATGAGTTAAGTGACCACCATGTGCCAAACTCATGCCTAGAACGGTATCACCGGCATTAAGCAGTGCCATATAAACGGCTGAGTTAGCTTGAGATCCTGAATGTGGCTGTACATTGGCATATTCCGCACCAAACAACTCACAAGCACGATTAATTGCTAATGTTTCCGCTTTATCAACATACTCACAACCACCGTAGTAACGCTTCCCTGGATAACCTTCAGCATACTTATTGGTTAGCTGAGACCCTTGTGCTTCCATGACGCGAGGGCTGGTATAATTTTCAGACGCAATTAATTCAATATGTTCTTCTTGACGAGCCGTTTCTTCTTGAATAGCTGCAAATAATTCCGCATCATAATCTGCGATATTCATATCACGCTTTAGCATCTGTATCTCCTGATTCAAAATAATCTTAACGTTAAAAGAGGTGGTGTTTCTATTGTATTATTTTACAGAGAAACCTCTCCATGCAAACGATTACGTTACAGTAAAAAGGTTAAACTTGTCATTAGTCTACCGAATATGCATCGATAGAGGTAGTGTTATTATTCATTACTTTAGGGCTAACAACTTCAACACATTTAGTAATTAAAAAGGCTTTAATCATTAAATTGCTTCTTCATCTTCTTCGCCGGTACGAATTCGAACCACACGTTCAACTTCATAAACAAAGATTTTACCGTCGCCGATTTTTCCTGTTTGTGCTGTCTCAATAATTGTATCAACACATTGGTCAGCCACTTCATCAGCAACAATGATTTCTAATTTCACTTTTGGTAAAAAATCGACCATATATTCAGCACCGCGATACAGTTCAGTGTGACCTTTTTGACGACCAAAGCCTTTTACTTCTGTTACTGTCATCCCTGCAATACCAACATCAGCCAATGCTTCACGTACATCATCTAATTTAAACGGCTTAATGATCGCTTCTATCTTCTTCATCCTAACTCCCTAGATTAAATTACTTCTTCTCTTTACTCTGCTCAATACGACGACGACGGATCTCTTTAGGATCCGCAATCAATGGACGATAAATTTCAATTCGGTCACCATCACGAACAGAGCCTGATAATTTCACGCTGCGGCTATAAATACCCAACTTGTTTTTAGAAAGATCAATTTCAGGGTAACTCTCAAGCACCCCTGATTTGCGAATGATCTCTTCTATTGAACTGGTTTGTGTCACCATTAGCTGAAAGATCTTTTGTTGATGAGGTAAAGGATAAACTACCTCAACACGGATCAGACTGTCATCAGACTGTGGCATCGACATAAACCTCTTTGGCTCTTGAGGTAAATGCATTGACCATATTATTTGTCAATTCGCTAAATACTTTGCCAAATGCCATTTCAACAAACATATTTTTAAATTCAAAGTCGAGTTTCAACTCAATTTTACAGGCATCACTGTCTAACTCAGTAAAATGCCAGCCACCCATTAGCTTTTTAAAAGGGCCATCGATCAGTTGCATGTCGATTCGCTCGCCAGTCACTAATTGATTGCGAGTCGTAAAGGTTTTACTGATCCCAGCCTTTGATACATCAACCGACGCGGTCATTAAATCATCTTTTTCGTCAATGATTTGGCTGCCAACACATCCCGGCAAAAATTGCGGGTAAGCATTAACATCATTAACTAAGTCAAACATCTGTTGGGCACTAAATGGTACCAAAGCTGAACGGCGAATCTGTGGCATAAAGGGTCCTCTAAAAATATCCTCCCCATCATACCATCTTGTAACATCTGATGCCAAAATTGGGTTAAAATCAATCTTATTGACTAAAAGAGAATAAAGTCATGTAATGTCGTCCATTACTTGCTTATAATATAATGACTATGGCTAAGAAAAAATCAAAGAACAAATCGGGTAGCAACACGATTGCTTTAAATAAAAAGGCCCGTCATGAATATACAATCGAAACAGAGGTTGAAGCAGGACTGGAACTACAAGGCTGGGAAATCAAAGCCTTAAGAGCTGGTAAAGCCAATATCACTGAGAGTTATGTATTCTTGAAAGATGGCGAAGCCTACCTATTGGCTTCTACGATTACACCACTACATATGGCATCGACCCATGTTGTTGCCGATCCGATGCGTTATCGTAAGTTATTACTTAAGCGTAAAGAGCTCGACAATTTAGTCGGCAAAGTAAACCGAGACGGCTTTACATTAGTTGCATTAGCACTCTATTGGAAAGGTTCTTGGGTTAAACTTAAGCTTGGTGTTGCTAAAGGTAAGAAACTGCACGATAAACGCAGCGATCTAAAAGCAAAAGATTGGCAACGTGATAAAGCAAGAATCATGAAGCAGAGTAATCGATAGTCTCTAATTTGCTGTTAATTTAACCATTCAACACAAATTAATACTCTGTTCGTTGATAAAGAGTTGACGGCAAATAGCTATCTGTTACTATTTGCCTTCTCTGGGGCTGATTTAGGATTCGACAGGATCATAAAGGCTTGTGGAGCATGTCGAGGGGCGGTTGGCCTCGTAAAAAGCCGCAAAAAAATAGTCGCAAACGACGAAAACTACGCACTAGCAGCTTAATAACCTCCTAGAGCACTTCTACCCTAGCTTCCGCTTGTAAGACGGGGAATCATAGAAGTTCAAACCCAAACAAGATAGCGAGGGAAGCTTTGACTAGAGAGCTGAACCGCGAAATAGAATTCTGGTATGTATTTACATAGCGTGTCTGCTCGCAGTGTACTTACGAGATTAAAGGTAGACTAAGCATGTAGCGCCATTGGTTAGAGTGATTTTGGACGCGGGTTCAACTCCCGCCAGCTCCACCAAATAAGCAAAAAAAGACGTCCTAGGGCGTCTTTTTTTGTATCCGAACAACAAAAAATCAATAATTTAGCGTCTATTGACGTCTATCTGCATCCAATAGCTTTTTTTTATTTATAGGTACATCACAAGGTACACTGGTTTTACTGTCTCAATTTGGTGTACCTATTATGGCTAGAACTACGTCAAGATTAACAGATAAAGAAATCAAATCAGCACGCTTTATTGAATGTCGCTAAAGAGTGGTTCGAAATAAATGAATAATGAGGTGTTTTTTGAATTAAACACGCCTCTGAAGCTGTCACTTTTACAATTCTTCGGTCTTAAATTCGCTGTAGCCTTCGTAGTAATAGCTAACATCAATACCTTTCATAAAGAGCGCACGGCTGTTGATATCCGAAGTTAATGCTTGTTTTAATAGATACTTAATCTCAATGTCTTTGACTAGGCTCCGCTCCATTGCAGAAAGGTAATCATCTTTATCTACGGCATTCCAATCAATGACTTGCTTAATCTCATTCTTTAAAATTAAATCTAACCAGATACGCGTTGAACGTCCGTTACCTTCTCTAAATGGATGAGCTATGTTCATTTCAATGTATTTTTCGATAATTTCATCAAAATTACTTTGTGGCATTTTATCAATGAACTTTAGAGACTGTTCTAAATACATTAATGGGGCAAATCGAAAATTACCTTTAGCAATATTTACATCTCTCATTTTTCCAGCAAAGTGATAAATCTCATCAAATAGATAACCATGAATAAAGCTTAACCCTGCAAAAGTTCCAATGTTCACTTGATTAATTTCACCTGAATCAAACAGTTCTTTAGCTTTCTGCTTACTTATTCTCTCTTCTGTTTTAGAAAGTATGATTTGATCTGTAATATTCAATTTATTTTCTAAAATCATGCTTTACCTTATGAAGTATTATTACGTGACATTAAAATGATAACAAAAGAGTTCTAGATTCTATCATGTTTTCTTCAACGAATAAGAGTAAATACCACATATTCAAGCTCATGATGTAAAGCACAATGTTTAAGGTATAAAGGCATCACCTCGTATCTTTTTACGGCTATACTCTCCATACTTGAAGTCGCTAGGTGGTTGGCGTCGCTCATTCGCCCCAATCATATAGAACATCTATACTCATGAGGCCTTACTCGCTTGCCGCCGACTAGCAACTTCCATTATTTTAGATATAGATGTATCGGATCTTCAATCACTTCACTTCCACCAGCCCGAAATAGAACACATCATCCACTTTACCGATCAACTTGCCATTGGTCGTCCGTTGAACGATTTACTGATGTTCCACCAACGGTACTTTTGCTCATCATTGACGGGACTGAGTGAGATCTTAATTTTTTTATTTTTAGCCTCTAGTGGAATAGACTCCGAGAAAGCCCCCTGTTCATTGGTCTCAACGGTGCTGTAGGTATTATCGTACGACACCAATACCCAACGTTGTGCTAACCCTTGCTCGCCGTTATCTAAAATGCCATTTCCTCGCCCTTGCTCGCTGTTATCATTAAAGACGAACCCTTTGACTATTAATGTATTTTCTCGCGTCCAACCTTCACCCCGTTTCTCCTCATCACTTAATGAAGGGAACGCGATAACCCCTAAAATAAGGGGACAAATAACCAAACTATCACGAACTATTTTATATATTAACTGATTCATTTTTATTCCCTCTAATCATCGACTTTGATTTGAAAACTTACGACACCACGGTCCGTTGGATTTAGCGGCTCAGGGAGTACCCAACGAATTTTCCCTTGGTACCCAATAGCATTCTCTGCACCGAGTGGTTGTTTTAATTCGCATTCAATAGTTTTTGACAAACCACAATTTTGTGTGACGGGTAAACTCCCCCCACTAACTGGCTAAATTCAGGCACATAATCTAAGAGCACCACATTGGAAATGGGATGCTCTGACTCATTAGAGAAGTAGAGTTTATATTCCAAGGTATCCCCCGATTTTGCGGTGTTATTTTTACTCTCTACACTGCCCACTTCACTCATGTTTCTTACGGTCTTTTCTAGGGTCAGTTTGCCAAAATTCGTTAAACTCAAAATATCTTGATTACTGAGAGCAAAAGCGACCCCGTGGCTTGTTCCGACGTCTTGCGGCTTGACTTCAACATCAAGGTAATAGTAAAAATCAGCATCGACGCCGCTGGCTGAAAATTGAGGGGGCACTTCCGTCACGATACAGAATGTTTGTTCTGGCTGAGTCGTTGTGATATCGGCGGTGATTTCAGTGTCGCCCAGCTCTAATTCCCCGTTACAATTATCATCTTGGTAGATTTTAAGGGTAGAAGGTGAATAGAGTTGAAGTTGATGAGCAAAATATTGCGTCCCTTCATTGGCAGCAATGCTTCTTTTATGATCCTGGGTTAATACGGGCTTTTTAATTTGACCGAAAAGGAAGGCGTTATTATCAGCAAGCGCATTAGCAAACTCACTATTGCTTGCTGAACTTCCCGTCAGTGCCGTTCCATTAATAGATTCACTGATCGCTTGCCAGCCTGCGGTAGGTTCAACCGTTAAGGTAATGTTTTTGGTTTTCCATTCGTTAGGTAAGGGATAAGAAAAATAGCCTTCGGAGTCGGTGACGGCACTTAAGGTTTCAGTGGCGTTATCCACATTCGTTAGAATTACAACGCGGTTGGCTAACCCCTCTTCCCCAGCCTCTTTTAAACCGTTATGGGGGGCGGTGGAGCTGTTGTCGTTAAACAGATAGCCTTCAACAACAAAATTAGGCGGCGGTGGTGGTGGCGGGCGGGCGCCAAAAGTGATCGTCACAGAACTCACGGAGCAATAGGTTTCTATACGCGGTGGTGAGGTGTCCGCACAAACACGATAAAAGAACGTATCCTCTCCCCCAGCAGGTGCACTCGCTTTCGGTTTGTATTCAAAGGTGGTAGCCGCTCCAATACCCGATTTTTGTAGCCACCCATGTGTTGTCTCGGTACTCTGAATATTATTTCCCACATCAGCGATATCACTGCCCATTGCCGTCAGATAAAGTGCTCCATCAAACTTTTTTGTTTCATCATTGTTTAATACGCCATTAAGTGGATTATCAGAAAAAGTTGAGTCCAATTTGACAGTAAAATAACGTGAGACTTCAGGAGGTGAGTCTGGATGAGGGTCAGGTCTAGCAAGAACAGAATTAACTTCAGCATGGCAAGCGCCCCCCTCTTCTATAGCAAACTCCACCATTTTTCGGACTTTCCCTTTATTGGCAACCCGATTCCCATCATTCCCAGAAAGCGGGTTATAATCCATAATGATAATACAAGCCCCTTGGATTGGAGTTATTTTTCCAGTATCGGGAAAACGCATTTCATTGTAGCCATACATCACAGCCAATGTTTCGCCGTCCTCAGCACGAAAAAATTCATTCTGTTGATTAGCACCAAGAACAGCGTTATATCGGTCAAAAATTAAGTCTATGTATTTATTACCTGAATAATAAGCACCATACGGACTCGTCGAATCTGGTTTTCCTCCATAATTATTTGTAATACTATAGCCGCCATCATTTCCTCCCATAGCTGGAGAAGCCGATAACTGATAAGGCATTAAATTACCAAAATGTTCAAAAAATTGTTCATAGACTCCGGTAGGATTATTATACGCCCCATCACTAATGATAATAAGGTATATCCCCGTGCTGTGTGTCTTGATAGCCTTCATCAAGGTTGCTAGAGCTTTAGGGTTAGATTTTTTAGCTAACACAATAAGATTGATTTTGCTATTTTGGAAATAAGTAATATGTTTGTCGTTCAGATTCATCTCCAGAATGTACCTAACGTCAGAAGGATCAGCCTTACCTTCATGATCAACAATACCAAACTCCGTTAATAAGTCACCGATTTCGGCTGGGAGTCGCCCTGTACTCTGACTACCAAAAAACAGATCAACCTCATCTTCAGAAAAAGCAGCAGCGCTCATGGGTGAATAAACCATTGCGGCCAGCACTAGCATAATAAGATGTAATGGATAACGGATCAGGTGGGGTATTCTAGGGTAATAAGGTATTAATAATAATTTGTTTAAACAATTTTTTTTATTGTTGCGGCTTGCGGCTTGCGGCTTGCGGCTTGCGGCTTGCGGCTTGCGGCTTGCGGCTTGCGGCTTGCGGCTTGCGGCAGAACACGCTATCGCTCTATCTAAAAAACTCAAGAACTTATTCATTAAATTCCCTCTTTTTATTCTAAATTATCAATATCAACACATTCCTAATTCGTTGATACGCAATGAAATATTTTGCTTTTACTGTTTATAAGAGACCCAGTATGCGACGATTAAAAAGGATTACAAGAGATGGGGAGATTAATAAGAATTGATAAAAAGAAGGGAATAAGAATATAAATATTGAATAACCTTTTGCTCTCAATACTTACACTCTCCCCTCAAAAACTAGAATCAGCAGTTAAAACTCTGGATTGCGCATAGATTTATACTCGCACTCAAGTATATTGAAAGTAATGACTCGGATAATAATGACGAGTCACTTATCGCGATCAGACGAGAGGCAGTGCAAACAATGACGATTAACTTTCATCAAAAAGTACGAGGGAAAAGGGTTTATCATAATGGCAAAGTCGCCAAACCTAAGCCCTTTGATGAATTAGACTCAATCGCAAAGCAAGAGAACTTTGAAAGTGATCGTGGTCGTATCCTCAACTCAGCGGCTATTCGACGTTTACAGCAAAAAACTCAAGTCTTCCCATTAGAGCGTAATGCCGCCGTTCGTAGTCGACTCACCCACTCTTTAGAGGTTCAACAAGTCGGTCGTTATATTTCTCAGTTAATCTTTAAGTCGTTATCAAAACAGCAATTACAGGCATACCGCCTAATCGATTTAGAGCGCCAAATAGAATCGATTGTTGAGATGTCTTGCTTAATGCATGATATTGGCAATCCCCCTTTTGGCCATTTTGGTGAACAAGCGATTAATGATTGGTTTACTCGCAACCTTATTTCTCTCACTAAAGATCTCGAAAATAGAGCTAAATTTGAACTTCCCGCGCCTATTGTGCAAGAACTCACTCATTTTGAGGGTAATGCTCAAGCTATTCGTCTCGTTCATACCTTACTAAAATTAAACCTTACTTATACTCAAGTTTCCGGTATTTTTAAGTACACGCGTCGAGGCGATCAAACCAAACAATCAGCCCCTGCGGTGTTTAATTATTTAATGAAAAAAGAGGGCTATTACCTCAGTGAACACCGCTACATAGAGTCAATGAAACAGGTGTTATCCATGAGTGATCATTGCCGCTCTCCTTTCTCATATATTATGGAAGCCGCCGATGATATCTCTTATGGGATCGCTGACATTGAAGATGCAGTAGAAAAAGGCATTCTCACCGTTGAGCAATTAAAATATGCGCTTAATGAAGAGTTTCAAGCTCTTGATGGTCAATATCAATTATCAGATAGAGATACGATGAAAAAGATCGTCGATAATGCAATGAAACAGACGCATGAAGAGGAAAATTTCATCGATAGTCAGTTTTTTGTCAATCTTAGGGTTGAAATGAACAAACGCTTACCTACACATGCATGTAAGCAATTTATCGACAATATCGACGATGTTTTCCATGGTTCATTCAACCGAGCTCTGATTGAAGACTATCAAGATAACCATGCTTTAGTCCAAACCCTCAAAAATATCGCGGTAAAATATGCGTTTTGCCATCCAGAAGTAGAGAAAAGAGAGCTTCAGGGGTATCGGATCATTAGTGGATTATTGGAGGCATATAAACCGCTATTGCTACTGGATAGTAAAACATTCTCAGAAATTGAAAAAGCACCGCTTTATGAAAGAAGGCTATATAAAAAGCTGCCGAAAAAACACTTACGCGCTTATGAAATTGCGATTCAAACATTAAAGATGGAAAAACAAAACAAGACAGAAAAAGAGAAACAAGCAAAGATCCCTTATTTACCTCACGATTACAGTGATGATATATGGGAATTCTATTTTCGAGTGCGATTAATTCAAGACTATATTAGCGGCATGACCGATCAATACGCTTTTGATGAATATCGTGCGATTAATGTACTAGATTAAGGTATAAAAAATAAGTGTGGTATTAAACTTGATATAGCTCTAACGGTAATCCATCAGGATCTTTAAAAAAGGTATATGCTCTATCCGTTAAAGGATCGACACGGATCGGTTCAACCTCTATCCCTAACGAGGTTAAATATTCAACGAATGCTGCCACAGACGAGACAGAGAATGCTAAATGTCGTAATCCTCTCGCTTCAGGGTTATTCACGCGCTCGGGAGGGTTAGGAAAAGAGAATAATTCAATCTGATTCCCGTTAGGCAATGCAAGATCCAATTTATAAGATCCCCGTGCTTCTCGATACGTTTCAGCAATAATTTTCAGCCCTAAGATATCCACATAAAATGCTTTAGATTTTTGATAGTCAGAGCAGATTACCGCCACATGATGGATAGATTCTAGTTTCATTTTAACCTCCCACTTTATTATCAATAACGAAGTGAAGCCTATCAACCGCAGGGATATCAGCCTCAGCCCAATCGACTGAAAATAATTGGTCTCGTTGTAGCCAGCGCTGATCAATATGAACATTCAGATCAATATCTGGCGTGTTTAACTGACAAAGAAAACAGTGTAAGGTGATATCAAAGTCAGGATAACGATGCTCAATGGTTAATAAAAAGTCGGCATGATCAATCGTAATCGTTAACTCTTCTTGTAACTCTCGCTTTAGTGCTTCAATTAACGATTCACCTTGTTCAACTTTTCCACCGGGAAACTCCCATTTTTGACTGACATAAGAGAGCGGGGATTCAGCTCTCTGAACCGCTAAAAATCGATCTTGATATTGTAAGATCCCAGCAACAACTTCGACATGCTTTTTCATTTAATGACAACTTTATAGTTTGTATTTTAAATTTTTTATATCTTACTTTAAACGCAATTATTTTCCTCTATTACTTTAGCGATTAATTCAATAACTAATTTAGGATCGGTAATCATCACATCATGTCCTGAGTCAATTGACTCAATATTCCAGTTTAAATAAGATTGAATATAATCAACACTGGTTGTCGCTGTTGCTGTTTTAGGTGTTGTCAATTCAAAATAAACAACATTGTTTTGATTTTTTAATGATCTTTTTAAAGCGGTCTTCGTTGTGTAGGTTGATATAGGTTGTGGTGTTTGTAAGTTATTCACATAAACAATATCTTCAAGCTCATTAATTCCAAAAACTTCGGCTGGTGCAACATCAAAACAAGGGATATTATTGATTTTAACCTGATGACTTAATCTTTGAGTTTGCTGTTCTAAACTCCATATATCTATAGGTTTTTTATCAATATCACAAACTAAGCCATCAAATAAAATAAGATGTCTGATAGATTGCCCATATTTTTCATTTAAGCAATTGGCAATAACAGCACCGTAACTATGAGCAATTAAAACCACATCATGAATCAACAATGGTTCTAACTGCTTCTCTAAATCACAAACAAGATCATTAACGGAAAGGTTTGGTGTCATTTCTTCTTGTCTATCGGAAAGTCCCTTTAGCGTAATAGCTTGTATAATACAGTCTGGATCTTGAAGCTTTAGCAATTTAACGACTCTATCCCAGCACCAGCTACCATGTAACGCACCATGGATAAAAAAGTAACATTTAGTCATGACTGTTCCTTCATCATAAAAAGCCTATCCCCTTCTTACTTGAAGTTGCTAGGTTGTTGGCTATATTCATTCGCCCCAATCATAGAGTACTCCTATACTCATGGGGCCTCATTCATTTGCCGCCGACTAGCGACTCCAATTAATTTTGGTATAGGCTCTTTTAAGATTAATGTGCTGATATAATATAAAAATAATAGATCATACTCGCGGCGATAACATAAACAGACCAATGATCTTCTTTATAACGTCCTGTGGCTATTTTTAAGAAAGCATAAACCAACATCGCTGATGCAATACCATTACCTGCATTAAAGCTAAATACACTCATTACGACGCAGACAAATGCGGGTAAATATTCGGTAATATCATCGTAATTGATTTTCTTCATTGAGCTCATCATCGTTATTCCGATATACATCAAAACAGGTGCTGTTGCGACGGTTGGGATCATTCCTGCAATAGGTGAAAAGAATAACGCTAAAAGAAAGCAACCAGCAGTAACTAATGCCGTAAAGCCAGTTCGGCCTCCTGCTTCAACACCGGCAGAACTCTCAACATACGTTGTTAATACTGGACAAGAAAACAAACCACCAATGGTTGTCGCCGTTGAATCAACATGAAAGTTTTTCTCAATGCCAGGTAAGTTACCATTCTTATCTAAGTAACCCGCTTGTCCACCTATACCGAGCATTGCCCCTAAGGTAGAAAAGAAATCAGGAATAAAAAAAGCTAATAAGAAAGGCAAATATACGGGGTTTAATGCACCTAACACATCTAACTCAAATAACATTCCATCGATAGAGCTAGGGAGACTAAACATGGTAGATGGCAGAGAAGTAATTCCCAAAGGAAGACAAATTAGAGTAATCAGCAATACCGATAAAATAATACCTCCTTGTATCTTTTTAGAGGTAAACCAAAGAACAGTAAAAAAGCCAATTAGAGCAATGATAACTTCTAAAGACGCTAAATCACCAAAAACTAGAACATTTTTCCTCGGATCTGCAACAACAATCCCAGCTTGCTTAAATCCTAGCAATGCAATAAAAAGGCCGATACCAACTCCAACAGAAACTTTGACACTCTGTGGAATAATTTTAACGATAAAGTCTCTCACACCAAGAAAAGAGACCAGCATAAATAACACACCACTAATAAATACGATGCCAGAAGCAATACTTAACGGAACATCATTCCCTAAAAGGGTGTATGAAAAAATGGCAACACTACCTAAACCCGGCGCGAGTACAAAAGGTCTGTTAGTATAAATCCCCATAGCAATCGTTGTTATAATTGTCATGATAATCGTGACAGTAAAGGCACTCTCAAAGGGGATTCCACCTTTACTCATCATTCCGGGTACAACGGCAATCATGTATGCCATTGTAGCAAATGTTGTTAATCCTGCGATAACTTCAGTTTTTAAATCTGTTTTATTTTCATCAAATTTAAAGAACCTAGATAATAGGCTTTGACTCTGTTTTTGTGCAATATCCATATTCTTATTCCTTTTAATCAAAGAAGTAGTTTAAATTCTTTGTTTTATAATGAATCACATTGTCATTCTTTAAGGTTGGCTCTGAACGCAAACGATTACGTAAAAGATCGAATAATACACTCCAATCTTGAATATATTGTTTCTTTTTCTCATCAGAAAGCCAGCTTGCTTGAATTCCATTCAACATGAGTTGTTTTATACTATCTAAATCAAAGCCAAAATCTTCACACATAACACGATAACAATTGGCACCCGTCGTATTATGAATGTGCCAATCATCCGTACATGGGATAATAACAAGTCCAGCCTCAGCCATTTCGCGAATTGGGTGTTGAGATACCCACTCATGATAATCAGGCCATTGTTTCAGATAATATGTATTTGAAGGTATAACAGTAAAAGGGATGCCTTCTTGAGCATATTTCTCAGTTAACTCTGCATTATCAATAATTGTATAACCATGATCGATTCGATCGACATTGATCAACTCAATACCACTTTCAACATTTCGCCAATGTAAACCAAACTCAGAACAGTGTGCTGTTGTTTTATAACCAAACTCTTGCGCTAATTGATAAGCTTTCCAGTAATGTTCTACCGGTGAATTTTGTTCTTTATAATCAATGCCAATACCAAGTACATACGGATGAGGATTATCAATCATCGCCTTTACCATGGTTATCGCTTCTTCCGGTGATTTTTCTCTATTAATCGATGGGATTAAGCGAATAATAATTGAGTGTTTTTCCTCAATATCATCTATGGCTTTAATCAAAGCGTTAGTGACAACTTTATAATCAAGTGTCGTATCGGAAGGGTTCCAAAAGGTTTCAATATATTTAATATGACTTTCAGCGGCATCTTCTGCAACTTCATTAAGAACTCGACAATAATCTTCAGGTTCTTTCATTAACTGGTATAAGAAAGTTAATGCCTCTATTCCTCCTTTTGTCGTCGGCGTTTCATGTTGATATGCACGATAATAACACTTTGCTTCATCTTCACTTAATTGAACCCCGTACTTGTTGGCAAAATCAAGCATCGTCTCCATTCTCACTCCACCAAGTAAATGATAGTGAAGATCAACTTTAGGGATTTGATGAAAAAATTCATCCATGGTTAAACTTTTTTTGTCCATTCCTTTGCTCATAATCAGTTTTCATCATACGAGTATCATTGATATTCAACAAATTGTGAAATGCCAATAATGCACAGACAATGCTAGAATGGCATCACTATCTTTTCTTGAAAGCATGGAGAGTTAAAAATGGATATAAAGTGGTTAAAAGACTTTTTAGTGTTGTCAGAAGTCCGAAATTTTTCCCATGCTGCAAAATTAAGAAATATTACACAACCCGCATTTGGCCGACATATTAAAGCCTTAGAAGAGATGGTTGGTCAGCAACTTATTGATAGAAGCCGAACACCAATAAAATTAACATCGGAAGGGAAGCAGTTTCAACTTGTTGCAAAAAATATAATATCTCAATTAGATGAGGGAATTAAAAAGATAAATGGCGAAGAAAGTAGTCCTTCTCAACCAATTAAAATAGCGGCTCCCCACACACTATCATCCTTTCCACTTTTAAAGATCATCAATCAATATCAATCAATATATCAACATAAAATGATTATTGACATTTTAAGGGTCAATGAAGCGATTAAGGCTATATCTAATTCTCATTGTGACTTCTATTTAGGTTTTGATAATGAAAAGTTGTTACAAACCCCATTTGAGCATAAATATATAGGTAAAGGTCATTTTCTTTTAGTCACCGCCAACGATAATCACAATAAACCTTTATTTACTCCCTATCAGAATAAAAAAATTCCTATGATTGAGTACAGTCAAAATTCGTATGGTGCTAGAGCATTAGATACTTATGTCGCTGAGAGTAAAAAATTAAATACTTATCCAGTGTTCGAAACCTCTCTTTGCCAATTACAAAAAGAACTCGTACTTTCGGGCCAAGGCATTGCATGGCTTCCTGATGTTTTAATTAATACTGAGTTAATGGAAGGAAAATTGACTGCCATTGACCCTGATAGTTACCAAATTCCATATCAAATTCGCTTATATCGCAATAGTTTAAAACTACATAAAAATGCTGAATTTTTTTGGCAACAACTTGACCAGATTGAACTCAATCTTAATAATAATGAGTTCAACGCTATACATACTTAGTAGACAAAATCATAAAAAATATGAAAATTAGAATAAATATAGACTACTCTAATATGAATAATATTATCAATAGGATATAAAAATGAAGACAATTAAACGGACTTTAGCGGCAGCTCTACTTTTATCCTCACCTTTAGCCATGGCTGACTCTGCTGGTGCGATGTTCTCTAGTGTGGACGGCTTTAATGCTCCAGCTAAGAGTTCAGTATCAGGTGTTCGCTTAGCCATGCTACATGGTGAAGTCTCAGAGTTAAAAGGGGTCGACTTTTCTATTTTAGGGATGTCTGAAACGAATACGACAACGGGTCTTAACTTCGGTCTATTTTTTGGTGCATCAAAAGTTAATACCAGCATGACCGGTGCGTCATTAGGTCTATTTAACTGGAATACAGGTCAAACTAATGGTTTAAACTTTGGTTTAGTCAATATGACCAATAATGTAAAAGGTTTGAATTTTGGTACGATTAACTATTCTGAAGGTAACACCTTAGTTGATTTTGGTTTAGGCAATATATCTCAAGAATCTACCGTGCAATTTGGCTTTTTTAACATGACTAAGAAGATTGATGGTGTTCAAATTGGTTTATTAAACTGTGCTGATAATGGTTTCTTAAAATGTTTCCCTATCATTAACTTCCCTCTTTAAGCTATACCGCCTTACTTGAAGTTGCTAAGTTGTTGGTGATATTCATTCGCCGCCTACTAGCAGCTCCAATTATTTTAGGTAAGATAAGTTAAACCAAAAAAGTAGAGCCATTATTTCTCAACTTAATCGAATTGTTGGATAATGGCTCTATTATGTTAACAGGACAAAATCGTACTTTGCATAAAAATAAATTGAATAGAGATCATATTGTTAATCGCTAATCAATTTTTTATCTTTCTGAGTCATCGCTTAAATACCTACTTAGGACTAAAAAATAAAAGATAGTTGGCTATAATTTTTAAACTCTTTTTATTAATTGTGAAGTTTAAAAATATAATAATGAATAAATTAAAACACACATTAGCAGCAACTCTCTTGCTCGCTTCCCCATTAGCGGTGGCAGAAACGGCTCCGGCGATGTTTTCTACCATTAATTACAATACACCTGATGCTCAAGAAGTCGAAGGGGTTCGTTTAGCTGTGCTACGTGGTACAGTTTCAGATCTAAAAGGGATTGATGTCTCTATTTTAGGTATGTCTGAAACGGATAATACTGTTGGTCTGAACTTTGGTTTGCTATTTGGTTCCTCAAAAATCAATAACAGCATGACGGGTGTATCTCTTGGAACCTTTAACTGGAACACCGGACAAACCAACGGAGTAAACTTGGGTCTATTTAATATGACCAACAATGTTACCGGCATCAATATCGCCGCAATGAACTATTCAAAAGGCCACACTTTAGTTGATTTTGGTTTTGGTAATGTCTCTGAAAACTCAGCAGTACAATTAGGTTTCTTTAATGTCACGAAAGAGATTGATGGTGTTCAATTAGGTCTATTTAACTGTGCGGATAATGGCTTTGTTAAATGTTTCCGTTTATCAACTTCCCAGCTAAATTCTGGAAATAGATTGATTTATATTTAATTTACATTGCACCAATAAGATAAGCACAACATGATGTTCTGCTTATCTTTTTTATCCTATATTTAAAATCATTTGAATTAATTAATCTGACTCCAATCTTCCCCATTAAATCGAAACATCGTCGTTTTATCTTTTATTAAGGTTTCTTTATCTTGACCATTATAATGGACATAAGAGGCATAACCCGCATGACGAGTAAAGTGAACCTCTTGACCTACTTCTACACCCAGCGTTGGTAAATGAAAATCTTTTACCCATGAGCCATCCACGGTTGTCACATAAACGATTGGACTTGATTCTAGGTAACGGACAATCTGCTCATTAAAGCTCTCTAAAGCCGGCTGCGTATTGATTTCAGTTACAAAATTAAGTGGCACCGTTGCCATCTGCTGACCTGTATCAGTATAAAAGGAGGCATAAACATCTGCTTTGGGCTGTTGTAAAAATTGAATACTAACTTGATGAGTGCCACTTTCAGTCACTTCAACATCCAGATCTGTTGTACTTAATAACCTAAGATTAATATTATTACTTTCACCATAGAGTTCAAATTGATAGCGATTGCTTTCAGCGTCATACTTATCGATAACCAATAACTCAGATGGAATATAGTCTTTATCAATGTCAGCGCGATAATAGTTCACAAATTTTTCGCCAAAGAGATCATCGATACCTTTGGTTGAAGCCCAACCTGAATCATGACTGAAGCCATAATTATGATAAATCTCATGCATTAACGCTTGTGCACCTTCAATTTGTTTTAAATGAGTTCCTGTATTGATGTACTCCATTAATTCAGGGTGCATCCAAACTGTTGAAAATTGTTGTTCCGCATGACTCTCTTTCTGATTGAGGGGACCTCCCGTGGCAATTCCCCAAATATCGCTATCCATCCATAGGGTCGTCGTAACACCAGAAATTGATTTAGCAAAATAAGTATCAATGGCGTATTTCTCTGTACCACCGCGATAATTAAAGCACTTTCGATTATCTTCACAAATAAGATTTAAACGTTGATAGACTTCATCCAACATATTAGGATGATTCATCATATAACGCTCATAAATATGCGCTCGTTCTGCATTGTCTCTTTCTATTTTATTCAGATAGTTAGAGTTACTGGTTTGGCTACTATTTCCTCTTTCACCTCGATAATTGATGATTGAATTAGCAATAGATTGTGAGTGAATAAATTCAGCTTGATGCCAATAAGCTGGCAAAGTAGCCAAAGAATAAGCATCCAAAGAAGGCGTTAGTTCTAAACGATAGATATTCCCTTTAGATTGAAGATAAATTTCATTTAAACGATAAGGGGTTTTATTGATTAATTGACCTGCTTTAATCTCAATATTATCTAATCGAATAAGATCAGGGACGATTGGTAGTTTTTGATTATCGGTTAAAGTTAGATAATCACGATGAACTTGTTTAGCTTCACTCTGTGTTAGTTCAACCTCTAATCGTCGATTGACTTTATATTGCACCTCTTGTGGGGGTTGTTGTACATCCTCTTGTTCAGAATTGATACACAGGTTTGATTCAATAAGAGGCAACCAAGCTGTGGCACCCCATCCAGATTCAACTGGCAGCTGAGCCGCATCAACTGATGGGATATCTGTGGCTCCAACCCACCATTTAGCTCGGTAATGTACTTGATCGTAACAAACCTCTTCATCACCTAAATAACTTTTCGCTTGCCACTCATTAATCATCATTGAACTAAGACTTGGAAAACTAATCGTTGATAACGTTATTATCGATAAAGAAAGTATTGATAAAGATAATCCAGATAATTCTGGAAAAGAAAGAATATTCCTTTTATTCATTATATTTACTACCATAGTTATTATTTCACTCTTACACTTATCCCCTTAAGAATATAAATAAAAGCAAAGAAAATGGATTTATTAAATAAACCCATCATTTGATGATATACATACACAAATATAACACAGTAAAAATGAAAAATTAAAAAATACATTTAAAACAATCGATTAATAAAAACTTAAGAATAAGAAAAAATTCATAAACAAGTGAAACACTTAAACACAAAATGTAAATAATAAAAATTTATAAATAAGAATATTATAGTTAAATATACATATTCACCATGGTAAATTATTTATCGCTCATTTCTGATAAGCATAAAAAATAATATTTAAACATTAACTATATGATTTTAATTAAAATGGAGTTTATTTAATGAAACGTTCTTTATTATCTCTAGCACCACTTTCAGCATTAATATTTTCAGCTTTACATTCTGGTGATACTCAAGCTCATGGTTGGAGTACTTATCCAGAAGCTCGCCAATCTGTCTGTTATCAACAAGGGGGAATTTGGTATGGTACCCCGCCCTCTAAAGGGTGTGAAACAGCAAAAAATGAATCCGGTTCTTATCCATTTGTTCAGCGTAATGAGTTCTCTATCAATATTCCTGACTACAATAATCAAGCCACTGTTGAGGCTATGATTCCGAATGGAACGTTGTGTCACGCAAATGACAGCCGTAAATCAGGCATGAGTTCTGAAACTGATTTTGATGCATGGACACGCACAGAGATGGCACCGGGCGTCTTTACCTACACATTTAATGCAACAGCCCCACATAATCCAAGTTTTTGGCAGTTTTATATGACCAAACAAGGTTGGAATCACGAAGATGGATTAGGTTGGGATGATCTTGAATTAATTCATGAGTCATCTGGTTCGGTCAGTGCTAACTATTCAACTCAAGTGACGATTCCTTCCAACCGGTCTGGTGATCACATCTTTTTCTCACGCTGGCAACGTATTGATGCCGTTGGTGAAGGTTTCTATAACTGTAGTGATATTACTGTCGTTAATGATGCCGTGACACCACCGATTCCCGATCCTGAACCAGAGTCAGAACAAAATCTTATCCAAGGTGGTGAGTTCAATCCTCAGTTCAATGTTTCTGAAGGTGATTTTGTTATTTTTGAAGTGTTGAATAAATATGGTGAGGTACATACTACGCATTCAATTGAGATTACTGATAAAAACTTAACCAATTACCCATCAATCCTTGCTGCTGATGTGAATGGTTACTATCAAGTTAATCACACAAGTAACCTATTTATTGGTGCTTGGCATGCTGAAATGAACCATTATATGTATTTCCAAGATGGCTCACCAAACTACTTTAACTCAAAAGATAGCCGTGCGTCATTTAGGCTTTCTCATCAAATAAAAGAGACTACGCCACCAGAAACAGCAGCCATTATTGAATTACAAGAGTTTAAAAAAGCGGATGACAATTATTTTGAGCATGGTGATTTTGTGATGATTGATGTCGGTGGCGCAACGACCTTCAAAGCTCAAGAAATGTCTGGTACTGGTTTAAATCATGCTCCTGTTGTTGATCAAGGTATCTATATTGCAACAGGCACGATTCATTCGTCCACTTTACCCGTTGAAGTTATCATGAAAATAACTGCAGATAATAAAGAGGAGATTATCTCATTTTTTGTTGAATAAAATTTAAACCATAGCAATCACCTTAAATTAATAACAGCTCATCGACTTCGAATAAAAAGTCGATGAGCTTTTTTGTTTTTAATCGAAAAGATCTCAAAGTTAATTGGAGTGTCTAGTAGACGGCAAGTGAGTGAGGCCCCATGAATATAGGTGCGCTATATGATTGAGGCGAACGAACGTAGCCAACAACCAACAACTTCAAGTAAGAAGGGGATAGTAACATAAAATAAGAAAGGTATAATCCAAGCTTACTTTGCTTATAACTATTAAAAATAACTAATTATAGCGCCTGAAGATCTGGGACGATAAAAGAGAGTTTATGAATAAACAACAAACTAGCGAAGGGACATTTCGCTTCTTAATTACCATTGTATTTCTTGCTGCTGCAATGGAAACTGATATTTACTTGCCAGCCTTTCCCGATATGATGGTGGCTTATAATACGAATGAAGTAATGATCCAACGGATATTGAGTTTTAACTTTCTCGGTATCTGTTTGTCATCATTAGTTTATGGCCCTTTATCTGACTCTTTTGGCCGAAAAAAGATCCTTAATGTTGGTTATCTCATTTTTATTATTGCTAGCTTTGGTTGTGTCTTTGCCAATACCATTGAAACCTTAATCGTGTTTCGTTTTATTCAAGGTTTTGGTAGTGCCGCTTGTATGATTGTTGGCTCTGCGATGATATTTGATCGCTTCACTTCAGATAAAGCAGCAAAAGTCATTGGTGACTTAAATAGTTTAGTGGTGAGCATTTTGGCTTTTGCACCAATGCTTGGTGGCTGGATCAATCTAACATTTGGATACCATTATAATTTCTTATTTATCGCGGTATTAACGTTAGTTACTGGCGCAATGAGCTATATTTTATTGCCAGAAACATTAGTCGAAGAAAAAAGAAAACCCTTATCAATGAAAACAATCTCTAATGATTATAAAATCGTATTAAAGAGTGGTGACTTTTGGACTAACTGTATGATCGTCAGCTTTATGTTTTCAGGGTACATTATTTTCGTATCCAATATGTCGATTCTATTTATTAACTATTTAAATGTGAATGAAAATACATTCCCCTATTATCAAGTCGCCTTATTGGTCTCTTTTGTTCTTTCCAGTGTTAATAGTGGTCGCTTGATTGACCGCTTTGGCTCAGAGAGAATGAAGAATATTGGCTTATGTTTAATGTCGATAGCCACCATGGCACTTGTTCTTTTACCCTCATCATTACAAAGTTCTCCCTTGATTATTACCGCCGTCATGACGGGTTACTCATTTGGAGCAGGCTTTTGTATCGGAATATTCTTTGCTAAATCGATGGATGCTTGCCCTGATCAAACCGGTGTTAGCGCTTCACTAGTCACCGCGATTCGTTTAGTGGTTGTCGCTATTTTAATTGATGTAAGTAGCGGACTATTTGATGGTACATCAACCTCTGTTATTAATATGGTGGGATTATGTATGGCTTCCGCCGTTTTGATTTACTTAGGAAACCTCTATTATAAAAAGAAGCTAATCCAATCGATAACACCATATTAAGCAATAATATAACGGCTCTCTCTATCAAAACGTCACCCGATATAAAAGAAAACAGCCATCATCAAGAATGGCTGTTTTTATCACCCTCTTGTGAGGATTAAGTTTATAACATTGATTTTGAAAGCGATATCAACATCCTATATTAAGGGGTTATCTTATAACGAGTGACTACACCAGCATGATCAGATGTCCAAAGTACCGGATGAGTCTTTTCATTGGTGAAACTTTCTACTGGCGTAATTTCATTGCCTTTATGGAACGTATAATCAATGCGAACAGGGGGTGAACTTGAAATAAAGAATGGGGAGAATGTGAGCCCTAACTCACCATCTGCACTCGGATTTAGCACTCGATAGCTATCAACAAATCCTCCTTGGCTCTCTAAGAGGGAGATCGACGGCCAATTAATATTACTGCGTCCTTGATAATGATCTTTATTCTGTTCGGTAAAATCTCGTGCCGATAAGGTGTTAAAATCACCCGCTAAAATAATCGGATGATTAATGGTTTTCGCTCGCTCATCAATGACACTCAATAGTAATTCAACTTCACCGACTCTGCCTTTTTTATTCCACTTCTCATCATCTTGATCCTGCATAATCAAATCTTGATCACTGAACTCCTTATTCGCCAAATTAAAGGCGACATCAGGAGAAGGTTTAAGATGAACAGAGTAGATATCTAATGCTTTTTCATCATTTAATTGTACTTGATATGCCGTATTTCTATCTTTTGCATCATAAAACTGAGTAATTGGATAACGACTAATAATCGCAGTTGTATACTCATTCCCTTCACCAAAAGAGTAATAGAAACCTAATTTATCAGCGACACGTTTTACATTATCGATGTTTTTTGGCTCCTGAAGAGTAATAATATCGACATTATTTTGTAATATGATTTCAGCCATAAAGCGATGACCATGAACAGGATCCACCAGCTGTCCACCTTCAAAGATATTCCACGCCATCACAGAAACGGTATCTAACTTATCCGTTTTCAGCGCTTCAGTCTTAAACTGCCAAGTTTCATTGATAAAAGGCGCCCCATCATAATCGACTCGCCAATAATAAGTTGTTTCTGGTTCTAACTTGATATTATCTGGTAATGAATACTCAAACGTCTCTGTTTCAGCATTATTGTCAATGAGCTCATTAACCAGAGGGGAAGATAAATCACGACTCTTACTTAGCTGCAGTCTAAATTTTGGATTTTGAGTGCCCATAAAGAGCGAATCTACTGTCCATGTCAGTGTTTTCTGAGTTAATTGAACATTTTCTAGGGTATTTGATGGGTTAGGTAGGGCGGCAGAAAGCGGAGACTCTTGTTGTTTAAATCCACTGCTGTAAATTCGATCAATATGCGCTTGATCTAAACGTCCTCGAAAGACCGTTAAGTTATCCAATGCCCCTTTAAATGAGTTAACTTGCTCTTTGGGATCATCAACCACGCCAAACCGCAATCGTTGAAAAGCCGTTAGTGCGGATTCTCCCTCAATGATTTTTTTACCATTAATATAAAGAGAAGATTTATCTCTATCTGATGAGTAAGTAAAGTGCGTCCATTTACCGGTTTCGATCAACCCTTTTTGATCGGTCTCAAAGAGTAATCTTGCCTCTTTGATCTTCTGAAATCGAGGTTTTGACCACATTTGAAGCTGCCCTTCATCGGTCAATAACATGACAGGCAATCGTCTCGCACTCCAATTTGAGCCTTCAAAGATAGATTGTAATTGCCCTTTTTCAGGAAGAGCATCAAGCTTGAGCCAGAAAGAAACGGTATGCTCAATATCAGAGAAGATATTATTTACCACTAAACTTGAGTCAGGTAATGAAAACGCAATCGCCTTACCGGGCATCAATTCTTCATTATCCACCTGAGTGATATTTTTTGATCTCGATTTAATGTCAGTATTTTGATGTCCCCGTTGGCTAACATTATCTAACCCTTCATCATTAAAGTCATATAACACTTTTAAGGTACTATGAGAGGGTAAAGAGACTTGGAATTCCTTTAATGTCTCAGCTGAAACCAAAAAAGGGGCTGCCACTAAAATTGCTGCTAAATTAATAAATGATAATTTTTTTATATATGAAATAAACATTAATAATCCCTCATGATTAATTAGTTAAGTTGTTTACTTATTCATATTGATTACAAATATTATTAATAACCTTTTATACTCTTCATATCTGAAGCTGCTAGATTATTGGCTGCGTTATACCCTTCTTACTTGAAGTTGCTAGGTCGTTGGCTATATTCATTCGCCCCAATCATATAGAAAATCTAGACTCATGGGGCCTCACTCACTTGCCGCCTATTAGCAACGCCAATTACTTGGGTATACTGTCGCATCAGTAAAAAAGAGGTGCTAAAAAAGATTGAGGATTAGTATTACATGTCAATGATTGACTTAATAGGCTGTTGCTGAATTGATAAATTTAATTAATTCTAGAAATAATTAATTAAAAAAGTCAGAAATTCTATGGATAAAAATAGAACGTCTGACTTTTTATTTTTAGGTTGATAACAATGAAAATATAGCCAATTTATAAGGCAATAAAAAAGTTAATCGCTATCGCATTCAATATATCAACAAAGAAACCACAAACTAAAGGCACCAACAAAAAGGCTTTTTTAGCGCTACCATTCTCTTTGGTTACGGCTGTCATATTTGCAATAGCAGTAGCCGTAGAACCAAGTGTAATACCACCAAATCCTGAACAGATGACGCTGGACTCATAATCTTTCCCCATCAATTTAAAGACCACCACAATAGTAAACAGGATAGTAATAAAGATCTGCGCTGCCATCACAACCGAGATATACCCCATCACTCCAGACAGTTCCCAAATTTTAAGATCCATCAATGCCATTACAATAAACATCCCCAAACAAATATCAGAGATCAACGATAAACCACGATCACTGCCCTCTATTTTTGGCTTAGGAAAGACAATCGCTGTACGATTACCAATTAATATACCCGCTAACAGACAAGAGACAAACATCGGCAATTCAATATTAAGATACGTTAAACCATGATTAATAACATAACCAAAAATCACCGCAATATTCAGACGTAACCATGCAAAAAGTAGACTATAACTGGAGATATGTTCATCTTCATTAACATGGGTTGATCCCACATCTAAGTCGTGCTCATCGTTACCTTCAATCGCATATTTTTTCATTAAGTAATTAGTGATTGGCCCACCGATAACACAAGCAAAAATCAATCCGATCGTATTACTGGCAATTCCTAGCTCTAACGCATTTTCAATATTGAGGTGTTCTACAAAGGTTGGCGCCCATGCTAATGTTGTTCCCACACCACCGATTAATGCCACCGATCCAGACATTAATCCCGCTTTAGGATCCATCCCAAATAGATAAGCGATACTCATTCCAACGCTATTTTGAAAGACGATATAAATAGCCGCAAGGATAATTAACATTAACAATGGTTTTCCACCATCGAGTAATGAACGAATACTAGCATTCAATCCCATGGCGGCAAAAAAGTAGAGCAACAAAAGATCTCTGGCTGGAAGCTCAAAGGTTATCTTTGTATCCATCACTCCATAAATAACAGCCACCGTTAAGGCACACAAAAAACCACCAATAACAGGCTCTGGAATGCTATATTTTCTCAGTATTTCATACTTACTAATGCACCGTTTGCCAACAAAAAGCAAAAGTATTGCGACTGTAAATGAAACAAATGCACCGACTTTAATGGGTTCCATCTTTAACCTTTTAAAAATCCAATAAACTATTGTAAGTCTAGCAGTGAATTTTTTAGTTACTCTGCAGGATTCATTCGTCTGATTATAAATTTAATGTCATAATTCTTTTATCAAAAAAGACATTTAAAAAGCGACGATGATGAATGAGTATACAATTACCCCTGTAGGACATATCAACACCCCTTACAAAGAGAAGTTTGCCGTTCCTCGACAGCCTAATTTGGTGCCTTCGGCTCATTCTCAATTAATTTTGGAAGGTCTAGCAAACACACCAGAGTCAGTACGAGAAATCGAACAGTTCTCTCATTTGTGGCTGCTTTTTCTGTTTGATAAAAACTTAGAACAAGGCTGGCGTCCAACAGTTCGTCCGCCTCGTTTAGGGGGAAACCAACGAATTGGCGTTTTTGCTAGTCGTGCTACTTTTCGCCCTAATAGCATTGGTATGTCTGCCGTAAAATTAGAGCGTGTAGAGTTAAAAGAGGGACAAGTGATTCTGCATTTGAGTGGTGTCGATTTAGTTGATAATACCCCGATTATCGATATCAAACCTTATATCCCCTACTCTGACATTATCGAAGAGGCTGAGGGAGGATTTGCCAGTGACGCACCTGAGCTAAAAACGGTTACTTTTAATTCTGCTAGCCTTCAGCAATTAAACTCAACCTCTCATTGCGGTTACTACCAACAAGTCATTATGGAAGTACTCGCTCAAGATCCACGCCCTGCTTATAAGAAAAATAAGCCAGATACAAAAGAGTATGCGGTGCATTTATTCGATTTTAACGTCACATTTCGTATAAATGAGCAACAAATCGAAGTAATTAATATCGAATCCTTTTGAGCAGTAAATTTGACTGGTAAAATAGCGCCCTTGCTATAATATTAGCTACCAAATGCCAATAAAAAAGAATCTAGCCAATTAGTGCTTTTTTTGCTCTTATTGTGCAAAGTGATACTTTACTCAAGTAAATCTCAAATAATTCTCAACTAATGGATATTCTAGATGCGTACTAGTCACTACCTCCTTTCAACTCTGAAAGAGACGCCAAACGATGCGGAGATTGTTAGCCATCAGCTAATGCTTCGTTCAGGCATGGTTCGTAAATTGGCGTCAGGTCTTTATACTTGGCTACCTACCGGTTTGCGTGTTCTTCGTAAAGTCGAAAATATTGTTCGTGAAGAGATCAATAATGCTGGTGCTGTTGAGCTCTTAATGCCCGTAGTACAGCCCTTTGAACTGTGGGAAGAGACTGGTCGTTCTGAAAAAATGGGGGCTGAGCTACTTCGCTTCACCGATCGCCATACACGTCCATTTATTCTTAGCCCAACCGCTGAAGAAGTGATTACAAGCCTTGTTCGAAACGAAGTAAACTCTTACAAGCAACTACCGTTGAACCTGTATCAGATTCAAACTAAGTTTCGAGATGAAAGACGCCCTCGCTTTGGTGTGATGCGTGCCCGTGAATTCTCTATGATGGATGCTTACAGCTTCGATCTTGACAAAAGTGGCTTAGAAGAGTCTTATCAAGCAATGCATACGGCTTACTGTAAAGCTTTTGATCGTATGGGGCTTGATTACCGTCCAGTGCTAGCTGATACCGGTGCTATCGGTGGTAATGGTTCCCATGAGTTCCATGTGCTTGCGGAAAGTGGTGAAGATCTGATTGCTTTCTCTACTGAATCTGATTATGCAGCGAACATTGAAAAAGCAGAAGCTGTAGCACCATCAACTGAGCGTACTGCACCAACCGCTGAGATGGCAAACCTTGATACACCAAATGCAAAAACCATCAACGAATTGGTTGAGCAATTTGGTCTCTCAATTGAGAAAACAGTCAAAACATTAATTGTTAAAGCGGCTGAAGATGCAGATTGTGAACTAGTGGCGCTTCTTGTTCGTGGTGATCATGAGCTAAATGAAATCAAGGCTGAGCATCTAGAAATGGTTGCCTCTCCACTTGAGTTTGCAACAGAAGAAGAAATCCGTGACGCAGTAAATGCAGGACCAGGTTCTTTAGGCCCAGTTAAGTTACCAATGCCAATCATTGTTGACCATTCAGTTGCGGTTATGAGTAATTTCTCTGCCGGTGCAAATATCGATGATAAGCACTTCATCAATATTAACTGGGAACGTGATGCGGAGTTCACTGCTGTTGCAGATCTTCGTAACGTGATCGAAGGTGATCCAAGCCCTTGTGGTAAAGGGACTCTTCAACTAAAACGTGGAATCGAAGTCGGTCATATCTTCCAGCTTGGTAATAACTACTCTGAAAAAATGGGTGCAACCGTTCTGGGTCCAAATGGTAAGAGTGCGATTCTTGAAATGGGTTGTTACGGTATTGGTGTTTCTCGTGTTGTTGCTGCAGCTATTGAGCAAAATAACGATAAAAACGGTATTATCTGGCCTGAAGCATTAGCACCATTCCAAGTGGTTATCGTACCGATGAATATGCACAAGTCTGAGCGCGTTAAAGAAGCAGCTGAGAAACTATACCAAGACCTAACGGCTCAAGGTATTGAAGTGTTATTCGATGACCGTAAAGAGCGTCCAGGCGTGATGTTCTCTGATGCAGAGTTAATTGGTGTTCCACATACTGTTGTTATCGGTGATCGTAGCATGGATAACGGCGTATTTGAGTACAAGTCACGTAAAGGTGGCGACAAAGTACCAGTAGAGATGGACAATATTGTTGATTACATCAAATCACAAATGAGCTAATCCTTCTCTAATTTAAATATTAAACCCTATCGCGAATATTGTATTTTATTGATAACAATATATTGCGGTGGGTTTTTTTATTCTCTATATCCTTCAGACTTGAAGTCGCTAGGTTGTTGGCTACACTCGCCTCAATCATAGAGTACACTTATATTCTTGGGGCCTCACTCACTTGCCGCCGACTAGCAACGCCAATTATTTTAAGTATATATTTTATATATACCTTCACATTAATTAATCCAATTTAATCATCAATAATTAGCAATATAAAAAACCGCTATTTCGGGTCTATATTTAAATAGTAATCTGAAACGGAAAGGATTTTATGGCTGATAAGTTAGGGTTAGTATTAATGGGGGGAGGAGCTCGTGCCGCTTACCAAGTGGGCGCGATGCAAGCGATCTCTCAATGGTACCCTCGAATCCATCAAAGTCCTTTTTCAATCTATAGCGGCACTTCTGCTGGCGCAATTAATGCGACGGCGATTGCTTGTTATAATTCGAGTTTTCGTTTAGGGGTTAAGAAACTTCACTGGCTCTGGTCTCGTCTTCACTCTGAGAATATACTGGTCTCATCTCCGACGGGTGTAAGTAAACATATAATGAAACAGTGGTTGGCTCGTGTAAAAGCAGATTATTATACCCCTCCACCATTTAGCCTACTCGATAATAGCCCACTACTAGAGCTGCTAAATGAAGTTGTAAATTATCGCCGTTTAGAACAACAAATTGCGACAAAACAGTTAGATGCTTTAGCCATTAATACGTCAAGTTATTACAGCGGGAAATCGGTCTGTTTCTATCAAGGCAACGAAGATATTCAGCCTTGGGATCGCCCAAGAGCAAAAGGGCGTCGAGCAAGAATTAACAATGAATTCCTTTTGGCCTCTTCTGCTATACCCTTGATTTTCCCAGCTCAAAAATTAAACCAACATTACTATGGTGATGGTTCTATTCACCAACTTGCTCCCTTACAGCCTGCAATTCGTATGGGGGCAGAAAAAATATTAATCATCGATCAAACAACATCGAAGCTTAATAAGCAACGCCCACAAGATCCACCGGGATTGGCGAAAATATCAGGTCATTTAATGGATGCCGTTTTTAGTGATACCCTATCAGCTGATCATGATAATTTGTTAAAAACCAATAAACTATTAGCGGAGATGCCTAAACAGGTTAGAAAACATGCTAGCAGAAAAGAGATTGAAACCTTCATTCTTAGCCCTTCTGTCTCATTTGATCGCTATGCAGTCGGTTACTATCCCTCTTTACCGCCAGCAGTCCGAGGCTTATTAACACTACTAGGTATTAGTCCAAAAGATGATGCTGCGCTAACCAGTTATCTTCTTTTTGAACCTGATTATATTAAGGCATTAATCAATATTGGTTTTACTGATGCGATGAATAGAGAAACTGAACTCCGTGCTTTTTTAAAAATATAGAATTAATTTAAAATATAGAATAACTCCTGCTAATATCACACGATATATAAATATAATTAAAGAGAGTTAATATATGAATTTAGCTGATTGCTGTGAGATGATCCGTATTCAATATGCATTAATTGGAAGTGGCGAACAAGGGTATATGCCAAAATCTATCGGCTGTGCAATTCGAGCGCTAAACCGTGTAGCAAGTGATGAGAACATCGCTTTAGAGTTAAGAGAACAAGCCGCTTATGCCGCAGCCAACCTCTTGATTAGTGACCATAAAGATATTTAGTGATTGCAAAGATAATTAATCACCTCGATTATTATCCTAAAAAATAAAAGCCAGTAGCAATAACCTAATCGAATGAGATTATTGCGACCGGCTTTTTTCTTCAATCATAATGATCAAACGTTACTTTAAGTTTACGTAATTACTTTTATACCCTTCCTACTTGAAGTCGCTAGGTTGTTGGCTGTACTCATTCGCCTACTAGCAACTCCAATTACTTTAGGTATGGCTTAAATAATTACTTTAAACTTGAATAATAAGCGGCTAGATTATCAATATCTGTATCGCTTAATAAGCCGGCTTGAGCTTGCATAATAACCGCCTGCCCACCAGTACGCTCTTTATTTTTATATGCATGAAGTGCTAATTTAATATATGCCTCATGCTGTCCTTTCAAATTAGGATACGTTGGAATAACAGCAACACCACTTGGTCCATGACATGCACTACAGACTAATGATTTAGCTTTACCCGCTTCAATATCGGCGGCAGAGGCAGTAAAAGAAAGTAGAGCGGATAGAGCTGCGGCTGTAATTAGCTTTTTCATAAGTTCCCTTTATTAAGTTTGATAGTAAACTACTCTTTTGTATCACAAATAGTTCTTCTCCAATATAACTGACAGTCTAGACCAACAAAAGCACTATTTTCAAATAAGTCGGCGACAGAAACTAAATTTTCACCATAAAAAAGCAGTGGTGTTCTTTTTCTTAACCAACTTGGCACCCCATATTCTTGATACAGTTTCTTCAGTTTTCTTTTTCCTTGCCGCCCTACAGGTTTAATCGCGATACCAGAGCCATTAAAACGAATCGTTATCGGACTTAACGCGGTTTGAGTCTCCTCATTAAGTTCAATCGGCAATCTTAAGTTTCCATCACCAAATGGTCGATGCTGTAGCCTTATCTCACCTAAATTTTCCGGCAACCTGACCCATTTATCTAACTGTATATCAATGACGAGATCTTCAATAGAAGGCAAATTTTCAACAATATACAAACGATTTTGATAACGCCTTACTTGAATATCGCCCCAGCATACTTGAGGATTTGCATCAGGTTTAGCATCAATCACTGAATGAAATATTTGTTGGAGTTGTGCCTCACTAGGTAAAGTAATATTGCTGTTTTCAAGCTGCTTCTTCTGTTTAATCCAATCGCGAACAAGTCTTCGACTTAATGCATCACTCAATCTAACTAACGAATCAATTTGCAAACTACCGTCTTTAAAAATTGCCTGTTGTAACTTATCTGCGGTTAGTTCATTTAATAAATGCTCTTGCTCACCACATAATTTAGCGGTGCGATTAACCGCTTTTTTCCACCCCGGCCAACGATCAACGAATTGTGGAATAAGTGTATTTCTGAGAAAATTGCGATCATATTTATTATCTTGATTACTCTCATCTTCGACCCATTGTAATCTATGCTGTTGCGCATAAACTTCAATCTCTTGGCGACTATAGGTTAATAGCGGACGAATAATTTGTCCTTCAGCAAAAGAGAGTTGATAAGGCATAGATGCTAAGCCGGCAGGCCCACTACCTCGTTTAAGAGCAAGGATAAAGGTCTCGACTTGATCATCTGCATGCTGCCCTGTTACTAGTATTCCACCCGGCTTAACATAAGGAGTTAAGGCTTGATAACGTGCATTTCTCGCTTCTTGTTCGACACTGACGCCTTTATCTTGTGAAACATCAACTCTCTCCACATAACAGATGATACCTTCATCTTCAGCCCATAGTTGGCACTTTTCAGCCCAAATTTCTGAATTTACACTTAATCCATGATGGATATACACCGCATTGACTCGATCTAAACAATCATTCTCTTTCGCCCACAGAGAGACATTACGTAATAGCACGCGAGAATCAACGCCACCACTAAATGCGATAGTGATAGATGGAACACTTTGGAATGGAGATAGTTGAGTTGAGAAATTTGGCAGTGTTGTGAGCATAATAGAGCACTATCAGTCAGAGGATAAATCTATTATACACAAAATAATAAAGGTATACCCAAAGTAGTTGGAGTTGCTAGTCAGCGGCAAGTGAATGAGGCCCCATGAGTATAGATGTACTATATAATTGGGGCGAATGAGCGACGCCAACAACCTAGCAACTTCAAGTAAGAAGGGTATATAGACAGGCAAAAAAATCAAGGTTGATATCAGTTATAAAACTCATATCAACCTTGATGATTATTTATCAGTAACGTGAGTACGATAAATAGGTATTAGCAGTAACCATAAGACATTAAACGCTGGTAACGCTGCTCAATTAACTCATCAGTAGAGAGTGTTTGCAGTGCAGTTAAGTCTGTAATGATTTGTGATTTAAGGTTTGCAGCCATTTGCACAGGATTACGGTGCGCTCCACCTAGCGGTTCTGCAACAATGGAATCAATCAACTCTAACTCTTTTAGACGAGGAGCGGTAATCCCCATCACTTCAGCCGCGGTTGACGCTTTAGCTGCATCACGCCAAAGAATTGATGCACAACCTTCTGGAGAGATAACGGAATACGTTGAGTTTTGTAGCATGTTAACACGGTCGCCAACACCAATCGCTAATGCACCACCAGAACCACCTTCACCAACAACGTTACAGATGATTGGCACACGCAAGCTAGACATCACTTTAAGGTTACGAGCAATAGCTTCTGATTGACCACGTTCTTCTGCACCAACACCAGGATAAGCACCAGCGGTATCGATGAAAGTAATAATAGGCATCTTAAACTTTTCAGCTTTTTCCATTAAGCGCAGAGCTTTACGGTAACCTTCAGGTTTTGGCATACCAAAGTTACGTAATACTTTCTCTTTGGTTTCACGACCTTTTTGATGCCCCATTACCATCACAGGCATATCATTTAGACGAGCGATACCACCCACCATCGCTTTATCATCAGCAAAAGCGCGATCACCGGCTAATTCATCAAAATCAGTAAAGATATGTTCGATATAATCATATGTGTAAGGACGTTGTGGATGACGAGCAAGTTGAGCAACCTGCCATGCACCAAGATCACCAAAAACTTTTTTAGTCAACTCTAGGCTTTTCTTTTCTAACTGTTCAATCTCTTTCTGTAGGTCGATTGCAGATGGCTCATCACGACGAGATACCGCGCGTAATGCTTCAATTTTTGCCTCAAGTTCAGCAATAGGCTGTTCAAAATCAAGAAAGTTCATGCTCATATCACTACGATTCCTCTACGCTATCTTGCTCTCTCTTTTTAGAAGCAAGATATATTAATTTAATACAAAGAGAATCCGATCTCTTCGCTATATACTTTTTAACTAAATTCTAGTTCAACTTGTTTTTCACCAACTAACAACGCTAACTCATCCATTAGATCATCATTAGGTGTTATACGCCACTCCGTACCGAGGGTTAATTTAACTCGTGCATCAGGACGTTGATAGTAAATATTAACCGCGACTGTACCGCCATTATGAGGTTCTAATATTTTATTAAATCGCTCAAAAAACTGTCTATCTACTTGGTTATCTGTTATTGATATTGCAATAGCCCGAGCATATTTCTCTCTTGCTTGACTAATATCAAGGACTTCTCTGGCTGACATTTTAAGCCCTCCATTGAAGTCATCAAAGCTGACCTGTCCACTAATCACCACTATTTTGTCTTTTTGTATCAGATCAACATAACGTTCCAAGGTATCTGAATATAACATGACCTCCATTCTACCGGAACGATCATCTAAACTAACGATACCTAATTTAGCGCCTCGTTTGGTCGTCATCACTTTTGAGGCAACAATTAAGCCAGAAATAGTAACAATTCTATCACGTCCTGTCGGATGCGCATCTTTTAATCGCCATGTTATATAATGCTTTAATTCATTAACATAGCTATTAATTGGGTGTCCTGTCAAATAGAGACCCAGTGTTTGACGCTCACCTTCTAACCAAACTTTTTCAGGCCATTTAGGAACGGAAGCATAAGCGATATCAACTTGCTCTGGTGCTTCGGTTAAAACCCCAAACATATCAGCCTGACCAAAAGATTGTGCTTGATGGAACTGCCCTGCCGCTTTTAACGCTTCAGGAAGAGTCGCCATCATTGCCGCTCGATGAGGCCCTAAACGATCCATTGCTCCGGCTTGAATCAGCTTTTCAAGCACGCGTTTATTCACTTTTTTAGTATCAATACGGGCACAAAAATCAAACAAATCACGGAAGTAACCATCCTGCTTTCGTGCCGCAATAATGACATCAATCGGCCCTTCACCCACCCCTTTAATCGCACCAATACCATAAACGATCTCACCTTTATCATTGACGGTGAAGTGATAAGTCCCAGCATTGATATCAGGAGAGAGGATCGTAAGCCCCATTCGGCGACACTCTTCTACTAAGCCGACAATTTTATCGGTATTATCCATATCAGCACTCATTACCGCTGCCATAAACTCAGCTGGGTAATGGGTTTTTAGCCATAACGTTTGATAAGAGACGAGTGCATAAGCTGCCGAGTGTGATTTGTTAAAGCCATAACCTGCAAACTTCTCTACCAGATCGAAGATTTTCATCGACAGATCGGCATCAACACCATTATTGACAGAACCCTCTTTAAAGACGGAACGCTGCTTTGCCATCTCTTCTGGTTTTTTCTTACCCATTGCACGACGAAGTAAATCTGCGCCACCCAATGAATAACCCGCCAATACCTGTGCGATCTGCATAACCTGTTCTTGATACAGGATAATTCCATAGGTAGGTTCAAGGATCTCTTTCAGTGAATCATGCTGATATTGTGCATCGGGGTAAGAGACCTCTTCTCGACCATGTTTACGATCGATAAAGTTATCTACCATGCCTGATTGCAGCGGTCCCGGTCTAAACAGGGCTACCAGCGCGATAATATCTTCAAAACTATCAGGTTGTAGGCGTTTGATTAGATCTTTCATTCCGCGCGACTCTAACTGGAAAACCGCCGTGGTTTCTGATCTTTTCAATGAAGCAAAAGAGGCTTGATCATCAATAGGAATCGTCTCAATATTGATTGGATCTAATCCTTGCTCGACTCGACGAGGATTTACCATCGCCAATGCCCAGTCAATAATCGTTAACGTTCGAAGTCCCAAGAAGTCAAACTTGATGAGTCCCGCTGTTTCAACATCATTCTTATCGAACTGAGTAACCGGGAAGTTACCTTCAGCATCACAGTAGATCGGCGCAAAGTCAGTGATTGTTGTTGGAGAGATAACCACGCCACCTGCATGTTTACCTGCATTTCGGGTCACACCTTCTAAAATTCTCGCCATATCGATTAACGCTTTCACCTCTTCATCACCATCATAAAGTTGCGGTAATTGAGGTTCAGCTTCAAAGGCTTTTGCTAGCGTCATGCCTGGATCAGGTGGAATTAATTTAGATATACGGTCAACAAAGCCATAAGGATGCCCAAGAACACGACCGACATCTCGAATTACCGCTTTAGCCGCCATCGTACCAAAGGTGATGATCTGAGAGACCGCATCACGACCATACATTTCAGCAACGTGATCGATAACCTGATCACGCTTATCCATACAGAAATCGACATCGAAATCGGGCATCGATACACGTTCAGGATTTAAGAATCGTTCGAAAAGTAGATCAAGTTCTAACGGGTCAAGATCGGTAATTTTAAGCGCATATGCGACCAAAGATCCCGCGCCTGAACCACGCCCAGGACCAACAGGGATCGCATTATCTTTTGACCATTGGATAAACTCCATCACAATCAAAAAGTAACCGGGGAATCCCATCTGGTTGATCACTTTCAATTCAATATCTAAACGTTCATCATATTCAGGACGTTTTTGTGCTCGAATCTCAGGATCTGGGAATAGCGCCTCTAATCGAACTTCTAATCCTTCTTCTGATTTTTTAACTAAGAACTCACCCGTTTCTAACCCTTCAGTCGGGAAGTTAGGAAGAAAGTATTCATACAACCGCACCGTCACATTACAACGTTTTGCTATCTCGACACTATTTTCTAGTGCTTCAGGAATATCAGAGAAGAGGTCAACCATCTCCTCTTCACTGCGTAAATACTGCTCTGAGCTATAATTTTTAGGACGACGTGGATCATCTAAAGTATACCCATCATGGATTGCAACTCGAATCTCATGGGCATCGAATTTATCTGGACTAATAAAACGAACATCATTAGTCGCAACAACAGGGATATCTAACTGCTCAGCTAGCTCAACCGCAAAATGTAAGTAAGCTTCTTCATCCTGACGGCCGGTTCTGATCAACTCTAAATAATAGTTATCTAAAAAGTGCTGCTGATAAAAATCACAACACTCTTCAACCAGTTGCTGATTTCCTTTTAGTAATGCCTTACCAACATCACCATGGCGACCACCAGAAAGGAGGATTAATCCCTCTTTATATTCGATTAGCCAATCGCGATCAATCACAGGTGTGTGTTGAACATGCCCTCTAAGATAAGCTTTAGAGATCAATAAGGTGAGGTTTTTATAACCTTCGTTATTTGATGCTAAAATGGTTAAATCACAAAGCTCATCACCAAAAATTGACGACTGTACTTTAAAATCAGCCCCCACTATTGGCTTAATACCAGCACCTTGGGCACTGTTATAAAACTTCACTAAACCACATAGATTAGTAAAATCCGTTAGTGCCATGGCGGGCATTTTGTTATCTGCAACAGCATTAACTAAAGGCTTGATCTTTGCTAGGCCATCGACCATGGAAAAATCAGAGTGAATACGAAGATGAATAAAACGCGGATCGGTCATAATAGGGTCAAATACTAATTGTGAGCTTGAATTTAGTGTATCAAACTGAAAGGATAATTACTGTGTATTTCCAGTAAAAAATAGCAGTAAGCGGAATAGAACAGAGATTTATAACTAAGTTGTTTAACAGAATTCAGAGCGATTTAATCTAACCCTAGAACTCGTTTTACCGGTTTAAAGCTTTTACGGTACTGTTCAAAAACACCATGTCTTTCAATGGCTGCTAAATGCGCTTTGGTTGGATAACCTTTATGACCCGCAAAACCATATTCAGGGTATTGTTTATCTAATTCAACCATTTCACGATCTCGAGTGACTTTGGCAATGATTGACGCTGCGCTAATCTCAGCAACACGAAGATCACCTTTTACCACCGCCTCAGCAGGTATCGATAGTTTAGGAATTCGATTACCATCAATTAACACGTAACTCGGTTTAACAGATAGACCTTCAACCGCACGCTGCATGGCAATCATCGTCGCTTGTAGAATATTGATTTCATCGATCTCTTGAGGAGCTGAGCGGCCAATAGACCAACTTAATGCTTTCTCTTTGATCTCATCAAAAAGCAGTTCTCTCTTTTTCTCAGAAAGCTTCTTGGAGTCAGTCAGACCTAATATTGGGTTATTGGGATCTAAAATAACAGCCGCAGTGACAACATCACCCACTAATGGACCACGCCCCACCTCATCTACACCGGCAAAAAGTTCAAATCCAGCAGGGTATTCAAAATCAGGAAGTATCTTACTCATATTAATGGTTCCGCTTTTAACTACATGAAAGATGATAAACGAGAAATAGTGTTAAGAGTGCTTACTCAGCAATTAGTGTTAACACCGCTTCAGCAGCCTGTTTATCGGCATCTTTTTTTAGCATTAAATGCAGCTCATTAAATTGTTCAATCAATGCATGATTATCATTCTCTAATAATGAAGTCAGCTCTGTGGCAAGGTTTTCAGGAGTACAATCATGCTGTAATCGTTCAGGAATAATCTCCCGATTCACTAACAAATTGGGTAGTGAAACATAAGCGGTTTTAACTAACTTAGTCGCTAACCAGAATGTAAATGGCTTCATTTTATAGCCAACCACCATTGGGCGTTTAACTAACATACATTCTAATGCTGCAGTGCCTGAGGCTAACAATACCGTATCGGCAGCAATCATTGCTGGGCGAGCTTTATCGACAATAGTAAATTCAAGATCTGGCGCATATTGTTGTAATGCTTCCGTAAACTGTTGGCGACGAGCATCATTCACCACGGGTACGACAAAACCGAGATCAGGAAAGCGTTGGTGAAGGATTTTACAGGTTTCGATAAAAGGTTGTGCCAGCATTGATACTTCACTACCACGACTACCTGGTAGCACAGCTAACCAACGTCGATCAAGCTGTAAACCTAGTTCTGCTTTCGCGGCTTCTTTATCGCATTCCAATGGAATTGCATCTGCCATTGTATGACCAATAAAACGACAGGGTACGTTATATTTATCATAGAAGGCTTTTTCGAAAGGTAAAAAGGCTAAAACAAGATTGGTTGCTTTGGCTATTTTAAATATTCGTTTTTGACGCCACGCCCACACCGATGGACTCACGTAATGGATGGTTTTGATGCCTGCATTTTTAAGATCCGCTTCTAGGCGAAGGTTAAAATCAGGAGCATCAATGCCGATAAAAATATCCGGTGGATCGGCAATAAAGCGTTTTTTTAATGCCGCTTTAATTTTTAATATTCGTCTTAAGCGACCAAGAACCTCTACGATTCCCATCACGGCAAGCTCTTCCATTTCAAACCAAGATTGACAACCTTGTTCGATCATTAAAGGGCCACCGATGCCGATAAATTCAGCATCAGGATGTTGCTTTCGAAGTGCTTCAATTAAGCCTGCACCTAAAATATCGCCAGAGATCTCTCCAGCGACAATGCCAATGCGTAGAGGTTTTTTGTTCATTATCGAATAATACCGCGAGTCGAACGTTCGAAGAAATCGACATAAAGTTGAAGCTCAGGCACTGTTTTTGCGCGTTCTTCAATTTGTGGTTTAACTTCTGCGAATGTTTGTCCTGAGCGATATAATAGTTTATATGCGCTACGGATCTCGCTAATCGCTTCTTTAGTAAAGCCGCGACGTTTCAAGCCTTCGCTATTTACACCAAATGGCGCACAACGATTACCTGAAGCCATAGTATAAGGAGGAATATCCTTAACAACGGCAGATGTTCCGCTCACCATACAATGGGCACCAATTACACAGAACTGATGAATCGCTGACATACCACCAATGATAGAAAAATCATCAACGGTTACGTGTCCAGCTAGTGTTGCATTGTTAGCAAATACACAGCGATTACCGATAACACAATCATGAGCAACGTGGGTGTTGATCATAAACAAATTATCGCTACCAATTTTAGTTAGACCTTGATCTTGAATTGTTCCGCGATGAATAGTCACACTTTCACGGATCTTATTTCGATCACCAATTTCTAAACGCGTTGGTTCGTTATTGTATTTTAGATCTTGGCACTCTTCACCAACAGACGCGAATTGGAAGATCTCATTGTCTTTACCAATCACCGTTGGACCTTTGATCACAACATTTGAGTGAACAATAGTTCCATCACCAATCTCAACATCTTTTGTGATATAGGTAAATGGACCAACTTTTACATTTGCACCAAGAGTAGCTCCATCTTCCACAATTGCGCTTGGATGGATTTGAGCGGTACTATCAATCATTATAATTCGATCTCTCTGCGGGCGCACTTCAACTCAGCAGAACAAACAACTTTACCATCAACTTTTGCATAGCAATCAAATTGAGCAATACCGCGACGATCGCGAATAAAGTTCACTTCAACAACAAGTTGATCACCGGGTACGACAGGGCTACGGAATTTTGCTTTATCCGCACTTGCAAAGTAGTAAAGTTCGTTCTCAGTAGGTGCACCAAAGGTTTTAAATGCCAATAACCCAGTAGCTTGAGCCATTGCTTCTAAAATTAGAACTCCAGGAAATACAGGCATTACAGGAAAATGGCCGTTAAACATAGGCTCGTTTACCGACACATTCTTAATTGCATGAAGATACTGACCTTCTTCATAATCCGTTACTTTATCGATAAAAAGAA